>JBJFHK010000223.1:0-1580 GCA_051893535.1 Eubacterium sp. | reverse complement strand
GCGATGTGATCCTTCTTCGGATTCATCACAATCATGCTGCAGTTCACATTAAATCCCGGAAAGCGGAAAGCTCTGCACACCGGGCAGTAAGGAACCGGCCCTTCATCCGGAATCGTCCGGAGTTCCAGCGGACTTCCGCATTCTATACAATATTTCATCACTCCACCTCAATTCTGCGTACTTCTTAATGAAACTATTGTATCATCTGCCACGGTTGTCTGCACCTAATCTCAACCGCACTTTCAACTTTTCTGTTTCCAAACTCCTGAAAACAGCTGATTTCAGAATAGAAAAAAACGAACTCCTTTTGTGTTCTCATTTCCGCGAATTCAACGATTTTGAGGACGGGAGACGATTCATTATTGATACATCTCATGGACAATACGCTCACCTGGGATTCTTACTCCACCCGTTCACCGTTCTTCCTTGCCTTCCTTTCCCTGATTGTGATTGATTTCAATTTCTTCTATTCCTGCACGGCTTTTACGTATATCACATAGAACGCCAGCAGCATAACTGCGTCCGTTGCAGCATCTGGTAACATCATGTTCGGAAACGGCGAGTCGCAGTAGGCATGTTCTAGCAGTGCGAGAAGGATCAGTAAGATGCCATTTCGAACTGCATGCGCACCTTGCTCCTTTTTTCGCCCAAAGAAGATGTAATATACACCGACTGCCACCAGGGCGGTGTACATCCAGTGAGACGGAAGGCTCCATGAAATGCGGTCATCGATCGTATATCCAATTGCCGTAGAATACTGGAGAAAGCTTCCGGTGATCCGGTCCTCGATGTAGGAGAAGTCTTCACCGATCTGAAAGCCCATCCCCACGGCCATTCCGGCGACCAGGAAATCCTTTTTCAGATACCGCCCTAAGATATAGAGAAGCCAGACCACAACCAGGACCTTCAGCGTTTCCTCAACAATCGGCGCTTCTATTGCATCGCCCCACACTTTATCGAAATGCGGCGAAATCATCAGCTTCAGCAATCGATCTGCACGATCATTAAGGCTGCCGGCAAGCCAGCCCGGAATAAACCATCCGGAGAAAAAGGCCAGCAGCGGCAGATGCCCGGAAATATCAAGCCTTCTGCAGGTATAACGTATGAACAGCACAAACGGTATGAAATATGTCAGCAGAAGAGCAAAACACACCAGCATCATATAATATCTGGCTGCCAGGTTACTCGTATGTTTCGGGAAAGTCAGAAACATGTCGTATAGTTCCTGAAACACCCCTATCAGGAACATCGTAAAAAAAAGAAATAAACTTACCCACCAGACGCGGCTCCGGTTATTCAGATCAACATCGATTAATGAATCCATTTTGGTTATTCATCTTCCCCGATTAAACAGTTCTAACAAATTACGTCCATGGTAACACTTCACGTGTGGAGATTCAAGTTTATTATTCTCTCCTCATCACCGCTCCGACACATTCCACACGCAATCTTTACGCAGGTTTTAAGCCGATTTAATCCCTGTTTAAGGATATATTAAGGTTTCTCCTCTATCATAGTCCCCTGGAGAAAGGGGAAACAGACATGAAAATTCTCATACTGACGGCTAAATTTGGAAACGG
>JBJFHK010000222.1:0-1590 GCA_051893535.1 Eubacterium sp. | reverse complement strand
TGCGGCCGTGGGAGGTCATGGCCAGGCCGTGGCGGGCGATTCTGGTCGGCTCCACACAGTCGAACATGTCAATGTGACGCTCCACACCCTCAAACAGATAGTCCGGCGTGCCGACGCCCATGAGATAGCGCGGCTTGTCTTTCGGCAGGTACTCCACGCAGTCGTCCAGAACGTCCAGCATCAGTTCTTTCGGTTCGCCCACGCTGAGGCCGCCGATGGAGTAGCCTGGAAGGTCCATGTCGACGATCCGCTCGGCGCTCTCCTTCCGCAGGTCCTTGTACATGCCGCCCTGCATGATGCCGAAGAGTGCCTGATTCTCTGTATTGTGGTGGGCGTCCTTGCAGCGCTGCAGCCAGCGGCAGGTTCTCCGCATGGAATCTTCAATATATTCCCTTTCCGCAGGATACGGCGCGCACTCGTCGAAAGCCATCATGATGTCGGACCCCAGAGCTGTCTGGATTTCCACCGCTTTCTCCGGCGACAGGAACTGGCGGGAACCGTCGATGTGGCTCCTGAAGGCAACGCCTTCTTCTGTGATTTTTCTGAGTTTTCCCAGAGAAAACACCTGAAATCCGCCGCTGTCGGTGAGAATCGCGCGGTCCCAGTTCATGTATTTATGCAGTCCGCCCGCCTTCCGGATGATCTCGTGGCCCGGACGCAGGAAGAGATGATAGGTATTAGACAGAATAATCTCCGCCCCCATCTCTTTCACCTGCTCAGGACGCATGGCCTTTACTGCGGCCTGCGTTCCGACCGGCATGAACACCGGCGTCTGAATGTCCCCGTGGGGCGTGTGCACGACGCCGCGCCTTGCCCCGGTCTTTTTATCTTCATGCAGCAATTCATAGGTTACAGCTGGTTTACTCATTCTATTCACTCCTGTTTTCTCAATTCTGCAAGAATGCAGCCAGTTTATTATAGCAGACTTGCGGCCGGGATTTCACGGATTTCTGCAAGTTTCTGCGGGCTGTGGTAGAATAATTTCATCAGAGGACAAAATACAAACGAGCAAGGAGGCTGCCCTGCCGGCAGAAACGATATATGATACAGAACACCCCGTCCGAAAATGAAAGCGCAGAAAAGCGCGCCCACAACCGCATATTGATCACGGAAGACGACCCGGTCATCGCAAAACAGACCGCAGAGCACCTGAAAAGCTGGGGCTGCGAAGTCCGCTGCACAGAAGATTTCAACGATGTCATCGGTGACGTAAAGAGCTTTCAGCCGGATCTGCTGCTTATGGACATTTCCCTGCCCTTTTTCAACGGCTATCACTGGTGCCAGGAAATCCGGAAATTCTCCAACATTCCGGTGATTTTCATCAGTTCCTATTCAGAAAACATGAATATCGTAATGGCCATGAACATGGGCGGCGACGATTTCATCGCAAAACCCTTCGATCTGAACGTGCTGACCGCCAAGATCCAGGCTCTTTTAAGAAGAGCCTACGACTTCAGCATGCCGTCTGAATCCGAGTCTCTGACTGTCCGCGGCGTGACCCTGGACCTTAGGGGAGCCTCTGCAGAAATCACCGAACAAAAGGTGGATCTCAGCAAGAATGAATTCCGGATTCTGGAATCCCTGATGAAA
>JBJFHK010000221.1:6569-7995 GCA_051893535.1 Eubacterium sp. | reverse complement strand
GCGAGGCGCGTGATATCCCCCTGCCAGAGACAAAGCCTCGGGTCAAGAGATGACGGGGCCAGCCCCTCCGGGTCCACCTGGCCTTTTTCTTTTGTCAGCTCCTGAAGATAGGCGTTCTGCACCTTCAGAAATTCATCGGAGGCCGGGCCCGGCATACGGACGTTCATCAGTCCGCGCAGAATCCAGCGCTGCCCCTGTTCACTCTCAGGTATTTCAAGCTCTGCATATTCCGGCATCTCCTGCTGAAGAGCGCGGATCAGCCAGATTCTTCTTTCTGTCTGTGTCATTTTCCTCTCCTTCCCTATGCCAGAAGATCACGAAGCACGCGGGCGATGTCCGCGTCCAGGCAGACACTTCGATCGGCAATGGCCTCACTGCAGGCGGCCTCTCCGTAATTGATGCAGGCATAGAATGCGTTCTTGTTCTGTAGTGTATATTTCCAGAATGGGAACTTGATAATCACCGGCGTATTCATTCCGACGCCAAGTTCCAGATAAAGTACATGCAGATTTCTGTGTCTCCGGAGAAATTCCTCGTACCGCTCCGCTGCCCTGTGCCAGCCCTCGTCCTCAACAAAGGCTGAATCAACGCGGAGGTTCGTAGTCAGCGGGCTTCCGTCCTCAGGGCTTCTTGGAATCAGGTCCGTTGGAATTTCCATCTTCAGCGGATGGTCCTCCGGCAGTAGGAAAAATCCGTCTTCTCCGCGCACGAACCCCTGGGCTTCCATCGCTTTCTCCACCCATTCCAGATTATCGTACGTCTTTCCGTTCCTGCCGTCTTCCGTCTGGAACAGGCCGTAATCTCCCTGTGTGTAAAACAGCCGCTTCTTATCGAAGCCGCTTTTCTGGAAGCAATGGTCGACATTGGTCGTCAGGACAAAATAATCCCTGCCAAGGACGAGCCTGTGCAGATTGTCGTACACATCGGAGGGAATCTCTGTATAACGGTTAAAGTAGATCGCCCTGCTCCACCAGGCCCAGAAAATCTCCGGCCTTTCAAAGGGATAGAATCCTCCGGAATACATATCCCGGATACCGTAACGCTCATGGAAATCCCGGAAATACCTTAAGAACCGTTCACCGCCGTAGGTGAATCCTGCTGCAGTGGAAAGACCGGCTCCCGCACCGATCACCACAGCATCCGCCTGTTTAAGCTGCTGTTTAAGCAGTTTAATCTGTTTTTCATATGGACGCCTGTCTTTAGCAATCGTCCTTCCCCCTGTAAAAAGCTCTTCAAACATTTCCGCACTTCCTTTCTGATGCTGCATGCCCGGATTTTCCTGGACAGACGAGACAGAAAAACTGCAAAAAGCATTAATCAACTTCTATCGCCTGTCGAGTGCACCTGTTATGTCTCACCCATCTGGACTCATTCATCGAGTGTAATCCAGATCGCGGCTTTATAATACCGGAATTCCACACCGGCA
>JBJFHK010000221.1:0-6469 GCA_051893535.1 Eubacterium sp. | reverse complement strand
TTCCACACCGGCAGTTCCACACCGGCAGTTCAAATGCCGAGAGATAACAGTCGCCGCTCTCTACATGTAATATATATTGTTATATTACATATGTCAAGCGGTTTTTTCTGGTAATCTGTCAGATTTTCCCTGGGAATGAGCTGATGCATGTATACAATGTACTTATACGATGATTATTCCACTGATTTTAGTACAATCCTCCTAAAAATAGTCGGGAAACTCATATAGAAAACAGGCTTTCCCGACTGGGCATATTCGCGGGTCGGGAAAGCCTTCCTGCTGCCCCGTTTTCCCGACTTTTCAAGGCTGCACAGAGTCGAAAAACTTCCCCATAATAAAGATTATCCGAACAAAGGATGCCGGCCAGACAAGATGATCATGAAACGCCGTCTGCTTTTGATCATTCGTGTATACCAGCCACGATTATAATACGTCAGTTGAGAATTATAATACACTAACTCATATATTCATGCATATTGCGGTGAGTTGTATACAATCAAAACATCTGCTAGTCGGGAAACATGCCCTGTACCCCGGATTCCCCGACTCAAAAAATATACAGTCGGGAAATAGCACTATTTTTCGACTTTCCCGACTTTTACTGGGTAAATAAATGCTCAGCCATAAACACGGTAAAGCGACTGACATATTTCCAGGACCATAATGCCGTTTACCGGTAGAAACACTAAAACACTGCACTTTCCACTCCACCGAAACGGCCGACAGATTTGGGTGCTTTACTGTCATTTTTTATTACAGTACGCTCTCCTGCACTGTAGGAGCTGCGTATCGATTCCGGCAGACCTGCTGCCGCCTGACAAAAGCAGTAAAAAATGACAAAAGTCGGGGAACGGCTCTCCGCGCCGTATTTCCCCGACTTTTTCGATCTATAATTTTTTACGATGCCGCATAATCAATTTACAGCATCACGTGAAATTAATAGTAAAGGCCGCTGCCCTGGTATATTTACATATCAGCTGCTGCAGCGGCTTGTTCTATATTCATTCCGTGAAAGCAATCGCTCCGGTCTTAATTGGCCTGGCATTCTGCCTGCCCGTCTTTACTTTCCGCTTTCCTCCTCGGCGAAGTGCTTTTTGGCGGATCCCATTCTCTGAACAAGTTCCATGGTGCCCAGGTAGTTTCCTTCCTTGTCACGGACAGCCATGTAACGGATCAGCACCGGCTCGCCTGCACGGCTGTTCCAGACCTCTACGGAATCTTCCTTTCCATCGCGGAATTCCTGCAGGATCATCCTGACCATCGGCTCGATTTTCGGCGGATGGCAGGAGAAAACTTCACGGTCCAGGGCCATCAGCGGACGCTTGAACAGTTTCGGCTCTCCATTGTCGTTGAAGTAGCGGTTGATATTCTGATCATCGATAAAGGTAATCTCCATCGGAATCGTGTTCAGCATTGCCTCAAGCTGATCCCGGTTCATGTGGCCGGAGCCGAAGACGATTTCCTGCTCTGAGCCTTCCGCTCCTGTTCCATTAGCGGCAGCCAGTTCTTCGCCGGACTTCTGTCCATTGTAAGATGCAGCGGTCAGCACCTTATCCTCGCTGACGGCCTCCTGCCAGGCCGGGGCTTTGTCGATCAGGCAGAGCTCGTAGTCCTGGTGATCCCTTGCAATCTGCTTCCACTCTTCCTCAGAGAACAGCTTGGCACAGAGCGGGAACAGAATGTTTTCCTCTTTATAGACCATTTCTTCTGCGCGGGTCAGAGCCGCATCCATGCGGGAATTCCAGGCCTTGTCGCGGATCATGGAAGGATCTCTCTGAATGTCTTCAGCCAGAACCTTCAGGTCGTCGCGGATCTCATCGTCCACGCTCCACATAACATCGGACGGGCCGGAGAACTCGTACTTATTCTTCAGAAGCGGATAAAGAAGGTCGCCCTTTTTAGCATAATGCAGCGCAATCTGACGGGTGCGGTCAAGCTGAGCCGGCACATCTTCACCGGATTTCAGGGCTGCGCGCAGTTTCTTCAGCTGGCTGCTGATGGCGTCATTTTCAAGTCTCAGAATCTGAAGCGGATGCCCCTCTGTTTTGCAGAGTCTGTCATATTTTTCATCTGCGCCGTCCTGACGATGAAGCGGTGCCGGTTTCTTTTCCATATCCGGCTTTTTATTCTGATTCTGAAGGGATACCTGCACAGCCTTCTCCGCATTGGCGATCTGCTCCGTTCTGGTTGCACCGTGGAACAATGCGGAATGCACATCGCAGAGTCTCTGGACATCGGTAACCGGAACACCGGAAGAAATCAGCGTCTGCTCAGCTTTTGCAATCTCAGCAGCATCGACGTCCTTGAAGTTTTTAACGAAATCCTCTCTGACCTTCTCCAGATCATCGCCCTCGCTGAGTCTTTTTACATAGCCCGCCAGTTTTGCTTCACGCTCGGTAACTCCGGAATTATTCTGATTGCTGCTGTCCTGCGCAGGGGCCTGAGAAAGCTCGTCAGCATCCTTATGTTCATAGGGTCTGAAACCATCAGGCAGTCCAACCAGGCTGTATCCCGCTTTCTGCAGGATGGAAACGACATAACGCAGGTCGATGTCCTTGATCTCCGCGCCTTTCGGAATCGTCATCATTCTGCCTACCGTATTCAGCGCCGCTTTCTTTGTGATTTCTGTAAATCCGAGCGCCGCCATAAGTTCAGCCAGCTCCGGGTTTTCCGTTACGAGTTCATATACACTTTTCTTTAAATCTAAAATTCTGCTCATCATGTCCTTCCTTTCTTGCTGCTTTCTATTTTGTCTGCCGGCGGGAATCTCCGCCCTGCGTCTTTTCATCTCTTACAATATTTACTATACCCTTTAAGAAAGAAAAATTCCGTGGCATTAACCACGGAATCTCAGACAGCTCGGAAAACTACTGTGCAATTTTCAATACATTTGCAGCGCAGGACCGGATCTGTCCTATCGACAAAACCCACCGCGCAAGTGGATACTTTTACCGGGTAAACACGACGCTCCCGCCCTTTGTCGGATGGTCATAGATCACGACATCCCTGGCATCGGTCTTAAAGCGGATCAGCTGCAGAAGAATCATAATATCTCCGCCGGCGCCAAGCGTCATGATACCGCCGAATAATGTCACGATTAAGGATCCCATTGCAATTCCAGCGATGCAGGGGATAATCCCCAGCACAATCAGCGGCATTATCCCGCCCAGAATGTATTGGGATTTTTTCAGCGGAACCTTGCAGGTGCAGTAAGCTGCGCCGTACTTCCACATGACCCCGAACTCAATGTCCTTAAAATGATGTTCGCTGAATAATCCCCATACAAAACCGTGGATCAGCTCATGGATAACAGTCAGCAGAACGAGTACCACGAGAAAAGCAGCCAGCTGGAGGATTTCCATGCTGAATGACATCTCTGCCTGGCCATGAAAGCCGCTTCCCGGATTCAGCTTTCTGAACAGGATCAGCAGTACAGCAAACAGAGGAACAGCTGCAATTAATACAACAATCTGCGCGCGCACCATGCTGATGGTCAGATCATGCTGCTGATAGCCTTCGTTCTGCAGCTTGTTACAGATTTCACGGAAGTGATCCATACGGCGTTTTTCGGCAGGAGTTAATTCCCCTGCACGTTCTTTTTTGTCCGGGTTCATGCGTCAACCTCTGAAAAATCAAGCGGCCGGGCTATAAAAAATGCGGATGCGAGGCGGCGGAGATATTCCGGATCGCGGGCGCCCGCGGTCTCATAGGCGGAATGCATGGCCAGCTGCGGAAGGCCGATATCCGCAGTGCGCATGGAAACGTGTGCCTGGGAAATGTTCCCCAGTGTCGATCCGCCCGGCATGTCGGAACGGTTGGTGAATACCTGCACCGGAATACCCTGCTGTTCGCAGAGCAGCTTCACATAAGCACCGGAAAATCCGTCGGTCGTGTATTTCTGGCTGGCGTCGTACTTCAGCACAATGCCCTGGTTCATGCGGGGGGCGGTTTACCGGATCCGCCTTTTCTGCGTGGTTCGGGTGGACAGCATGGGCATTGTCACAGGACAGCATCATGCTGGCAGCCGCAGCGGCAAGAAATTCATCCCGGGAGCATCCGCAGGCCTCACCGATTCTGGCCATGACATCCTGCAGGAAAGTCGAATCCGCGCCCTGGGCTGTTCCGCTTCCGACTTCTTCATTATCAAACACCGCGTGCATGCGGACCACATCTTCCAGGTCCTTCTCCGCGGCATCGGTGAAGCCCAGCAGTGTCGTGAAGCAGCATTCCAGATCGTCCAGTCTCCCTGAAGAGATGAATTCCTGATTTTCTCCCCAGACTATCGGTTTCATCCGATTGTAGGCAAAAATATCCCCGCCAAGGATGCTGTCTGCGGAAACACCGGCCTCCTCTGCCAGGAGTTCCTTCACCCTTCCGTCAGCCGGAGCATCTCCATCCTCCTCTTCTGTTTCACAAAAGGCAGAAAATACCGGCAGCATATCAGTCTGCAGGTTCAGCGCCTGCCCCTGATTTACCTTCCGGTCCATGTGAATCGCAAGGGACGGGATCATCAGCAGGTCGCGGTCGATGTTGACCAGTTTTTCACGGATGCTGCCGCCCTCCCGGACAAAAATCCGCCCGGCAAGGGAAAGGGGCCGGTCGAGCCAGCTCCGGATGATCATGCCGCCGTAACGCTCCACGTTCAGCTTGATGTATGCTCCGGAAGCCTTCATCTCCGGGTCCGTCTTCAGCTTGAAACACGGCGAATCACTGTGACTCGCGGTAATGCGGAAGCTGCGCAGTTTTTTCTCCGGCATGCGGAAAGAAATTACCGAGGAGTGATTCCTGATGACATAATAACGCCCGCCAGGCTGCAGAGTCCATGGCCGGCTTTCCTGCAGGCGGATAAATCCCCGTTCTTTCAATTCATTTCTTACCGTTTCAACCGTATGAAATGCCGTCGGGCTCTGCTGGATCATCTGAAGAATACGTTCTGTTGTCTCTATCATTATTACATTTCTCCATTCTGAATTAGTATCGCTGGTCCTGTTCATCTGTCTGCGGGCCGCTGCCCTGTCCGAAAATCAGCGATTCCGGCAGCACATAGCTGAAGAGGTAAGGGTATCCGGACGCCGTTCGGACAGAATCCAGTACAATGGCTAATCGCTCAGTTCAAGCAGATGATACTCTCCCCCGTTCTCCAGATTTTTCCAGATAAATGTTTCATTTTCCAGCGTCATGTAACTGTAAGGACTGCCTTCCTTTGGAATGGAAACGGATCCCGGGTTCAGGTATATATTCTGATCGCCAAAATCTTCCCAGGCCGGAATGTGCGTATGCCCGCAGAGCATAATGTCTCCCTGTTGAAGCGGCAGAGGGTTATGCTGGTTGTAATGGTGGCCGTGAGACGCATAGATCAGGTGATTACCGGCAGACACGACGGCATATTCCGCCATAATCGGAAATTCCAGAACCATCTGGTCCACTTCCGTGTCGCAGTTCCCGCGGACACAGAAGATCTTCGATTTCTGTTCATTCAGCATCGCGAGAACCTCTTTCGGTGCATAATCCTTCGGGAGGTCGTTACGCGGACCGTGATAAAGAATATCTCCAAGAAGAAGAAGACGGTCCGCGCCTTCCTCCTGTAACGCATTCATCAGCATTCCGCAGTAATGTGCAGATCCATGTATATCTGAGGCAATCATCAGTTTCATAAAATAACAAGTCCTTTCGCATATATTCGGTATTTTGTCAATCATCCTGCAGCCGGGACGGATATAATGCCAGCCTGGAATGCTCCCTATACCGGAAGACACTATATATTTTACCGGTATAAGATTCTTCTGTAAACCAGACGGCGGCATATTATGTATACAATGTACAGATACCCCCGGATTTGACCATTCGGGACTGTATTAGCCCTCTGATGATATAAAGCTCCCGGCTAAAAAAGCATATGTTCTGCTGGGCATGCCAGAGTCCGGAGGCCAAAATCTGTCTACATCTATTATAATCTGCCGAAAGCAAAAGAAATACTAAAATATTGGTAAAATGGGAGCCGGCTGCTATGCCGATTATGCCTGGCCTGCGGATATGCTGATCAGACATGGCCGGATGCGCGTATTCGGCGGGCAGCCAGCTCATCACGATCACCTTATCCTGACTGCAGAAAGAATCAGGTCATGAATATTTATTCTGTATAAATTTCAAAACAATGGAGAAACTGCCCTTGAAAATTCATCGACTTATATCACTTTATCGAAATGTGTTTTTAAAATCTGCAATTTAATAAATTTCTCAACGGGATTTTCGTGCAAGAGCCTGCATTTCCGAAATTCATCAGCCATGCTGCTCCGATCTGGCAACTGGTTTTTCGATTTTTCCCCCTGCAGGCTGAGATCCACCATCAGTTTAAAAAAATCCTGCTCATAAAGAGGGTTTTCCCCTCAGAAATGGCCAAAACGCTCTGACTGATTATTACTTATTACGCATATAAATGCATTTCGCAAAATAATTTACACAGGCAGTG
>JBJFHK010000220.1:0-8018 GCA_051893535.1 Eubacterium sp. | reverse complement strand
TTTTATCCTTTACTCCTCTGTCGTCGTTCCGCCGCAGCTGGATCCCGCGCCTGCCGTACATGCGTAACAGTGGTTGGCAAACACGATTTTTCTCTTCTGCAGCTTCGTATCGGTCAGATCTCTGATATTGCCCGGGACATCTGCCGGAAGTCCGAGGGCCAGATTAAAGTCGCAGTCATAAACGGTACCGTCATCATCGACATCAATCTGATTGCGGCACATGATATTCTCCACCGCAGCCGGATTGAAGGCATTGATCAGGCGCTTCATATATCCCGGATAATTTCCGCTTCTCTTCAGGAAATCTCCGAAACGGCCGATCGGGTTATTTGTAATGGCGAACAGATCATTGAATTTAATTCCAAACTCGCTGCCGAGTTTCTGCGCATACTCCGCGCGCAGAGCCGCCTGATCCGGCGGAAGGAAGGCTCCGCCCGGATTGTAAACCAGGTTCAGCGTAAGTCCGTCTTCCACGCCATATCCTTCTGCATTCAGCTTCTTGATCATGTCAATGACCGCATCGAAGGTTCCCGCGCCGCGCTGACGGTCCGCGTCTCTCTTGGCATAGGAAGGAAGTGAAGCGAACAGCTCAACCTTATATTTCTTATAGATCTCCAGATAGTCCGCGTATTCCGGCTCCTCCAGGATAACCAGATTGGAACGGACGATGACGTGCGCACCCGCTTCTGTGGCTTTCTCGATCAGATACGGCGTGTCCGGGTTCATCTCCGGAGCTCCTCCGGTAATGTCGATTGTCGTGAATCCGTTATTTTTAAATACTGCAATGCAGGCGTCCATCGTTTCTCTGTCCATCAGTTCCGTGCGGTCAGGACCGGCCTGCACGTGACAGTGCTTGCAGTGCAGATTGCACTTTTTTCCAACATTGATCTGCATAATATCAAGATGATCCAGCGTCTCGCAATACTTCTGACAGGCTTCCTGCTCAGCAAATGCCGGAAAATCCTGCATCTCCTCTAAATATTCTTTTCCGTCCTTTTTCATGTCTTTTTCTCCTGTTTATTTCATACGGGAAAGCCGCAGAACCGGCGTCCGGCCCGCGGCATATATACGACAAAAATTTTTCCTGATTATTTCAATGCCCTGTGGACTAAAACTCGAGCTTGTTCACAATGTTCTTCATGATCAGGCTGTGCGCAAGCGTTGTACCTGCACGCATAGCTGCAGTAACGTGAGATGCCTCGAAGATCGCGTCTCTGCTGACACCCATCTGCAGAAGAGCCTGTGTATAAGAATCGATGCAGTACGGGCACTGCAGAGCCAACGCAACACCATAAGCAATCAGCGCCTTCTCCTTGGCGGTCAGCGCACCATCTGCCATGGACGCGCCATAATATTCCATAAATTTATTCCACAGCTCCGGCGTATCCTCGCCAAGGTTTCCAAACTGTTCCAGATCTTCAGGGTTGAAATAAGTATCCATGTCATCCTCCTTCTGTTTCGACAAAAAACAATCATCAAGAAAGCAGGCCGGCAATTGCAGCCGTCCCGCACTTCAGCTAGACCTCGTCTACTAGCAATCTAATATTAATTATAACAAGACGAGAGCAATATTGCCTATTCATAATATCTATAAATTGCAGGGTTTTTAAACAGCAGAATATCATGTGCTTATTCTCATACACCAGAGAAAGGCCGCAAAATTTCAACCTGTCCATAAGTTCCCGGGAAAATCCGCATTTCCCCGTGTATTCTTGCGCGTTTGGCCTTTGTCGCAGCGGAAAATATGATATGATGGTGAATGCTGAGCAATCGGCAGATGGAGTGTGAATACATGAGAGGAACGAAAATGAAAAGAATTCTGATGATTGGAACGGGCGGCACAATTGCTTCGAAGAAGACGGAATACGGACTGACCCCTGGGCTCACGGCAGAGGAGCTTCTGGAATATGTCCCGCAGATTGCAGAGGTCTGTGATGTAGACTGCAAGCAGATCTGCTCCATCGACAGCACGGATGTCACGCCGGAATACTGGAAACTTATGGCGAAGACGGTCGAGGAGAATTACGATGACTACGACGGATTCGTCATCGGCCATGGAACGGACACAATGGCCTATACGGCGGCGGCTCTCTCCTATCTGATCCAGAATTCCAGAAAGCCGGTCGTCATCACCGGCGCGCAGAAGCCGATCAGCAATGACATAACGGACGCAAAGACCAATTTACTGGACAGCTTTATCTATGCTGCAGATTATCGTTCTCACGGAGTCAGCATTGTATTCGACGGAAAGGTCATTATCGGGACAAGGGCAAAAAAGGAACGGGCCAAGAGTTATGACGCGTTTACGAGCATCAATTTCCCCTGCCCGGCGATTATTCAGGACCGGCGCGTCATCCGCTATATGCCTGAAGAACTGTCCAGCAGACCGGTGAAGTTTTATCATGAACTCGGCGAAAGCATTTTCCTTCTGAAACTGATTCCGGGCATGAACCCGGATATTCTTCCATACCTGTTCGAGCACTATGACTGCATCGTCATTGAAAGTTTTGGTGTCGGCGGAATTCCTGCCTCTCTGCGGGATATGTTCTATGAAATCATGGATGAATATGTCCAGAATCAGGGGAAGATTGTCGTCATGGCGACGCAGGTTGTAAATGAAGGCTCCAACATGACCGTTTATAAAGTCGGGGCAAAGGTCAAGCACGATTTCAATCTGATTGAAGCCTACGATATGACCCTGGAGGCCACGATCACCAAGCTGATGTGGATAATGGGCCTCGGCGTAAAGAGTTATGGAAAAGTAAAGCAGCTGTTCTATACGACAGTCAATAAGGACATTATTTTCACGGAAGACCATATCGATGAACTGTAATAAAGTACGTTTTCTGACAATTAGAGCGCAATTAATTTCACTTTATTGTATTCACAGTTTATCGTAGTAAACCAATAAATTACCATATGGCGGCGAGTTTTTTCTTTCCCGCCGTCTTTTTTTGGTTGTTTGTTCGGTATATTCTCTGAGCTGGCGAAGGATTTATTCATAACTTCTGTATATTTCCCGCAGCATGCATGCTGCTGATCATTTCTCTCCCTCTGCCCTGCCTGTTCCCACCCCTGCTTTACTACTTTATTCCGTAGAAGTTATATTGTACTTCTAACAATACATTATTTCTTTTGTTGAACACAACAAAATTTCTGCAAAAATCATAAAATGATTTTGATTATGTAAAAAATTTTTGAAATTCATGGCACCTTTACTCTCTGATTTGATATAATCACACTCGACCATTCAGAGAGACGAATATGCGCATACTCATGTATGGACTGCATAATCAATGTAGTCCATCTATTGCATTTCAAGCTTTCTGAAATTTCCCACTCAATGCAGGCTGAATTTTCACAATAGTGAAGATGCATTCATCGACTTGAAGGCAGAGTGGAATAAAATTTCCTAACACGGTCTGTACCGGATTCAGTCAGAATACACGAGTTAAAATGTCGGATAATTTGTATATTCGCAAAAGACAGGAATCATGCACTGACCGAACATATAGAAGTTTTCACGAAGGAAACTGAAAAAGGAGAGGTTTATATGGAAAAACAGGAAAAGAAACTGGGACTCGGAGCCCTGATTCTGATGATTTTCACATCAGTCTACGGCTTCAATAACATCCCGAGGTCGTTTTATCTGATGGGATATGCCGCGATTCCGTGGTTCATCCTCGCGGGAATCACATTCTTCGTGCCATACGCATTTATGGTTGCAGAATACGGTTCCGCCTTCAAAAACGAGACCGGAGGAATTTACTCCTGGATGGAGAAATCTGTAGGTCCGAAGTACGCATTCGTCGCAACCTTCATGTGGTATACATCCTACGTACTCTGGATGGTAAACATCTGCTCCGGCATCTGGGTTCCGGTTTCCAACGCATTATTTGGAAAAGACACATCCGCCACATGGAAACTGTTCGGAATGGACTGGCTGTCCGGCCCGCGTCTTCTGGGAATCCTGGGAATTATCTTCATGATTTTCATTACTATTGTCGGAAGCAAGGGACTGAATAACATCCAGAAAGTTACCAACGTCGGCGGAATTGCCGTCATCGTCATCAACATTGTTGTCCTTGTCGGCGGATTTTTCATGATCATTGCCAACCACGGACACTTCGCGCAGCCGTTCGAGGGCATGCATTCTCTGGGAACTTCCCTGAATGCGGCATACGCAGGCAATCCGATCATGATCCTGTCCTTCATTGTATACGCCCTGTTCGCCTACGGAGGGCTGGAGGCCGTCGGAGGACTGGTAGACAAGACGGAAAACCCAAAGAAAACATTCCCGAAGGGAGTAATGATCGCAGCCATCGTCGTAGTGGTCGGCTACTCCGTTCTGATCCTGCTCGTCGGATCCTTCACCAACTATAAAGAAGTTATGGGCACAAGCGGTGTACATCTGGGCAATGTTTCCTACGTCATCATGGGCAACTTCGGAAAGATGTTCGGCGAAACCATCGGCGTATCCGCAGCAACTGCATCAGCAATGGGCCACAACTTCGCCAGAATTTACGGACTGATCATGCTGCTTTCCCTGCTGGGCGCATTCTTCACACTGAGCTACTCCCCGCTGAAGCAGATTATCGACGGAACACCGGCAGAACTCTGGCCGGGCAAAATGGGAATCACAAGAGATTACGACGGAATGCCGGTTAATGCAATGAAGGTACAGTGCATTGTTGTATGTATCATGATCTTCGGCGTATCTTTCGGCGGAAACGCGATGGCCAAGTTCTTCGTCATCCTGACCGACATGGTAAATGTAGGAATGACCGTTCCTTACATTTTTATCGCCGCAGCCTTCCCTGCATTCAAGGAACTGCAGAACCTGGACCGTCCGTTCGTTATGTATAAATCCCACGGGTCCACAATGTTCTTCGCATTCCTGGTATCCGCCATGCTGATCTTTGCCAATGTCTTCGCAATCATCCAGCCGGCCATCGAAGGCGACTTCATGACCACCGTCTGGACATTTGCAGGACCTCTGATCTTCTCTGCCGCAGCCCTGCTGATGTACGGCCGCTACGAGAAGAAGGTGAAAAATCACCAGATTCCGGCAAAGGAAAATGACAAGGCCGCATAACCCTGAATCCCCGGTACGCATACAAATAGTCATGCATACCTTGTAAAATCGCCCCTCATGCCTGCAAGGCATATTCTGCACCGGCCGGGATCCGGTCCCGGTCAGTGCGCTCAGTAACCAGGAAAAGTAAAATGGGACGGTTATTTAGGAAATTCATTACGTAACATTATTTCATTCACACATACCAGACATATATTCGTTATAATAGACACATAAATCAAAGATTAACCGCAGCGTCCGCTGACCGACACAGCAGATGCTGCAATTAATATTATTGAAGAAGTAAGGTAAGGAGGAAAACAGTCATGGAGCGTAAATACGCGTGGGAAAAATATGACAAGAACGATCTGAAGAAGATCAATGCATTCAGCGAAGAATACAAGACATTCCTGAGCTGCTGCAAGACAGAACGTGAATGCAACGATTACGCCATTGAGGAGATTAAAAAAGCCGGATACAGGGATCTGGAAGAGATCATCAGGAACGGCGGAAGCCTCAAGGCAGGAGACCGCGTTTACCGCAGCAACAGAGGAAAGAGCCTGGTCATGTTCCAGATCGGAACAGATCCGCTGGAAAACGGCGCCAACATTCTGGGCGCGCACATCGACTCTCCGCGCCTGGACCTGAAACAGAACCCGGTATATGAGGATGGCGGCTTCTGCCTCCTGAACACACATTATTACGGCGGAATCAAGAAATACCAGTGGGTAAACCGTCCGCTCGCTCTGCACGGCGTTGTCGCAAAGAAAGACGGAAGCGTCGTAAAGATCAGCATCGGCGAAAAGGACGACGAACCGGTATTCGGTGTTATGGACCTGCTGATCCATCTTGCCGCAAAGCAGATGGAAAAGAAAGCCGGTGAAGTCGTTGAAGGTGAAAAGCTGGACGTTCTGGTGGGAAGCCAGCCGCTGAAAGGTGAAAAAGAAGACGACAAGCCTTCCGTAAAAGATATGTTCCTGAAGCTCCTGAAGGAGACTTACGGAATCGAAGAAGAAGATTTCCTCTCTGCAGAAATCGAAGTTGTTCCGGCGGGAAAAGCAAGAGACATGGGTCTGGACCGCAGCATGATCTTAAGCTACGGCCATGACGACCGCGTCTGCGGATTCCCTTCCTACCGCGCAATGCTGGAGCTGCCTGAGTCCGTAGAGCGTACATGCATCTGCCTGCTCGTAGATAAGGAAGAAATCGGAAGCATGGGCGCTACAGGAATGCAGTCCCGCTTCTTTGAGGAGACCGTCGGTGAAGTTCTGGAGGCTCTCGGCGTAAACCATATGACCGCAGTCGGCCGCACACTGAGAAACTCCACCATGCTGTCCTCTGATGTCAGCGCAGGATTCGACCCGCTCTATCCTGACGTTATGGACACCGACAACTGCGCATACCTGGGCAAGGGAATCGTATTGAACAAATACACAGGTGTCAGAGGAAAGAACGGTTCCAACGATGCAAACGCAGAGTTCATCGGAAAAGTCCGCAAGGTATTCGATGACAACAACGTATACTTCCAGACCGCAGAGCTCGGAAAAGTCGACGCAGGCGGCGGCGGAACCATCGCTTACATCATGGCAAACTATGGCATGGATGTCATCGACAGCGGAGTTGCCGTACTTGGCATGCACGCTCCGAATGAAGTCGTCAGCAAGATCGATGTTTACGAGGCCCTGCTCGCATACGTCGCTTTCCTGAAGGACATGCGTTAAGCTTAAATCTGCAATCGGACTAACATATTACCATACATAACCATTCAAGGCTGCAGACCGGATTCATCACTTCTCCGGGATGCAGCCTTGTGGTTTTTCTGATTACAGTCCGCCTCTTCACGGCCCGGCTTATCTCCTTGCAGGGTGTATTTTGTCCCATCGGGCCAGAATTTATGAACATGCAGCGCGATTATCCGCCGTCTGCCGATCTGGTCCCCATACCAAGAATCAAACGCATACATTGTGCATGCCGCTAAATTATCAGGTATACAGCGCCAATAACTTGGAGCATTCTCCAATGAAAGCAGTTATGCTGTATAATAGTAATAATCATCAATCAATATACAACAATCTAAATTCAATCAGCTACATATAAAGGAGTGTATATCTATGTATAAACTCGCAGACCTTCCATCAAAATACGAGGAAAAGAAGATGTCTCCGCAGCAGGCGGCCGGGCTTGTGCAGGACGGGGACCGCGTAAGCTACGGATTTGGCTACACGGCTCCATACGCTGTGGACGAAGCTCTGGCAGACCGCCTGAAAAACGGAGATCTGAAAAATATCGAACTGGTGAACACGCTGACCATGCATGAGCCAGCGGTTTACCAGGCAGCGGATGACAACGACAGGATAAAATTTACCTGCGGTCATTTCAGCGGCCTGGACAGAAAACACAGCAAGAACGGCCGCTGCTGGTTCACCCCGATTTTCTTCCGGGAAAGCCCGAAATACTGGGCTGAGGAGACGCCGGCAGATGTCCTGATCATTCAGACCACGCCGATGGATAAATGGGGAAATTTCAACATCGGCCCTGCCCTGACGGACATCCGCGGATATCTGAAAGGCGCGAAGAAAGTCATCGTAGAAACGAACACAAAAATACCCTTTGTGCATGGCATGCAGACAGAACTGAATCTCTGCGAAGTAGATGCCGTCGTAGAGGGAAACAATCCGGACATTCCGGAGATCACCTCCCGCCCTGCCGATGATAAAGACCGGAAGATTGCGGAAACGGTCGTGGATCTGATTGAAAGCGGCAGCACCCTGCAGCTGGGCATCGGTGCCCTTCCGAACATGATCGGCCAGATGCTCTGTGAATCTGACCGCACAGACCTGGGCGCGCACACAGAAATGCTCACCGACGCGTACGTAGATCTGTACGAGGCCGGAAAACTGACCAGCAGCCACTCCTCCATTCCGGGAAAGATCGTCTACGCCTT
>JBJFHK010000219.1:0-1607 GCA_051893535.1 Eubacterium sp. | reverse complement strand
TCCTGGTAATAAATATAGGAACTTACTCCATTACAACGCCCTTAAATACGATATTGACTTTCCCACGAAGTGTATTTCCGATCGGGCAGCTGGCTTCAATATCCTCAGCGAGCTTGTCGATGTTTTCCTTTGGGGAACTGCTCTTGACGTGGAAGGTTACCCGGATTTCCTGGAAACCGTTATATTCGCTGCCTTCATCCAGGTCCAGATCTCCTTCAAGGTCAGCATAGAAGTCGTCCAGCTGAACGTCATGGTCTTTTGCCATCATTGCAGCGAGAATACTCATGCATCCGCCGTAAGAACTGAGCAGGAGTTCCACAGGGTTCATGCCTTTATCTGTACCTCCGCCTTCAACCGGCTCATCCATAAGAACCTTGAAATCGCGCGCAGAAGCCTCAACCTGAAGGCCTTCATTCAGACAATGCGTAGATGCTTTGAATGTACTGATCATAATGTTCCTCCTCATTACATATAAACTGGTAATATCAAAATTGCAATTCTATATTGATTATTACACGAAGCGTGAAAGTATTCCAATTGATAAGATTAATACAATAATTGAAAGCAGACAAACCTGAATGAAGAAGATCGATACTGTTATAAGAATTTATTATTAAGCTGCTGCATTTCTATTTCGATGCCCGCGTTCCAGAGCTGGCTCTCCAGACCGGGCATAGTTCCAGAGATATTCGAAAAAACGTGGTGCCTGGCGCAAACATCAACGTTCACATGTGCGTCAGGCAGTCCACGTTTTTATTCTCATATCTCTGACTATGCCTGCGGTCTTACGAGATGCTCTGTCAGCGGGCTTCATTAGAAATGCAGCATTCTCTGTTATATATTTACATCGGAAAACAGAAATCTCCCGTATCTGTTTGTCTTCACTGAAAATTTCCCATCAGAAATCCTGTAAAACTATTGCAATTACTGCTCCACGTGATATGATAAATGTAGGAGTTAAGCATAACTAACTCGTATGGTTTTCCATAAAAGAGGCTGATGGGTGTATGGAGCGCCCATAGAAACCGAATTTTGTCAATTGTCGATTTTAAAGTGTCTTATTATAAAGAACGTGAAGCAGTGGTGAGACGAGACGAAAGTGAGGAATGCAGAATATGGAAAAACAGATCGTCGAAATCCTGAGAAAACATTATCACTTTAAGTTAGGCGTGCGGATTGAAGAGAGCACGGAACTGATCAACAGTGGATTGGCTGAATCCTTTGATATTACAGGGCTGCGTAAGGAATTAGAGCAGGCGTTTGGAATTCAGTTCTCGCCGGAAGATCTGGAGATGGATGATTTCGGATCGATTGAAAGAATTGAGCATCTGGTCGCCCGGTATCAGCGCAAAGCACAGAATCAGCTTCAGGCAGAACTGCAGGAACAGGCTTCATAAGTTCGTTTTAGTCATAGCTAATAACTTCCATCATTTTAAAAGCAAAGGGCCGTATCGGGAATCTGATGCGGTTTTTTTTATGGGGAAAGTTCAACATGAAAATTCGTTTTTTTGCAGTGCAGATATTTTGATCTGGCGCAGACATTCACAGAAGCGGGATAGAAGACAGGCACAACTATTCCTAAAATACTAATTTTGGGAATAGTTATA
>JBJFHK010000218.1:0-1607 GCA_051893535.1 Eubacterium sp. | reverse complement strand
GCGGCAATCTGTCCTTTTCTCTTCATTTCCGGCTCTCTTCCCGTTCTTTCAGCAGACGGTCTGCTTCCTCGTGCATGACGAACATCAGACGGGATTTATGTACGCTCTTGTCCTGCAGGAAGCGGAAGGCTTCATCACCTTCGCTGAGCAGGTATTTTTTTGTGATCAGGCGCTCAAATGGGAAATTTCCGTCCTTCATGGCAGAAGCCACGGCTTTCCAGTCGTCACCCTCCGCGCGGAAGGCGGAATTCCAGGTTCCCTGAACCGTCAGCTGCCAGCGCAGAATTTTCCAGTAAACATCCTTTGGAAGTTCCTCGTCACCCTTCGGGTTTCCCATGGCAACGACCCTTCCGCCGGACCTGGCGCTCATAATGGCATCCTGCAGGGACTGGTTGGAACCAACCGCTTCGAAGCTGACATCCATGCGCCTTCCGTCCGTCAGACGGTCAACCTGTTCCCGGATGTCTGCCGTATTAATGGTCTTGAATCCGAAGGATTCCGCGAATTCCAGACTTTCTTTCCTTCTGCCGGCCACATAGGCCTCCGCGCCTTTCTGCTGACAAAAAGCAGCGATTAAGAGGCCGATGGTTCCGGTGCCGATGACCAGCGCGCGGTCACCTTTCTTTACCTTTCCCATTTCCACCGCGTGGTGGGCAACGGCTGCAGGCTCAGACAGCGCTCCTGTCGTATACGGGACGGTATCGTCCAGCAGATTCAGATTCCATGCCGGAACGACCAGATATTCCGCAAATGCTCCGTCGTTTCTGGAGCCAAAGTATTTATAGTCTGCACATGTCGCATAGCTCTTTTTCCTGCAGGCTTCGCAGTGGAAGCAGGGGAGAAGAGGGAAGACACTGGCCTTCCGGTTCAGCAGCGCAGGATCGCAGCCTTCTCCGAGTTTTACGACCTGTCCGGCAAACTCATGCCCCGGAACGGTTGGAAAATGATAGGTTCCGGTTTCCATAACACGGGCTTCATCACTGGAGCAGATGCCGCAGGCCATGACCTTCAGCAGGACTTCATTCTGCCCCGGCTGCGGAATTTCCCGGTCTTCATAAACCAGATTTCCGATGCTGTGTAAGTTTAATATCTTCATATGCATAGTCTCCTTATGCTGTGTGCGCGGCAGCACTTTTCTGATTCTCCGTTATTTTTCCTTCGGTGCTTTCAGGCAGCTACCTTGCGCGGGAAGTTTTGTCCATGTGAGTGAGGAGGAAATGCGCAATGTCTTCTGTGCAGTTTTCTCCCGCTTCAACGAACTTCCGGGCGAACTTCCGCACTTCCGAGAGATGGCACCGGTTTTCCCGGATGGCCTCCATAACTTCCCCGGCATCTTCTGATGCGAATCCCGGTGCGGTCTGATCGAGGTCAACAAAAAATCCGCGTCGGTTCAGGTAAGATTTCCGGTCCGGAACATATCGGAAAACAGGCTTGTCAGCGACAGCCGCTTCCAGTACGAATGCGGAATAATCCGTGATCACGCAGTCGGCGACGGAAAGCATTTCCATGCTGGTAAATTCTGTGTCGATCAGCGCCTCTTCCGAATGGATCTTCTCTTTCATCAGCGGATGCGGTTTAATAATAAGATTATAGCTTGTAAAGTCTGT
>JBJFHK010000217.1:0-1619 GCA_051893535.1 Eubacterium sp. | reverse complement strand
AACCCCACCCTTCCACGACGCTGAAGCGTCGGGCGGGTGCCCGGGAACCTTGTTGCCATCTGACGAATAGGCAATAAACGCAAGGGGAAACGCTCCCCCTGCGTAAACTTCAACTATTACTTACAACAATACAGCTATTAATCATCACTCACCATATTAAAACAGCAGGGGATTTGCTCAGTGCCTGCTGTTTTTCTTTTGCAGTTTTCCCGTGTACAGGTAAAAAGGAATCGACAGAAGCTGGGCGCAGACGGAAACCGTAATCATCAGCGGCATGCTGAAATCGTAGAGGAGTCCCATCAGCCAGCTTCCCAGGAACCAGAAGATGCCGAAGGAGCATTCAAAGATTCCGTATCCCGTTGCCCGGCTGCTTTTCGGGAAAATCTGGGCGATGACGGATTTCATGATAGATTCCTGCGCGCCCATGCCGATTCCCCAGAGGGTGACGCCGAGCATGAGGGAAGACATGGAATGCATGCCGAAAATGAAGACGGAGAAAAATGCGGAAAGCAGCGTGGACCAGACCAGGACACGGACGCCCTTTTTATCGTACCAGAAGCCGAAGACCAGTGCAGCAACGGCATCCACGAGCATGGCCAGGGCGTAGAGCAGGGGCAGATTTCCCTGAGTCATAAAGGATCCGCCTGAAGCGATGTAGACCTTGGAAACGTGCATGGCGATCAGGGAATAGTCAA
Organism: Eubacterium sp.; assembly: GCA_051893535.1. GTDB lineage: Bacteria > Bacillota > Clostridia > Peptostreptococcales > Anaerovoracaceae > Aminicella. The sequence continues at coordinate 924 of JBJFHK010000217.1, read as the reverse complement.
TGAAGCCGAAGGCAAAACAGCTGATTCCGGCAATGTAAATGCGGAAGCTCTTCTTCATCTGAAAAGGCTCATCCAGGGCCGGTTCCGGCTCAAAATTTTCCGGGTTCGGGAATTTCTGACGCGTGAAAATCAGAAACAGCAGAGTCAGAGCGCCCGGAATGGCAAGCATGGCAAAGCAGAGGCAGTAGCGCTGGAAGGTCGTGCCGCTTGTCTTCATCAGAAGGATCAGATAGAGGAAGACCGGTCCCGCGAAGGCGCCGATCTGGTCCAGCACTTCCTGGATGCCGAAACTCTTTCCCACGCCTTCCTGCGTTGCCGCAAAGGACATGATAGTATCTTTAGAAGGCTTTTTAATTGCCTTTCCCATTCGCTGGATGACCAGAAGAATACAGGCGGCGATCCAGCCGTGGCTTCCGACCAGGGCCAGCGCCGGTACGCAGATAACGTCCAGAACGTAGCCGGCGATGGTCATAAACCAGTATTTTCCGGTTTTGTCGGAAAGCTTTCCGAACACATAGCGCAGAGAATAGCCGACCAGTTCTCCCAGGCCGGAGATAAATCCGATGGTTCCTGCCGAAGCGCCCAGTGCCGCCAGATAGGCGCCGCGGATACTGTCTGCGCCTTCATGAGTCATGTCTGAAAAAAGACTGACGATGCCGAAGAGCAGGATAAACACCAGGGCCGCGGACCAGCGCTTCCTCGTTTTTCCCCTGCCGGGTGTATTTTGACGTGAATGCTTCATTGCTCTCTCCTTTCCTGAGTCCTACTGTACCATAAATGTACAATGAAGGTATTAAAAGTTTATAACATCGTGGAAAAGTCCAAAAAACAAAAATAGCTGGTGACTTCCGTAAAGTAGAAGTCATCAGCGCATTGGCGTTTTGGAATATTTCCCGGGAGAACTTCTTTCCCGTGACAAGTATT
>JBJFHK010000216.1:0-8197 GCA_051893535.1 Eubacterium sp. | reverse complement strand
CAATGCCTATATCAAGAAGCTGCAGAATGACGAGGGCGGGACGTTCCTCATTTCCCTGAATCCGAAGTACCAGCCGATCCCGGTGCATCTTGACCGTGATTCCTTCCACATCTTCGGGAAGGTCTGCAGAGCCACCCGGTAAGGAACGCAATATGTCAGTCAGAATCTTATGGGGAGGTGATGCCGCATGGAAGATAAGCCGAACAACCTGCTGGAAACCCGCAAATCTGCCGGAGTTTCGCGGAGTAAGGCTGCCAAGGAACTGAACGTCGATCCGAAGACACTCTACCGCTATGAAAACGGAACACAGTGTCCGAATGTCTATATGGCGATCCGGCTCTCTGAATACTATCACCGGACCATAAAAGAATTGTTCCCGTCAAAAGACGGAATCTGATCAAAGAGAGGAGAACACATGGAATTATTAAAAGAAGGCCGGGATCGGAAAATACCGATCCTTCAAGAGATCGTCGTCATAAACAATATCTTCTGGGGACTTCAGAAGATCAATGATGGCTACAACATTTACACGGATTTCCCGTTACCGAATAAGCCCATGAAGGGAATCCGCTGCTGCATCTACATCGATATCGATCCAAAGTACACCATGGAATTCTACCATGATGAAAAGGGACATCATCTGGGGACAGTCACAGAAAACGGACATGAGAACTTCCCCTTCCCGGATGAAGAGCCCTTTGCCTCCTGTTTTGCAGACCGAATGGACATGTCGGCTGCTCGCCCTGTTCCGCCGGAGGAACTCGCCGAATGGAACAAAGCCCTGGGTGACGAATACAACCTGCAATCCAAATCCTGAACAGACGACACAGAAAGGAGACTCCTATGCCACTCTGGAATCCATGGCATGGCTGCACAAAATGCAGCACCGGCTGTCGAAACTGCTATGTTTACCGGAGAGACGCAGAATTCGGCAAGGACGCCTCCGTCGTCAGGAAAACAGCCTCTTTCGATCTTCCAATCAAACGTGATCGAAAGGGAAACTATAAACTGAAGTCGGAGGATGGCACGGTCATGGCCTGCTTTACCTCCGACTTTTTCCATCCGGATGCCGATGCATGGCGGCCAGAAGCCTGGCGGATGATGAAAGAGCGCTCTGATCTTCAGTTCTACTTCATCACCAAGCGCCCGGAGCGATTCTACAAGGGACTTCCCGCAGACTGGGGCGATGGATATGAGAACGTCCACATCTGCTGCACCTGTGAGAATCAGTATCAGGCCGACCGGCGTCTTCCAGTCTTCCTGGAGCTCCCGATCCGCCACAAAGAGATTATCCACGAGCCGATGCTGCAGGAAATCCACATCGAGAAATACCTCGATCAGTACCATGATCAGATTGAATGCGTCTCCTGCGGCGGTGAATCCGGAGAAGGTGCCAGACTCTGTGACTACGGCTGGATCATCATCACCAAGATGCAGTGCGTCGAATACGGCGTACCGTTCCATTTCCATCAGACCGGAAGTCTGTTCAAGCGTGGGAACCGGATTTATCACATCGACCGGAAAGATCAGGAAGAACAGGCGAGAAAATCAGGGATCGACACCGTGCTGTCTCCCAAGTGATTCATCCGTCATGCTTGCCCATGCCTGCCGCACGCAGGTCCAGCTTTCCTTATCTGCGCCTGGTTCTGACCACTTGGTGGCCTCTGCACTGTTCCACTTAAAAGAACAGTGCGTCCCACTTCTCTATCTCATCAATCCATGCGAGCGGATCATAATATTTTTTCTTTTTCCCGTTATCGCGGATCTCATACCGGAGCGTTCCACCGCCAAAGAAAGCATCGACGCCGATCACAAGATCAAGGTGTCCGTCATCGTGCCTGGTTTTCTCAACGCTGACTTTGGCATTGGTATACGGCTGCAATTGGACTCGGACTTTGGGTAGATCCTGTTCGTTGATGTAGTCTCGGTCAAGAAATGCGCTGTGAATGCAGGGAGCGATTTTTCTTTTCACTTCGCTCATTGAAATCCGACCGTCCATGAATACCCCAAATGCCTTTCTTTTCTGTCAGTCTTTACGTTCGTTTCATCAGCTTTTGTGTTAGTTTATGTGTCAGTACCTGTGGGTTTTCTGTTCGTTTTTGTGTCAGTCTCTGCCGCCTGATTCCGCAAAGATTGATGCGGAATCCGATCTCCTTATCAGCAAAGTCAGCCACTGTTGTGTTCTCCACACCAGCGGGCAATTTCCGCAATCAGATCAAGCGGAAGCGTATCTCCATAGGGGATCTGTATTGCTCCTTTGCTGAATTTCAAGCCGCGTTTTGTAAGCTCTCCCGCAAAATGCTCCACCGCGTCAGGTCCCGGATAGATTCCGATATGCTTCTTTGCCGCCGCAAAGTGAATGATATTGTGGCCTTTCCACCAGGTTGGCATTGACCAGGAGATTTTCTCTTCCGCAAATGGAAGCTGCTCCCTGATCGTGTCCCGGACGGCTCGCAGATTACTCCTGTACGCCGGGTCCTGCCGATCAATATATTCATCGATTAGATTCATTGTTGTGCTCATAGCTTTTGTGGCAGACAGCCTTCACCCTCTTCGTATGGTTATTTAAACAGCTTAAACAGATCACCCAAGCCAAAGCTGGTCTTTCGATAGACCTTGTTATAGACTGCCTTCTTCGGATGAAGAAGGCCCATTCCCTTCTTTCCATAGCCCGGGATCAGCGCTTTTTTCACAGCACGGGTTGCTCTTCCCTTCGTCCTAGCACTGATTGATTTCTTTAAACTGGGTTTTCTCATTCCGTATTTCATATACTCCGCCTCGCATTTCAAAAAATTGCAGTCACGGCGATGTTACCAACCGAAAACAGCCCCATTCTGCTGATACTCGTCAGTCATTTATCTTTCCATTTTTCGATCTTTTCTCTTACCTCGTCATAGAGCCATTCGGAATCAGTGTACATTCCGATCCCATCTTCTTCCCTTGCTCTGGCAAGATCATCAACCAGCATCTGTAAAACCTCAGCCTGTTCCTCCGCATTTTGGAGCTTCTTAGCGTGCTCAAAGCACAGTTCAGCGACATCTCTCAGTAAGTCCGCGCCAAGATCACTTTTCTGATCCTCGTATTCTCGGGCCTTTTCATACGCGCTCTCCCAGATTTCCCTTAAATCATCCGGAGTAAAGGCGTAATCTGCCTCCAGAAGAAATGGCTCCAACGGGAAATAGCCGTTGTCGCTATATTCCAATACGAGATCAACCAAATCCTCTTTGCTCAGGCTTTCCATAATATTTCTTACATTCATAAACCCATCTACCTCAATAACTCATAGAGTTTTTACAAATCACTTCCGCTTATAAGAATGCGTTGGAAGTTTAGTATATATGCTCTTCTATTGAGCCATCTTCTTTGACATCCATAAAGCATTCAGAAAACGCATTGCTTTCCATGATTTGCAGTACGCGATGCATGCCTACAGCCAGTTTCTTCTGCCCATACTCTTTCCGGGAAATCCAGTATACTTTACCCTCTTCGGAACTCTTCAGATCTCCATCGAACTCATCCGTGCGATAAAGATAACCGACATTATGAAAACCGTCTCGGTACCAGTGGTAAATGCCCTTCAGCACCGGATTTTTGATATGTAAACCGGTTTCTTCAAATACCTCGCGGACAACGGCATCATGAAAAGTTTCTCCCGGTTCCACATGACCTCCTGGAAATGTCGTTCCGGTATATGTGTTATTTACCTTGTCCAAGGCAAGCACTTCATCTCCTCGGCAGACCATGCACATATTCATGAAAATAACCTGCTCCGGCGGATGCTTTCGCATCACATCTTCTCTTCGGATACGCTCACAGATCTTCGTCCGCTTCTGACTGTATCTGCCCGCAATTTCTCCGTAAGGGATCCAGATATCTGCAGCTTCGATCCGGGCATATACCGCCTCAACCACTTCATTCTCTGTCTTTGCAGTTGGAAATTTTCCAGTACGCTCATGATACGCTCTGGTTTCTTCATACATCCATTGCGCGATCTTGTCCTTCTGTTTTTGTTTGAGCTGATTATAGCTCTTATTGGTCTGAAGCAATTTGCCATCGACCTTAATGTGTTTACTCATAGGAACCTTACATTTCAGTAAATTGCAATGAACTAGTGTCTTTGGTAGTCATACAAGGATTCTGATATATTCCGGCGGTATCGGATCACTCAGCCACACCTTGTCATTTCCGATATAAAACCTGATACCGGCTGCATTCGCTGACGCTGCATCTATCTGCAGGATCGCCGGATAAGAATCCCGCCGTTGACCTACCTGACGCGCAGTTTCCTGGTCTGCTGACAGGTGAACATACTGACGGCTCATAGGAAGAAGTCCCTGCTGCATAATGTTCTTCAAGAAGCGATGTGCCGTACCGTGATACAGAATGTCCGGAGGAACCGACTGCTTCTTACGAATCGTCATAGGAAACGAATGCCCATAGAGCGCTCTGATTTTCGTGTCAGTCATTTCAAATCGCTTCTTGTCAGAATGATCTATAACATACTGAATGCCGTCTCTCGTAAGTGCAGGCTCAAAATGATGCATGGCATTCATCGCACGCAGGAAGATCTTCAGATCAGTAAATCCTTCTTCATCAAGCTTGATACCATACTTGTCCGGATTATGGCGCAGCGCGTAAGACATCTTCTTGCTGATGAATTTTACCTGATTGTCATCCATTGCTTTGTTCACACCTTCTTCCTGCTTCAATGAACCTGTCGTATATCATTGCCTGCTCAGGATATCCGATGTTTTCTGATCTCTTCTGCCGCGGTAATATTTCTCCAGAACCCGAGAAAAAAGTTCCTTGTCCTCGTTTCTGCCGGCTTCTTCTGCCGCTACCTCAAACAAGGTCATACTTGAGCAGAGCTTCATATCGTCCGGACTACCAAAGATTTGATATGGATCATTGGTATCCAGTGCAAGCAGGGCACGGCAGATGGTCCGAAGGTTCTCTCCAAGATAAGGATCCGCAAGGAAATCCTTCGCTTCCTTCAAATCCTGAATCGCATAGTACCGGGATGTACTGCTGAATCCCAGTCCATGAATCTGCGGAAAGATATACCACATCCAGTGGCTGCGCTTCCTGCCGGAGCAGATCTCCTGCAACGCGATGTCAAAATCTCGCTGCTGCGCATCAATGAATCTCTGCAAATTGTTCACCATACTTATTGTCAAATAACCTTTCCTTCAAAACAACCAGGACATAAGATCATATCGATCCCTCACCGGCGCATGCGCGTTTACATGGTTACATCAAATTGGACAATGATCTCATCACAAGATCCACATCCTGATTTTCAAGTTCCTGAATAACATGAAGATACGTCTTCTGCGTCGTTGTCATACTAGCGTGTCCTAACCTTCTGGCCACACTTGCAATCGATACTCCTGCATAAAGCAGGATTGACGCATGTGTATGCCGGAGACCATGAACAGAAATTACCGGAATCTCCAATTTCTTACAGTAGCGCTCAAGAATATCATTCACTGTCGAGTTATAGACTTTATCCTTCGTCACAAATACCGGTTTTTCTGGTGGCAGATCTTTGACCAGCATCGCGAACTGCATCACGACCTGCCAGTCAATCTGAATTTTGCGGACGGAGGACTTATTCTTGGTCGGCGCAAATCCGCCGCCATCTTTATAATTCCATGTTTTGCTGACCGAGATGGTCTGGTGTGCAAAATCGAAGTCTTCTGGCGTCAGAGCAAGTGCTTCAGAGAAACGCATCCCTGTCTTCGCTACAAGCAGAATAAACCAATCCCAACTGACGGTGTCGCCCAGTGTCAGACTCTTAAGTAATGTGTGTAATTCGTATTGGTTCAGGTACTTCCTTTTCTTATTGGTCGGTGATTTTCCTTTGATAATCACCTTTCTGGTGGGATCACGAGGGATTAATCCTTCATCGACAGCATCCAGAATGGCGCCTTTCAACTGATGGTGAAAATCCATCGTTGTCTGTCTTTCATGTTCCTTTGCGTATTCATTAAGAATCTGCTGATACGTAGTTCTTGTCACATCGCAAAGCTTCAAATCTGGTGCCAGTCGTTCTAACCACGAAAGACTCATCTGATACTTAGACAGCGTCACATCCCGAATCGCGCCTTCCTTGTAAACAGAAATCCAGTTTTTGTAATACTCTTTCAGCTGATCGGTCGCTTGAAATTCATTAGGCATAAAAATGCTCCTTTCCACGCCGATGAAGGACCGATCTTTTCCTGTTTATTCTCCGTTTTTCCCATCTGGATCTGGAATATCACATCCATCAGAAAGGATGAATTCTGTCAAAAGCTTATCCACTCTGTTATTCACAAGAAACGGCGGCAGCTTCTTCCCGTCAATTCTGGAAAAATACTCCTGTGCTTCTTCCCGGATGACGGAAGATTTTAACGCGTCAAAACGTCCATATTCATTCAATTTGTCCTTGCTGACATGTGCATCCATCATATCCGTTAGCAGCTGTTCGGAAACACCCAGGTAATGCACGACTTTCTCTACCTGTTCTTGCTTTGCCTTCTTCCGGTAGGCTACGATGTAATCCCGAAAGTTCTTCCCTGGAACCAGCTTCGCGTCTCCTGTCTGCACGTCATGCAGGAAAAGATTTGCAAATTTCTGATCCTCCTGTGAGAGAAAAGCAAAAGACTTATGAAGCTCAGCGAGCGTCTGCTCTAGGTCTTTAGGATCCACATTCGGATCACTTAACTGCTTCTTCCATTTCTCAAAGCGAGAGTTCATATAATCATTATCAATCACTCCAGTATTCTGCTCCGTAAGATATGGATCAATCGGGAAAGTGATTTCTCCGTCTCCATCCTGACTATCTCCTCCGCCATTGCGGAGTTCTTTATATCTCTGGAGCAGTACTTCATACTGGCTCTCCGTCGGGATCAGCGCAATTTTTTCTTCCTCCCGATTATCCTCTGAATCTACTTTTGAGGAATATTCGGTCTTGTCCCACTGAAATCCCTGAATCCTGGCGGCTTGCAGATATGTAGAAAACTCACGGAAAAGCTTTGCGAATTTCGCTTTGGATGCTATGTCCTCCGGAAGTTTATCCATATCTGGAATACCGGCGCTTTTGAAGATCTCTGCCATATCCTGGAAGGTCACATTCATATGCCTGACATTATCCGGCAGATGATCAGCAAACAGTCCCTGCGGGCGATCACCAGAATAAAGCTTTACAGCGTCCTCAATATTCCGTTTCATGGTATGTGGCAAACGGTAATACCGGATGGAGCCAAAAGGCTTTTCATTGATATTGAAAAGCCGATTTGTCCGGGAGAATGCCTGAATCAAGTTCTGATACACCAGCACCTTGTCGAGATACAGCGTGTTGATCCACTTGGAATCAAAACCTGTCAGCATCTGATTCACGACAATCAGGAGGTTGAGCTGCTGTTCTGGTTTTACTCTCTCGTAAGGCTTCTTGTGTGCCAGTCTCGCGGATACATCTTTCTTGAATGTCGCGTATCCACCTATATCAAAGTTCTGACCATAAATCCTGTTATAATCTTCCAGCATCTCCTTCAGGCCGTCTTCCTTTTCTAAGGACTTCTTTCCACCCTCATTATCTATTGTGGGATCAAACAAGCCGGTCACCTTCAGTTCTGGATATTTCCTGCGGAACTTACGATAATAACGCACTGCTTCCGGAATGCTGGATGTGGCAAAAATCGCGTGGAATTTATTATTCCGGCTCAAGGTAAGCCATCCTTCCATGATGTCGTCGACCACCGCTTCCTGATATTCATCCGTCATCCAGGCTTCTTTTCCGATATAGTCCTCGATTCCCTTTAAATACTTTCCATCTTCCTGCTTTCTGCCAGCCATCGGCACTTCCCTTGAGGACATAAAGCGATAATATTTTTTGCTCATCACAGGATCCGAGACAGCCTCTTCCTCAGATGTGGCACCGGATTCCTGAATCGCGACCATCTTTCTGAGCTCCTTGTCCCGGTACACACAAACCATTGTTGGATCGAAGCCAAGAACATTCTTATCCCGGATTCCGTCCGCAATGCTGTAGCGGTGCAGCTCGTCACCGAAAATATCAGCGGTCGTGCTCATGGCCTGCTCATTTTCCACAAAGACCGGTGTTCCGGTAAAACCAAAGAACAAAGCGTTAGGAAATGTCTCCTTGAACAAAATCGCGCTCGCGCGATGGCTTGATCTACGTTTTGGCATTGCCCAC
>JBJFHK010000215.1:0-1639 GCA_051893535.1 Eubacterium sp. | reverse complement strand
TTATTGCACTGGTGGACAAATATCAGAATTTTGATGAACTGACCACTTATATGCTAAATGAGTTCGTGGAAAAGATTCTGGTGCATGAGAGAGACAGAAAAGGAAGCCAGCAGACCACACAGGAGATCGAGATTTATTTTAATTTCATGGGAAGGTATCTTCCTCCGCATTTTGGAGAAGTCCAGATGACACCGGAAGAGGAAGAAGAACTACGAAAGCGGGAAGCCAGAAAGGACAGACTGCATCAGAATTATCTGAGGCGGAAGGCAAATGGAAAGCAAAAAGAATACGAAAACAAGGTAAAAGAAAAAAGGAAAGCCGAGATCGAGGCAAAGAAGGAAGCAATCCGGCAGGAAGATATTGCGAAAGGTGTGTTTGTTCCAGTGTCGATGCTTCCGGCTGCAGAACCAAAGAAAGGGGTGGCAAATGCATGAAAGAATTGAAACCGATGATACATGATGAAAAGAACGGACTGGATTATATCCTTGTGGGAGATTATTATATCCCGCTGATCCGTGTGGCGGAAGAAACCAGAGATATTGGTTTCTATGGAAGCCTCCGCAGGAATTATCTGAAAGACTACCGGCAGGCTTTGTATTCCCAGCTTATGCTGACCGGGAAGCTCTGGTCGTATCTGGCTGACCTGAATGAAATCTGCGTGGAACGCAGGGACACCATGATGGATCAGATCATGGAAGCAGAGGGTGTCACAGAGGAATTAAAGGGAAAAGACCAGATGGAATGGCTCCGAAGGGTAAATAACATCCGCAACAGAGTCGATGAAGTAATCCTGACAGAACTCGTCTATGTATAGGAGGGATGCTTATGAAATACCGGATTGAATACGCAGATGGTCGGTGTTGTAATTTCGCCAACAGCCGGAAAGACCTTCTGGAATGGCTGAAACTTTTAAAGGATGAAGAGATCACAGATATTCGGAAAATCTACAAAAACGGTGTGACGGATTCCGTACTTGAGAAGTACCAGAATTATCTGGTTAAGAATGCCGGATAGGGTAGAAAGGAATGTATGAGGATGAAAGAGGAAGCATTAAAGGAATTTGTGGATTTTATCATTCAGGAACGGATGCAGAAAGCATTCAGCCAGATGAAAGCAGAAAAAGAGCCGGGCAGTGAAGACGGGATTGAGCGGAAGTATCAGGAGGCAGTTGCGTTGCTTCCACCGGATAAGGAACAGGCAGTCCGGGAATACTGTGATGCTATTTTTGATAGTGGGGCAGATGCCGAGCAGTTCTTTTATCGTCTGGGCCTTAAGGATGGAATCCGGTTGCATAAGATTATAAAGAGCATCGTCAAGGAAATATCTTAAAAGCCGAAAAGTGTGTTACTTATTAAGTTGATTGAACCGCTGTGTACCGAATAGTACGCGCGGCGTTACGAGAGGTCGGAATTTCTTAATCAAGAGAAATTCCTCCTCGGTTGCTAATATAAAGAGAAAATTTTTATCAGATGAAGCAGCAGGAACCTATTGATTTTCCATAGAAATAAGGTATACTTAATTCAGAACGACTGGTCTGGAATAAGGGGGGATTAGATGGCGAATTACACAGAAGCACACTGGAATGAGAAAAAGGTGAACCTGATGGAAACGTGTTTTAACGGCTTTACCGAGTTAGGCT
>JBJFHK010000214.1:0-39950 GCA_051893535.1 Eubacterium sp. | reverse complement strand
CTGAACATTCAAAAGAAGAAGGAGTCAGCATGAATCAGTACTGTGTTTATCTTCTGTCCAGAAACGATGCATTGGAGAACCGATAACGGTTTTCCAGACCGGCAGATATCAGCATTTTAATGATAAAGATATAACTGCATTCCTGAATAGATGGCCGCATTCCAGAGCTGGCTCTCCAGGCCGGGCACAAATATTTTTTATGAGTTGAAAAGATGCATTTCAAAATTCGCTTCGGTCTGTATCCTCTTCCGGAGGAGAACGATGTACAGGATGTCCAGCACGCAGCAGACGCTTCCGGATCAGATCCAGATAGACGATCGTCCAGGCAGTCCCGCTGATTCCTACGAGTATGATTTCAACTGTACTCATTCTTTTCTCCTATGTTGAATGCTAGATGAACTGCTCTTTATCTCCCGCTGCATAACGGATACTTTCATAAAACTCCATCGCAAGGTGCAGACTGTGTCCTTCTGCAATTTCGTCCGGGACATTCTCCGGCCAGTAAACAGCCAGTTTTGCTTCCAGTCCATCCTCTGTCGCGCGGTACTGATGGAAAGGACTGTTCAGTTCCGTTACGCCATCCATAAGATATGCTTTTCCCGTCGTTTTGATCGGGAAATCCGGATCAGAATCAGCCTGTATCTGCGGACCCATTTCTGAAACCTCACACCTCCGGACGATGCAGAGGGTCGGTGTGCCATAGGTCCCGAAAGGCTCTATTCCGATAATATGCTCGGCTGTCTCTATGGCATTCATGTGCTCCGGATGACTGCGCAGAAGCAGTTTTGCGTCATAGGTCATTTCCTTCATCGATTCCATATACTCTTTCAGGAAAATGCCCTGGATCGTCATGTGGCAGTAGGATTTTCTCATCGGCAGATTCTGGGCAAAAGGATGTTCTTTCCTGTATTGTTCCGATTTCCGGAAGGCATCCCGGTACTGACGTCTGACCGTCTCATCGTCCAGACCTGCGCGGGTTTCAACAGAAACATTCCAGGCCTGCTCTTCGGTCAGAAAATCGATTTCATCGTGATCGAGACTCCGACTGCCGTCTTTGATCTCAATTCCGTGCTGCTTCAGATTATGCAGCATATGAAGATTTCTTTCGTACTCGATTCTCTTGATATGCGGCTCTTTCCACTCGGTCCCGTTGATCATAAATGTGAAGCTTACGTTATTCATATTATCTTTTTCTCCTGTACTTATCTGGTCTCCATGTGTGGCCTATACTGTTCTCCGACGTAGGAAAACTCGTAGATGAAATCGGATTTCTCCTTGAAGTTCCCGTCCGGGTTATTTTTGTCCTCAAAAGTGATGACTCCTTCTGCAAGATAACGGCCGTATCTCGGTCTGGTCCCCTTAAACAGCCGTCTCAAGAAGAATGGGGTCTGCTTCCAGATATAGCGGGCATCCAGTTCCTGCTTCACCGAGACATCGTAGTGAACCGTCTTGCTGCCGGAGCGGAAAACATAGTGAATGACTTTCGGATACTTCGTATCGGAAACCCCCTGCAGAAGTTCTTCACTTACGGTGCATTCAACATTGTCTGTGCTGTCGAAAATGACATTGCCGTCGTTATCTTCCAGGAATACCAGCGGGATGCGCTTATACTCATAATGCTGGTTCATGACAAAATCAAACACGACAAGGGAATGATTTTCTGTCGACTGTCTTGACCAGAACCAGTGATTCAGAAAGTCAAAATGCAGGATATTTCCCCACTGATGATCGTGATAGCCAAACCCGGTGACTTTCGAATGTCTTTCCATCAATGGTCAGCGTTCCTGTTACAGTTCCACGCGGCACAGGGCAAAGCCAGGTGAAATATTTCTCATCGCCCTCTTCAAAGCCAAGATATCCGGTTTCCCCTCTCCATGGGGAAGAAAGGCTGTGAAGCTGAAGATCAAACCCCACGCCGTCTGTTACCTGTGCCCGGATATGATAATCTTTCAGATCTCCGGTAAAGCAGCTGTTTCCCCAGCGCACATCACACTTTTCTCTGGAAAAGAAAATCTGATCTTTAGGGAATTTCGTGACCCGGCGCGAAAGCTGCTTTCCGTCAGGCGTCGTTACATCAAACTTCAGACATGGGTGCGTTCCGGAAGCATTCGTCATCGGCTGAATCTTCGTGGAATAGCAGACTGCAATCTTGCTGCCGTCATCCAAAAGGGCATCGAAATACCACCACTCGACCACGCCCTTCCGGTCATCATCTCTTTTTCCGTCTTCCCACATTTCCACCGGACCCTTCTTAAGCCCGAGCCGCTTATAATCGTCATCTGTATTCATCAGTCTTGCCCTTGCCATAGTAATACCTCCGTATATTAATTGACATGTGTCTCTTTATTTGCTAGTATCATAAACATATCCGGAGCGGATGTGAATATCCCGATTCCCCGGAAGAGGCAATTAATTGATGGATTTCAGAAAAGTGTCAACGAACAAAAGTAAAATACAAGGAGAAAATACGATGAAAAAAAGAGATCTGCGCGTTCAGAAAACCTATATGGCACTCTTCCAGGCCTTCCGCAGCCTTATTCATGAGAAAAGTTTTGAATCTCTCACTGTCCGGGAACTCTGTGATAAGGCTATGGTAAGGACCGCGACCTTCTACAAGCATTTCTCGGATAAATATGATTTTTTTGCTTTTATGGTCCAGGAACTCCGGGATGAAATGCAGCCAGAAGACCAGCTTTCCGGTCTTACAGGGGAAAAATACTATCTGCAGCTGATTCGGAACGGGTTAACTTTACTGGAAAAAAATAAGGATCTGATTCGGGCCGTCGATTCCGATAATATGATGAGCATCATCGCCGGCACCAGCCGAAACCGCTATCTTGATGAACTCGTCCGGCATCTGAAGCAGGATCAGGCTGACGGTCACAGCCTCGCCGCCGAACCCGAAATTCTGGCTGAGTTATTCCTGGGCTCTATGAATCAGATCAGCCGCTGGTGGATTTCCAACATGGACCAGTATTCCACGGACGAGCTGACCGGAAAACTGGAAGAATACATCAGACGGATGATCGGATGACGGAACTGGCTGGCGGGAGTGCAGATATCCATCATCTGAGCGAAATGCTATTTACAAGTATTTATTCATGTATATGTATGTTCTTTGTGTGCATGTGAGTTTGTATTTTTCTGGTTCGTTTAAATTATGATTTATATATTTTTAGCAGAACCGCGGTTTATCCAAAATCAAATATTCTGAAAACTTTTGTCGCATTTTGCAATGTATCTTCATGAATTCTAATTTCCTGTCCCGCTTTTACAGTAAAACATCGGTATGTTCCCTTTTTCTAATAACTTCTTTATCTTTAACCGCCCACAAGCTTCCAATTTTCACTAGTTTCCCTGCGCCCTTCCCCTTTTACCCATGCATTTATATATATTCGGTTCTGCGCTTTCTCTCCAAAATTGAAAAAAAACGAACCGCGAAAAATTTCATCACAAGTTCTTCACATTCTTCGTTTTCTTTCTAAATGATCAATGCCAAACCTGAAATTCACGTCTTTCAACATGGTAATAAATCACCCATCTCCCTGTTACTAATTATAAAGCTCCAGGCATTCCCGCTGATTCCTACAAGCATGATTTCAACTGTACTCATCGGTTTTCTCCTCCTCTCCGACTGCGTTTTGCCGCTGCTGTCTCGCAGAAGCGGATGGCCCGGCCAACGTAAAGTGCGGAAAATACGGTTCCTGCGCCGATTCCGTAAAAGGGGCTTCTGCAGACCAGGCACAATACTACTGTTATGCAGATCATGGAAATGTCAAAACTGTTTTTGCAGAAGGAATATGCCTTTCCGCTCACTTTGGAAACGCTGGCTACGATACCGTCTACCGGCGCCATAACCAGATTTCCCTGCAGCATCAGGAACACACCCACTGCGCTCAGGGTGTTTCCGCAGAGCAGGACCAGAATCCTGAGCCAGATCAGATGTCCACATGCCGGAAGGATCGCGCCATACAGATCCACAACTGCTCCGAAAATAAAGGAGAAGGGAATTTCCGCCAGAAGCTGAAGGCTGACTTTTCTCTCAATCAGCATCTGCAGAGCGATGATAATCAGATAGATGATTACATTGGTCTGCCCGAAGGTCAGGCTGCTCCAGATTCTGCTGATGGAATACGGCAGTGTGCTGAAGGCGGCGACTCCCAGTCCGGAACGGACATTCAGGTTGATGCCCATACACAGAAGGTTAATTCCAATAACATATACAAGTATTCTGTTCCCGTTTAGCGATTTTCCTGCTTTCACTTTTCCTTATCTTCTTTCACATTGTTTTTTGTCGATACCAGTGGAATTATGCAAACTGCTTCCGCCGGCAAAAATATTTCCATGGATCACTCCTATAGCTATGCATGAACTTCCTCTGCCTTGTGGCTGTTCACGCCGTCCTTCTCTGCTTTCACAGAAAGCCTGTGCATGGCGGCCGCGTACAGGGAAATCACCAGCACGGATGAGAGAATATCTGCCACCGGCTGCGCCCACAGCAGGCCGCTGACGCCAAACAGAGCGTTCATGATAAAGAGGGCCGGGATGTAGACGATTCCCTGGCGGCTCAGGTTGACAATCAGTGCGGAGAATGCTTCTCCCATGGCCTGAAGCGCGTTCAGGAAAACATAGTACATGCCGAACAGGAAGCTGGTGGTCAGAAGAATTCTCGCAAAGCGCACCGCGTAATCGAAGGCGGACTGATTGTTCAGGAAGGCATGGACGATATTCCGGGTGAAAATCCAGCAGAGAATCGTCATCACTGTGCTCATGCCCAGCGCAAAGGTCACAGAAAAGCGCAGGGATTTCTTGAAACGCGGATAGTTTTTTGCGCCGATGCAGAAGCCCAGAAGCGGCTGAACGCCCTGACCAAAGCCGATGCAGATCATTCCTGTGATCATTGTGACTTTCATGGCGACGCCGAATCCCGCAACGGCCATGTCGCCGTAACCCGCTACCAGTGCGTTTGCGACGATATTAGAAACGCTCATGAGAATATCGCCGAGCGATGCCGGAATACCGATAGCCAGCACATTTTTCAGCACGCCTTCATGTATGGTGAAATCCTTCGGCCGGATGCTCAGCATGGATTTTCCGGAGGTCAGATAGCGCAGATAGAAGGCCGCGCCGGCTGCATTGCTGACTGCAGTCGCGATTGCTGCACCGGCCACACCCCAGTTCAGACCGAGGATCAGAATCGGATCCAGAATCACGTTCAGCAGATTTCCTGCAAGCTGCCCGACCATAGCGGTTCCGGCTTTTCCCTCGGTACGGATAATGTTGGCGTAGCAGTTGGAAATCAGCACGAACGGTCCTGCCAGCGTAACGATGGACAGATACTGACGAGCATAGCCCATTGTTTTTGCGCTGGCTCCGATCAATTTCAGAATCGGCGTCATAAAGGCGAAGATCAGCACCGCGAACACAATTCCGACAATCACACATCCCCACATGCAGAAAGAGCAGACTTTCTTCGAGTATTCCGTGCGTCCCTCTCCCAGGGCTCTGGAAATTACACTCGTGCCTCCGATTCCGAAAATCGTGCCGAGCGCCATGAACAGCAGAAATACCGGAGTTGCCAGAGATACCGCCGCGACCATCAGCGCGTTATGCGTCTGTCCGACAAAAAATGTATCGGCAAGGTTGTAAACGAGCACCATGAGCATGGCAATCATCGCCGGAACCGTGTTTGTCATTACCGCCTTTGGAATCGGCGCACTGGCAAAGATCTCAAGATGATCCTTCTCCTTCTTTTCCTTGTTATCTTTTTCCTTCAGCTTCATTATTTTTTCATTCCATTCCTCCGTTATGGCAGAAAAACCTTCTTCCGCATCGTCTTATGAACAGGCAGCCGGATTATTATCCGGAACAATACAATAGCACGCTATTGATTATCCATTCCAGAATTTATCTGTAACCGATAGCTGCCTGCCCCCTTCGCACAGCAGTTACTGAAGCCCGTCCCGGACTTTTTTCAGCATCCCCAGAAACATCTGCCGTTCATCCCTGTCCAGCGGAGCCAGCAGAGCCTTTTCAGCCTCCTCCATGTGTTTCTGTCCCTCCAGACATTTTTCATTTCCCGCCCTGGTCAGGTGAACCAGTTTCACGCGATGATCCTCCTCATCTTCCAGCGATTCAACATAATGCTTCTGCTCAAGCCGCTTGACAATTCCTACAACCGTCGGCTGCGCAACACCAAGGAACTTCTCAATCTCCTTCATGGCCGCCATCTGACGATCCTGTTCTGACAGATAAACCAGAACACCATTCTGCGTCAGCGTCAGCCCCTGTTTCCCCATTACATTGTTCGCATTTTTCCTTAACGCATCGTTGATCTGTTTGATCAGCATCCCGCATGTTTCCTTCTGCACGATTTCCCGGCCCCGCTTCCTGTCCATTTTCCTGTAACAATTCTGCATAATTCTCCCTGCAGCACCACAATAATAGCACGCTATCTATTATTTATCAATAGCACGCTATCTTTTGTAATGTATTTTATTTTATCCATGATGACAAAGGATGAACGGGCAAGGAGCCAGCCGGCGTTGTGGATGCATTCTCTCGGGAAACTTTGTCATCCGTTATCTGCTATACGCAGTTTTTCCCTGTTCTAATTACATATAGTAAACCTGCGCCCAATCTAAGGGACTATTCGGAATCACATTATGATAGCAAACAGCGCAACCCATGTCATTCCAATGGATTGCGCTGAAACACATTTTATAACAGATGTACTTGTAATTTACTGTAATTCTATTTATGTAACTTACCTGTTGTAATGTTTTTTAATCCGATTTTATTTAACTTCATCTCATTCAGCATTGGACCTGGATCAAGCCCGGCATATAAAGAATCAAACGTAATCGTATATTCATTACCATAATAATCGGCATCACACAGTATGACAGACTCTCTCGGGTCATAGTCTACATAATATTCATCCGTTTCAAATGACAGCATAATGGCTTCCCCCGGCTCTACAACAACTTCCTTAGGATAATAATAGTCGTTGTTACTTGCACTGTATATGTTTACAGCTTCATAGGTATTCGGATCATCAGCATCTGCATCTTTCACGGAAATCAGATAAACTGCACCGCCATTATTCTTAAAGACAATATTATGAGTTGAGCAATTTATAAATTCACAGTCAATGTATGAAAGTGCCGATCGTTCTTCATCAATATTAATATTTTCATAGTAATACGGATCACTGGTGGCTTTGGCATAATCTGGAGATGAGAACTTTCCATAGATATTTTTTCCCTTATACTTCTTATATGCTCTAACCTTATAATAATATTCATGATCTTTCTGCAGACCAGTATTATTCCATACTGTCGTACTCTGCTTGTTTATGGTTTTAACTTTCTTATAGCTTCCGCCTCTGCTTCCACCACGATAGATCTGGTATCCATTTGCACCTTTAACTTTGGACCAATGCACGACAATTGATGAATCTGTATTAGCAAGCGGCGTCACAGTCGGTTTCCCCGGCTTCGATACCGCAAAACTGCCTACTGGCATAAATGCTGCAATCAGCAGTGCTGTCAGCACAGGCACTAACATTTTCTTAACTTTCATAACTACCTCCTTTTTCATGAAAAAACATCTTTTACTATTGTACAACTGTTGCACTATTGTTACAATAGTAAAAGTATGACAATTATAACGAATCAACAACGGAGAACGGAGTAATGAAACAGTCTATATACAAATTGATTATCGATCATATGATTATTCTATTCGCAATTTTACTACTGACAATATTTTTCTCGACCTGGCATGTCAATGCAGAAATAATGCCTCAACAATACGATCTTCGTAATGTGAACGGTATAAATTATGTTACGTCTGTAAAGAATCAGACAGATTACGGAGACTGCTGGTCATTCTCAGCTGCTGCTGCCATGGAATCCAATCTTTTGAAACAAGGTTATGGAGTGCAGGACCTGTCAGAATTAGAACTTGGATATTATGCTTCACATACAGCCAAGCCTTCCCGTCCTGGTATAGAAAACGATAAAACTGTCCTCGTTGATTATTTTGATGGTACTTACCTGGATGCAGGCGGCCTGACACACTATGTCACCCAGCTTATGGCAAACGGATACGGAATTACAACTGAAGATATCCTTCCTCATCCACTTTCCGGAAATCCTCCTCGATCCATCGACAATTTAATTACATACAACGACAATAAATATACAATAAAAAATGTTGATTGGGTATCTATGAAAAACAAAGAAGATATAAAACGTCACATCATGTCCTGCGGCGCCGGTGATGCCGGATTTGATATTTATCTGAACAGCAGCGGTGATCCGGATTATTATTGGAATACCGATACGAACAGCTATTATCTGAGTCCATCCGGATACGCAATTGCAAATCGAATGGGTAATATGGGCGGCCACGCTGTTGCAATTGTCGGCTGGGATGATAATTATTCAAGAAGCAGATTCGGTGGAAAACGTAAAGTTCTTCCTGACCAGGACGGCGCATGGTTGTGCAAAAACAGCTGGGGAACCGGCGAGAAATACTGCGAAGATGGATATTTCTGGATTTCCTACGAAGATGCTTCCATGAAAAATTCTTCCGTTGCTTTCTACACCATGACACCAGCCAGTCCGTCGAACCAGAATATCTATCAGTATGATGGATCTCTCAGCGACGCAGTGGTAAAAACAAGCAGCAGAAAAGCCTCTGCCGCTAATATTTTCAAAACGCGGAAAACAGAACAATTAAATGCTGTCGGCTTCCTGCAGAGCAGCAGTAATCTTTCCTATTCAGTTCAGATTTACCGCAATCCAAAGAAAGGAAATCCAACACAGGGAAAAAAGATGCTGAAGAATCCGCTCCGCGGAACATTTAAAACTGCTGGATATCATATCGTTTCATTCCCACAAAAACTTAGGCTGAAAAAAGGACAGCGGTTTTCTGTCGTTGTGACTTTCCAGTCTGCAGGCGGATCATCATTCACTATCCCTGTAGATAAAAGCATGTCTATTCCATACGATGAAAGCCGAAATTACATAGAATATATCTCTAACTCAAAGCTTGGCCAAAGTTACCTGAAAACGGGAACTAAATGGAAAGACATAAGTAAAAACCGCCACTGTAACGCGCGGGTTAAGGTCTATGCGGATTAATTAAGACACTGCTGTAACCCTGGCAAGACATCCAAAATAACATGAGTACATTAATTTCAGTATTGAAATCTGCATTGCTGGTGTGAAAGCTGCGTTCCGGAACATGCTCCTCAGATTTGGCACGAATATTTTATATTACTGAATCGATGAATTTCAGACAGGACACCCAGAAAAGAAGCCTCTCGAAAGACCGCTGGCGCAGTCAGAGATATGAGAATGAAACCGCGAGTGGCATGGCGCACCGGGTTCATTCTCGTTTGCGCCATGTCCCACGGTTTCTCGAATAGCTCTGAAACTGCGCCCGGTCTGAAGAGCCAGCTTCTGGTTCCGGGTGTCTCTTCTGAAATGAGTCATATTCTTTCCTAATTACTGAAAACTAGCTGCAGCATCATCCTTTTCAATAAGCTCCATCGGCAGCCGTCATGCCGGTAATGCAGTCGTTATTTTCCCCTCTCCTGCAGCCTCCTGTTGATCTGTTCCGCTTCCTTCCTGTAGTGCATTTCAAAACACTTCCACAAGATAAACGCAGTCAGTAGTTCGCCGGCGATCGTCAGGATTACGGATGCAGCTCCTGCCCGGACCGGGATCCAGCCAACCGTAAATCCCACGATCAGAAGAACCGCACAGCCGATACCCATATGAAAGATAATCTGGATCGGATAAGGCAGAGTATCTTTCTTGTAAATAAACGATGGGATGCTGAAGCCGAGACCGACCACCGCCGCACCGATAAACATTTTCGTGAACTGATAACCGCTCAAAGTAAAGCTTCCGCCATTCGTCAGATCAAAAACCATTCCCACAAGGCAGAATACCAGAGCCGCTGCCGCAATGCTGATAAAACCGGCTTTAATCATACTCTTAAGCATTTCACACACCTCCTGCTATAAACCGATGCTCTTCTTAAACTCCGGAACATAGTGACGGGATACGTACTCCCGGCTTCCGTTCTTCAGATGCAGAACCATCATTCCGCCAAAATCCGATTCCACGCTCTCGCATTCTGAAATTCTGACGATCACTGATTTCGAAATCTGCACAAAGGCCCTGCCCAGAGCTTTTTTCATCTCATACAGCCGCTTGTTTGTCATGAACCGGCCATTTTTCGTGTGAATATACGTGTGCTCATTCTGCACGGTCACTTTGACAATCTCGTCAACCCCTAGCACGTAACTTTTGTCCTCTGCCCTGCCGATCACCGTGTCTGAGCTGCTTCTCAGATAACCCAGCACCCTCTGGACTTCATTCGTAATCTCTTCCGTGTAGATCACCGCGTAGGGCTCATCACATTCCTGAATTTTAATCTCCGCCTTCACGCCTCTCACCCGCCTTTCCATTTCCTTTCTGGTGTGTCCAGTATAGCCGATTCCGCCCGGAAAGTCCTGCCGTTTCCGGTAAGTGGCAGAAAACAGGCGGTAAGATGCAGGTGGAGCAAAGCCATTGAATAATAGCCGCGGTCATGTGATGAATGCAGCATTAACCGGAAATCCCGGTATCTGTCTGCATTGTAAATAGCAGGCCGCATTATTCTGCACACAGTCAGGAAAGCTGACAAATGAAATTTATTATCACCTTTTTCACTTGCTGCTATTCTGAAGTCCAGGCTTTAAGTATACTGTATAATAATCACAATAATAATAAAAGGTAATTCGGGAAACGCGCATTTATCTGCTTTTTCCCGAGAACATTTTTTCAATGTTCGGGAAATACAGCAAAAGCGCCCTTTTCCCGAACTGCGTACGGGACATATTCATCCTATGCAGCTATATAGTGTATGAATATTCAGATCATCGGAAATTTAATCGTGTACACCGTATAATAATCACGATTGGTTATTATATTGGACAGGTCAAACCTGCGCGTCTGACGATTTCCCGATCGATAAATTTCCAGACTTCGGGAAATCGTCACTATGATGCCATTTCCCGAAATACCAAACCCTGAAAGTTCGGGAAATGGCCGGATAAGAGGTGATTCCCGAGCCACATAAAATAAACCTCGGGAATCCTTCATTATATAAGCAAATTCCGAACGTTTATGGACATAATGTATTGTTATTTATACAATCCGCCATGAATATTATATAAATAGGTATACTATATACATCCTTTTCTCAGAGACACTGCCGCACCCCGATCCAGACATCTCGAAAGAACCCATCAGCACTTTAAATTTCAGTATTGATAGCTGCATTCCTATGTAAAGGGCCGCTGATGGAGCACATCGCAGGATGTATTCTGATATTTATAACTGAATCCGCATCTGCCTCTCCACCCAGGACTCCTGCGGCACATCGTGAACAATATCCCCGTCCCGGCAGCCGCCGATCAGAAACGGTGACTCAGGATCATGCAGGCGGCTGTTTTCCAGCACTCTTGATACATCCGCGTTTGCATAGCAGTATCTGCAGAAATGCCTGCAGCTGTTGTAGGCGCCGATATCGCAGGACAGATAACAGGCACATTCCTTCCTTGCACCTTTTCTTTTTGGCGCATGAAGAGGCTTCCCGATTGCTTTTTCATAGTCGCAGATCTGCATGCATCCGCTGCAGTCGGCACCATAAGGGGCAAGTTCATCGCCCTCTGCGCAGGTCTTTACGGTCATGCCGTGTGAAGCAGCAATCTCAACTATGGCCTTTCCCAGAGTCAGGCGCTGCTTCTGCATAACTTCACGGGCCTGCGGAAAATTCCGCCGGACTTTCGGATACAGATCGATGAAACTGATGACGGCAGTTTCTGTATATCCGTCCAGCGCGGCAGCCATCTTTTCGAAGGCACGCAGATGATACTCCACAGTATACCGATCGGAGATGAAAATCGGATCGTACCGCCAGCCGACAGAATGAATGCCGGCCGTGTCTGACAGCCTCCTGAAATCTTCCAGCAGGTGGTGCTTGTCCGGAACATTCGGCTCGATATCCCTGCCATAGGGCGTGATCGTGACGAACCAGAACTGCCCGTAATCCTTCAGAAGATTCATGTACGGAAACATCGGCGCAGGGTTTTTGGTGCAGAAGCCAATCACATCCACAACCGACGGATCGAGGCGGTAACGGCTGACCTGAACCGGGTTATAGGGATTTCGCACGCAGACGGACCCCGCCTTCAGCCTGTTTGCCAGCCACGGCGCGTAAAACGCCGGAATATCCGTTCTCTGCCCTGTGTTGATGATCATCTCCATGCACCTGCCCTTCCACATTTCGTATCGATATCATTATTGTAGCGCATGAGTCATCATCCGACAAAATTTACACGCGCAAGAAAATAACGCGCCGCATGTTCCGCGCTGTTTCGGAATGCCCGGCAGCGTGATTTCTTGAAGATTTTCTTTTGTCGGGCGTCAGAAAACTGCGCACATGCAAAAACAACGCAGACCATGTCATTCCAATGGCCTGCGCTGTTTCTGTCTCTCTTCTAATCGCGGCGGAAAAGGCGGATCAGGGTCCCCTCAGGTCCTTCAAGATCTGCGAGTGTACTATACATGAAGCCGTATCTTCTGATCAAATCCACTTGTTTCCATCTTCGTGATTGCAGCATCCAGCTGTTTGAGCATATGCGCTTTACTTTTCCCCAGAACTCCGTGAAGCTGAACGGCGTTCAGTGAATGCATGGCCCAGTAGACGGTGTCCGGGAGCTCCAGATTCCTGATCAGAGTCCGCTGCTCCTTAAGATTTTCTATTTCATCAGCCTGGATAAATTTTCCGTTCTTCACGTCCTGCTCGATTTCCGTTCCCGGAAATACACCGAATGTGGTGACAGAAATCAGCCCCGGCCGGGTATCATTCAGGAATTCTGCGGCGGCCCGTGCACTTTCTTCTCCTCTGCCTTTTCCGGCTGCTCCTGCCATCAGCAGGGCATTCCATACAATTCCCGCCTTATTGAGGCGCTTCACCTGTGTCCGCGCCTCTTCAATCCTGTTCCCCTTATTCAGATAAACCAGCACATCGTCCAGTGCATTTTCAATTCCCACATACAGATCGCTGATTCCCATATCATAAATCCGGGAAAGTTCCTCATCACTTTTTGACATCACATTCCGGACAGCAGCGTACATGGTAATCGTCTTTACAGATGGAAAATGCTTTTTGGCAATTCTTACCGCTGTCTCAAGATGATCTGCTGACATCGCAAACGGGTCTGCGCCCGCTAAAAACAGCCGGTTGACCTTATTCCCATACACCCTTGCGGCAAAATCCATATAATACTCGATTTCGTCTTCCTTCAGCATACGGAAGGGTATATCCTTAAACATCGTGCAGAAGCGGCAGCTGTTATGTGTGCATCCTTCCGTAACCGGCACAACCACAGTCCCCGCCTCCACTGTCGGGCGGTAAATATTCCCATTGTATACGTATTCTTTCGGCATCTTTTTCCCTGCTCCTTTCCCGACAGTACCGGCGGTGCCAGAATCCCGTATCGGCTCCGGCATCCTCCGTCAGTTCCCCTGATTACAAAATCTCTAAACCCAATCTTCTGTCTGAAAACTAAAGCCTGGTGACCGTTTCCTCAATTGCCTTTCTGTCTGTATGCTTGGCCAGCGGCTTTACTCCTTCAGCAGCGTATCCGATCGGCATGAGCAGAACCAGCTCATAATTATCCGGCAGTCCGAAGGCTTCTGCAGTCTTCGTATTCGGGAACATATTTACCCAGCAGGAGCTGATTCCGAGCTCCCAGGCTTCCAGCATAATATGAGTCGCGACGATACTGACGTCCTGCTGTCCGGAATGAATTCCCTCTTCAACCGGGTTTTTCCAGTCTTCATCCTTATCGTATGCAATCATGAGCACAGTTTTCGCACCGTAAACACACGGAGTAAGCTCATTCAGCTTAGCGATTCCCTCGTCACTCTGAACGACGTAAACTCTCTGCGGCTGCTTGTTTGCAGCTGTCGGCGCAATGCGTCCCGCCTCAAGAATCTGCGCCAGTTTTTCTTCTTCAATCGGTCTGTCCGTGAAATGCTTTACTGAATAACGTGCCTTTGCCAGTTCCATAAAATTCTCTGCCATAATGAATATCCTCCTCTATCTTTATAATAACCGGACTGTGTTCCTTCGCATCCCGCTTTTCTATTTATTCTTCGATGCAAGTACCGTCGCTGCAAGTCCTTTGACCCAGTCCTGATGCCCCTGGTTCATAATGTCCGGTTTGGATTCAAACAGTTCCTTCGCCGGCTTTCCTTTCTGAGATTCCTGTGTCAGAATGCGGACACGTCCCTCCGGAAGATCCTCCAGCAGCCATGCATGCACCACATCCAGGCGGTGATCAGCGTCTCCTTCAGCCCATCCATGCCATGCCAGACGTCCCGGCTTTCCGTCATGCGGCGCCTCAAACTCAATGACCTCTGCGTCAATCGGGAATCCAAACGTCTTAAAGTTAAATCTCGTATCCGCTGCCAGCTTTGTTCCCGGTGTATTCAGAAACTCAATATCGGACGCGTTGTCATAGTAAGTTGTCCAGATTGAAGTGTCGATCAGATTCTCAAACACATCCTCTGCAGTGATTCCTTTGACAATAATCTCGTTGGAAGCGAAGTTATCAGTTGTTCCCGGCAGATACTCATGCGGCCAGTTAATTTCATTCAGCATATCTTTCTCCTTATTTCTTATCCCTGTTTCTCAGATTCGTTTCGATTCAAATCAGCCCGGCAGAATCGCTTCCGCCCGCCTCTGATGTTCAACACTGAAATAATAGATTGAATGGGAGATAACCGCAAGAATGTACTTTTCAGTAATATACTTACTTATAAGTAACTATAGGACCGCAGAGTTTCAAGCCGGACAAAACTTTTCCAGGCAAGGAGGCACGCGCTGTCCTGTTATCCGGGACATGTTCGATAATCCGGCATTCTGCGCTGTTCACCTGCAGGTCGTTCTTTTCCGGATATCTATCATTCTGCGAACATAAAAACAGAGACTGCTGCAGGATGTTCTTATCACTGACAGCAGCCTCAGATCGGCTCCTATTTCATTATTTTATTACCTGATCACTACCAGGTTTCTTGTTTTCTTTGCCTCATACAATGCCGCATCGGCTTTCTCCATCTCATCCGCCAGCTGTCCTTTTTCATAGACGCCGCCGATGCTGATGGTCAGATGAACGCCGGGATAACCCGGGATTTCTGCAGACTCTGCCGCTTCACCGATAGCTTCAAGCTTCTTTCGGAAAATATCTTCCGGAATATCTTCAAAGGCAATCAGGAACTCGTCTCCTCCATAGCGCAGAACCAGATCGCTTTTCCGCACACATCCGGAAATTGCTCTGGCCACGGCCTGCAGCGCAGTATCTCCTGCCTTATGCATCCAGGTATCATTGATATTCTTAAACTGGTCAATGTCAATCATCGCGGCGGCCTGAACTGTCAGTCCTGAGGCCAGTTCATCATAATATCTGCGGTTTCTGACACCGGTCAGTGAATCTTTGTACAGCCGGTCGTTAAACTGGGTGATGCGCGAGACGAACTGATTCTTCCCGTAAGCATCAATCAGAACCCTGTCGTTGAGCTTGAGAATCGATTCCAGAACGCAGGGCTCCCTGTCTACCTCCAGATAGGCTGAGACCAACAGGTAAATTTCATTATCTACAAACTCAAATTTAGAGGTTTTCTGCCTTGTCGCAAAAGTCTTGGCAGAAATGCAGTTCGCACAGGGTACATGCCTTTTCCAGAAGGAAAAACAATACGTTTCAAGTGTTTCATGTGTTCCGTCTGAATGATAGACGATCTGACGATGAAGAGACGGATTGACGACTCTGACAGTGTCAAAAACGGTATTCAGACTCCGGATGCGATCCAGAAGTTCCGTATGGGTAATGTTAAATCCCGATACGGACTCCTGTCCTGAAAATTCTTCGTTCATTATTAAATTATGTCCTCTCCTAATTTATTTCGCAGCTGTTCGTTGATACCCTTGTCCCGTATTCTGAAACACAGCTGTCAAAAATATTTTCGGACTACAGCCTCCCAGGATCCTCCACGGTCCGCATTATACCGAACGCCAGATTCCCATCCGTATTGGGCGCCAGAAAAGTCATCATCTCCTTATTTAAATAGCGCTCACTTTTCGGATCATAAACAGAAAATGTTCCGGTCAGATATCCCAGGCCGCCTGACTGGATACGTTCTGCCAGAGTGGTCATATCGGTGAAGGCGAGATAACGTTCCCGGTCTTCCCCTGCGACAAAATTTTCCGCAAACAGGCGGAAACTCTGCCGCACTCCCTGATACTGCTTTTCAAAAGATTCAAATGATCCATCCATGAGAATCCGTTCAATATAGTTATCTTTAATATGAATGGCGACTGCGCCGTCATAGATCAGGCTGAGCGCACGCAGATAAGAATCGAGCTTTTTCTGCCTTTTGGAGATTTCCCTCTCCTCTTCGTAACTGACAGAAAGCTGCAGCATGTACCGGTTTCCAAACTGGGCGATTTTTTCCGCCTCCAGCCGCATCATCTTATCCCGGTCCGGATACATAAGAACCATAGTCTCATCCTGGGCTTCTACTTTTTTTATGAACCGCTCGTAAGTTTTATGCAGCACCGACCTGACATCATTCAGTCTTCGGTATGATTCTTCCAGAGATCCGGATCCTACCTGATACATAACCCTTCTGAAGGGTTCATTCTCAAATACCGGATAAAACCGCCCCTGTTCATGCTCAAGCAGAGCCACCGGCCGGTCACTCATCAGGTTGACATGTCCGACAGCCGTATAGTACTTCCGCATGGAGCGCGGTTCTACGCTCAGACCCCTGCGGTCAATATTCTCCCTGAAATCCACCCGATTCATCGGTTTTCCGAAGTAATATCCCTGCACTTTTTCACATCCGATCTGTTTCAGGAACTCAAACTGTTCTCTGGTCTCCACGCCTTCTGCCAGCGTCAGGATTTTCATGGACTTCGCCATGGCGACAATGGACTTCAGAATGGTTCTGGACTTCTCGGTAAAGGAAGTCAGAAACATCATATCGATCTTTATTTCGTCAAAGTTGAAATCTTTCAAGGTATTATGGGAAGAATATCCGCTTCCGAAATCATCCATCCACACCTGATAGCCGAGTGCCTGGAAACGCTCCATCGCGCTGCGTATTACAACGGTTTCTCTCATCAGGGCCGTTTCTGTAATCTCTATACAGAGATAGTCTCTGGCAATATCATAACGGGCAACATATGTCTCCACGACCTGCACAGGATCCGTGTCGGTAAAATCGAGCCGGGAAAGGTTGATCGAGATTGGCATCGGCTCATCACCATTATCCATAACCTCACGGATCGACTCACAGGCCTGCTGCGCCACATAGGAATCCAGCAGATGGATCACATGCGCCTGTTCCAGAACCGGAATGAACACAGCAGGAGAAATATCGCCATATCGTGGGTCATGCCAGCGGGAAAGTGCCTCCGAACCGCAGACCGCTCCGGTAAGTGACCGGACCATCGGCTGGTAGACGACCTCGATCCATCCTTTTTCAATCGTCTCTTCAATATGATCGACAATATACTTCCTTAATTTCAGTTCTTCCGCACGGGACCCATCATACTCACAGATAAACCTCGCCGCATCCTCTGCAATTGAATCACAGGCAAGTTTCGCAAAATCACACGCCGCACTGACCTGAACACGTGAATCTGTAACGTGATAAATTCCAGCCTTCATTCGCAGAACAAACCGGGAGTCCAGACCCAGCACTCTCTGAAACACTTCATCCAGTCTTTTCACCACATCATCAGAAGTAGAACAGACGACAAAATGATCATCCGCAAAACGGGCAATATTATCTGTCTGAAAGACATCCCGCAGAATATAGGCAACTCCCTTCAGCACACGATCGCCTGCCTCAATTCCATAGGTCACGTTATACAGCTTGAACTGGGAAATATTCATAAAAACAATCCATCTGTCCAGCATGCGGTTCTGCCTGATATGGTCCTCTCTTGAACGCTCATTCTGGGAGAGAAAACTGCGCATTCCCATCAGACCCGTAAGGCCGTCATAGTCAGAGGCAAGTCTCCTGAACCCGGCTTCGATCAGGAAAACGGAAAATATTTCTCCCAGTTCCGGATCATTGATGTAATATCCGAAGTCATCGATTTCTTTTCTCCGTCCTTCTGCTGTATTGATATGATAGGAGAGTGTATCCAGGTGATAATGATTACTGTTGATCTGTGTCCAGATTGTTTCTTCAGCCTCTTCATATTCTTCCGGAGAAACGATCCCCTTGAAGCTTTTATTTGTCAGATGGAAGAATTCCTCTTCCGAGTGACAGTCAAACATCCGGATAAGCTCATCATTGGCATAGAGGATCTCCTCATCCCCCCGCGCCCGGTAAAGCAGATATCCGCCGGGCAGCCGGTTTCCATATTCTTTAAAGAATTCAATCGCACTCGTTCCTTCTCTTTCCATTGCACACTCTCCCTATTCCTGCCTGCTGCACGCTTCCGCGGCCATCCTGTCGTCGATCAGCCCGCGTTCATAGATAAAGACAAAGAAAACATCGCCGTAAGACTCATCACTGACCAGCCTTCCCACATCAATGACCGGGATCACCCGGCCCTGCTTCGTGACAATCTGATACTCCACGTAATCCTCATAGTAGGACTGGTTTTCATCCTGCTCTTTCTGACGGTTGATCTGCTTCCATATAGACTGCTCTACCCGTTCACGGTCGTCCGGATGGATGAAATTCGAGAACCTGGCTCCGGTATAGTGCAGAAGATCATCGAAATCCCTGCACCCCAGCAGCTGTATCAGTGAATTGTTGGCAAAAAGTATCTCTTCGTCTTGCGGGTCGGATTTATAGATCAGAAATGCTCCCGGAATTCCCGATGCGAGTGTATGGACACTGAATCCGAGATGCTCGCGTTTTATCTGAGACATGTAGGATTCATAATAACGGGCTTCATGCTTGCCGCCGATTTTTGCCGCGTATAAAGCCTCATCGGCCAGAATAATCAGCTGGGAGCGGCTTTCCGCCTGGGCAGGATAATCCGCGAAGCCAGCCGAAATCGAATAGGGAATCTCCCTGCCTGCGTAGGTAAACTTCTGCACATCCGCAATGATTTTCTGAATCAGATCAGCGGTCTGCTCATGTGAGTGATTGATCACGGCAGCACAGATTTCATCGCCGCCCGTCCGGCCGATCAGAGTGCCCTTTGGGAAGGACTGTTTCAGATATTCAGAAATATGGATCAGTGCCTGGTCGCCGGCATTATGACCATAAACATCATTAATGACCTTAAAGTCATCCAGATCCAGAAAGACCGCCGTAACAGGCGTTTCCGGATGATTCTGAATCTGCCTGTCCAGCTGATGCATAAATCCCCCGCGGCTGAGAAGACCGGTCAGTGTATCCTGATAGGCAAGTTTCCGCAGTTTACGGTCCTGCTGCCCCGTCCGCAGCAGCAGATACAGCAGCCCCTCAACGGCCACAGTCAGAACAATACCGAATATGAGATATGGTATTTCCCGCTCCGATGTCCAGCCGCCCTTCGGCTCAACGCCAAGTGTCCAGCGGCAGTCTCCGCAGGTAAAGGAATACCTTACCGGGGCTTCCAGCCTGCCTTTATCCGACAAAGAGGACGCAGCAAGGACCGGCTTCTTTAAAAGCGGTGAAACGGTACTGCTCAGATTATACTGGTAGCCAAGCGCGTGAAGTGACTTCAGGGTGTGTTCATAGACACCAGGCACCTTAACGGCTAAAATGACATATCCCCAGAATTTTCTTCCGTTATTTTTTGTTTTCAGGTATACGGGATTGGTGACTGCAACGCACTCACCTGTGGATTTAATCGTAAAGGGACCGAACAGGACAGGCTCGTTTTTCTTCCTCGCATAATTCATAACTTCGAGGGCGCTTTTGTCGATGTTCAGATTCACTCCTGATGATGTCGAGGCAGAAGGGTAAGTTTCCGTGATGACCCCTCCGGGAGCCAGCTCAATCAGACTCACATTGTTGGTCATCAGAGTACCGGCAGTTTCCTGAAAATCATCCAGCTTCCCGTGATTTTTCACGATCATGTTCTTCAGCGCACTGCTCTTATCAACGGCATTCTGAAAGTCACGTTCCAGCTCCTGCGCATAGGCTTTTGTTGCAACTTCTGCATTTTCCTTCTGCTCTGTAATATCCGAGCGGTATACCAGATTCACTGCATAAAAAGAAGCAGCCAGCAGGATAATCCCGACGATGATCAGAAGGATGCGGTTTCGTCTAATAAGTTTCATATATCACTAATTGTTGTAAATAATACACTGTTCTTTCTTACATAACATAACGGTCAGATCTATTTTACCACTATATCCGATATTCATATAGTAGTAATAAAAAATATACAAAATTTTGTGCGCAGGCCTAATACCATCGAATTTATTAGTGACTCATAAATTCACATGTATCTTCATTTATTCGTGGAACTGTGTTATTTTTCAGCTGCACGGAAAAATACAGTGCACCACAGACTGACAACGAGAACGAAAGATTTTGCAGGAGAAAAACAATGACAGAGAATAACCATTATCAGCAGAACATAGAAAAACTCAGTGAAGCCATCAGCCAGGCAGATGCTGTCCTGGTCGGCGCCGGCAGCGGACTTTCCACCGCTGCCGGCCTGGACTTTGCCGGCAGCAGGCTCCAGAAATCTTTCGGAGATTTTACAGCGAAATACGGAATGACCGATATGTACACAGGCTGTTTCACACACTTTGATTCCAGAGAAGAACGCTGGGCATACTGGTCCAGATGGGCCTGGTTCAACCGTTTTGAGGACATTCCAAAGGATACCCTTCAGCGTCTGAAAGAACTCCTCGCCGGCAAGAAATATTTTGTCCTTACGACAAATATCGACCACACCTTCATCCGTGCCGGCTATGACAAAAAGAAACTCTGCTACACACAGGGGGATTTCGGTCTCCTCCAGTGCAGCCGGCCCTGCCATCACAGTACTTACGACGACAAAGAACGACTCAGAAAAATGATTGCCTCGCAGGGATATATCGAAGATAAGAACGGTCATTTCCACGCTCCGGAAAATCAGCCTGTAAAAATGGAAATTCCGACAGAGCTGATTCCGCACTGCCCGGTCTGCGGGAGTGAAATGGATTTCGACCTTTTCTGGGATGAACGCTTCGTCCGCGATAAAGGCTGGCACATTGCCTATGACCGCTATCAGTCCTGGCTGTCTGAACACAAAATGGGAAATATTCTTTTCCTGGAGCTCGGCGTCGGCTTCAACTCTCCAGGCGTAATCAAATACCCATTCTGGCAGATGGCAGACGCCAATCCGAAATCGACATTCGCAACAATCGACCTGAATCAGGCCTGCACCTGGGACAGAATCTCAGACCGTTCCATCGTCATTCAGGCCGATCTGGATAAGGCCATTACTGACCTGCTGACTCTGAAAAGCTAAATATCCAGCAGCTGACTGTATTCCGCCAGCGCACCCTCTGTATCGTGCGCGAGAACACGCTTTGCCAGTACCTTTCCCAGCTGAACGCCTTCCTGGTCGAAACTGTTCAGATTCCAGACGAAGCCCTGGAACATGACCTTATTCTCAAAATGCGCGAGCAGTGCGCCCAGACTGCGCGGAGTTACTTCATCGCCGATGATGATGCTGGAAGGCCGGCCACCCTCGAAGTTCTTATTCCGGTCCTCATCCGGCTTTCCGCAGGCAAAGGCGACAATCTGCGCTGCCACATTGGCGCAGAGTTTCTGCTGACTCGTACTGCCCTGAATCGTATCGTCTTCTCCCAGCTGGCTCTTCTGAAATCCGACGAACTGAAGCGGCACGATATTCTTTCCCTGATGCAGAAGCTGATAGAAGGAATGCTGGCCGTTCGTTCCCGGTTCGCCGAACAGCACCGGACCAGTCGGATAAGATACCGGCTCGCCAAAACGGTTTACCGACTTTCCGTTGGATTCCATGTCCAGCTGCTGCAGATGGGCAGGGAAACGGCTGAGTGCCTGTGAATACGGAAGAACTGCCGTGCTCTCATATCCCAGGAAGTTTCTTTCATAAACACCGATCAGGGCGTCAAGCATATCCGGATTCTTCAGCGGGTCAGCCTCCTTTGCCAGCTGATCTTCCGCGGCCGCTCCTTCCAGGAATTCGGCAAAGACTTCCGGTCCGAAGGCCAGGGACAGCACAGCACCGCCTACTGCCGATGTAGAGGAATAGCGGCCGCCGATATAGTCATCCATATAAAATGCCGCCATATAGTCGTCATTATGCGCAAGTGGTGATGTCTCGCTGGTGACGGCAATCATGTGACGGGCAGGATCCAGTCCCTGAGCCCGGAGCGCATTCTGCACAAAAGTCTCGTTCGTCAGCGTTTCCAGTGTCGTTCCTGACTTGGAAACCAGAATGAAAATCGCATGCGCTACATCGACAGATGCCAGAACGGATGCCGCGTCGTCCGGATCCACATTGCTGATGAAGGCGGCGTCCATGAGATCTTTCCCATTGGCTTTTGCCCAGTTCTGAAGTGCCAGATACATGGCGCGCGGACCCAGGTCGCTTCCTCCGATTCCGATCTGCACAACCGCGGTGAACTTTTCCCCATGCTCATTTACAATCTTTCCCTCATGAACATCTCTCGCAAAATCCGCGATCCGCTTCTGCTGCTCCAAATAGAATTCCCGCTTATTCACGCCGTCTGCAATGACATCGCCGCCCAGCTGACCGCGCGTAAGATGATGGAGTACCAGCCGCTTTTCACCGGTGTTGATTACTGCGCCCTCATACAGCTCCTTAAACTTGCTGCTGAGTTCCGCTTCCTGAGCCAGATCCGAAAGGTCAGAGAGAATCTGGTCATCTACAGCCTTTGCGGCAAAATTGTACTGCAGGCCCTCTGCCATCGGCAGACTGTACTTCCGGACACGTTCTGCCCCGGACTCACCGGCCATCACTCTTGGAAGATCAACTTTCTTTTCCTTATTCAATGTCTGAAAAGACTTCAGCTCATCAAAATTTTTCCATTCCGTCATCCGTAACTCCTCCTGATTCTGTGTATTCATTCTTTTCATGCGGCTGCAGCTGCAGACCCGATCTGCTGGTTTTCACCGCTGTTTTTCTCATTAACATCCATTATACAACAATTCTACAGCATTTTGCCTATCGCGTGCGAGTTTCGATGGTGTCAAGAGCTAGTGGGAGTTTTTGTTGACAGATCTCCAAGTGGTTTCGTGAGCTGTACACAGCCTGTGCCTGGAACGCCTCCCGGCTCCCTTCGCGCATGCTCACGCTTCCGACTCCGCCGGCCCTCTCCGGACGCGTACCTTCGGATTCCGGCACTCATGTAAATTATCTCCCACGTTGTTATCCGAAACTTCAGTCTAACCATCATTAATTTCAAATGACGTAAAATCACTCAAAATCCATTTGTAAAAAACGTGAAAATCACATTTTCTTACCAAAACATAATTTATTTTTGTAGAGCTTAATAATAATCATGATTCATACCAAATTTATGTATATACTCATATACATTCCTGCTATTTAATCTTCCAAACTTATAATAATAAACACAGCCGCATAAATTCTCTCTGTCCGCCCGACAAATATAAAAAGAAAACCAGTTAAAAATGCAAATTTCAGAATATTACATCGCAAACCAAGGTGAACCCAGTAAAAATTTTCTTTCCGGCTTATATGACTATAGCAGTAATAGGTATTTAGGTAAAAATAGACGACTTCTTCTGATCTTACACAAATAATACTGCATACTTGGTACGATATGCAATTTTGACATGTTTCTACAAAACTTATTACCCGTCTACGTTCATAATGACTGCATAATCAATGAATACCAGAAAAAGAGGCCACCGCTCCAAATCATCATTTCATAATTCAGCGCAGCAGCCTCTATTGTTATATCCCCCGCGAAAAAAAATATACGAGAGCAGTCTTTCAATTTTTTAACCTATTCCTCAGCCTTGGTCTCAAACTCTGCCGCCACATCCTTCAGCAGTTTCCGGATTTCCAGATGCTGCGGACAGACGCGTTCACATCCGCCGCATTCAATGCAGTCGCTTGCCTTTCCGTGGCCGACGGTCAGAACATGATTATAATAGAAATCCATATTTCCTTCATGGAAAGCATTGGCCTTATTCAGGCAGGCGAACATGTCCGGAATCCGGATTTCTTTCGGGCAGTGATTTTCCTCTACGCAGTAATGGCAGGAGGTGCATGGAATCAGATCGAGCTTGTGGAATTCCTCTGTCACTTCATCGACCGCCTGCTGTTCTTCTTTTGTCAGAGGCTGGAAATCCTTCATAAAGGAAATATTATCCTTCATCTGCTCCAGCGTGCTCATGCCGGACAATACCATGCGGATTCCGTCAAAGCCGGCCGCAAAGCGGATCGCGTAGCTGGCGTTGGAATGATGGGTACCGTTTTTCTGGTTCAGATCATCGTAGATCTTCTGCGCATTTTCCGGCAGATTCACAAGACTTCCACCTTTTACCGGCTCCATAATCAGAAGCGGTTTGTTATGCTTTCTCGCTACTTCGTAAACCTTACGGCTTTCTACAGAAGAATCCTCATAATCGAGATAGTTGAACTGAATCTGGACGATTTCGATTTCCGGATAATCCGTAAGAATGCGGTCCAGCACATCCGCCTTGTCGTGGAAAGAAATGCCCACATGGCGGATCTTTCCTTCTTTCTTCAGCTCAAATGCCGTCTCGTAGGCATGGCAGCGCTTGAACTTCTCATAATTTCCCGCTCCCTGCGCATGCATCAGGTAGAAATCAAAGTAGTCTACGCCGCACCACTCCAGCTGTTTTTCGAAAAACGGCCGGATGTCCTCCTGTTTATTAAAGTACGGCTCCGTCAGCTTATCTGTAAGAAGGTACTCATCCCTCTTGTGACGGCTGGTCAGCGCTGCCCGGATCGCCGTCTCCGATTTTCCATTAATATAGCCGTGTGCCGTATCGAAATAATTGAATCCGTTTTCCAGGAACAGATCCGTCATCTGGATAAACTGCTCCAGATCCACTTCCTCCCCCTTCATCGGAAGGCGCATACAGCCAAAACCAAAGTATTTCTTCATTTCCGGAAACGATTTATCCATGATCTGCCTCCTGTTTTCCTCACTACTGCAATTCTCACCTGCTATTTTATACATCCGTCACTGAGATGTACAATGCCGGATATGAAATATGCTATAACTATAGCACATACTGGCCGGTAAATGCTCCCCGGCCGGCAGCTGCAGTCCCGTTATTTAAGATTTTCCTCTGCCCACTTGCTGACTTTGGCTTTTGACTGAGTGGCGTCGGCGCCGTGAACGGCAAGACCGCTTCCCACTTCTGCTCCGCTGCACATTTTCTTCAGCGCCTGCGCGGAACCGGCCAGACCGGATCCCTCATGAGTCATCACCGGGAATACCTTCTTTCCTGTAAAATCAAGCCTCTCCAGCTGAGAGAAAATGGCCATCGGGTAAGTTCCCCACCAGCAGGGACCTGCGACAACGATATTATCATAGGCGGAAATATCGTCTAAATACGTTTTCAGCTCCGGACGATCCTGATTCTTCAGTTCCTCCTTCGCATCGTCGATGCATGCGTAATAATCTGCCGCATAGGTCTTTACCGTCTCAACCTGAAACAGATCTGC
Source organism: Eubacterium sp. (assembly GCA_051893535.1). Taxonomy (GTDB): domain Bacteria; phylum Bacillota; class Clostridia; order Peptostreptococcales; family Anaerovoracaceae; genus Aminicella. The sequence continues at coordinate 14,189 of JBJFHK010000214.1, read as the reverse complement.
GCCCACTGCATCACGGATAAACTCCGCGACAATCTCCGTATTTCCCTTCTTCAGCTTCTTAATATCGCCATTCACATAATTTTCGCCGGTTCTGGAATAATAGATTACGAGTGTATTCGTCATGCTGCTCACCTCCTGCCTTTCTTTTTATTACTTTTCGTCTGTTCATCTTCTGTTTACAGTCTTATCTTAACGCAGTATAATAGATTTATCCAATTCAATTACCTGATTATTAATTTAATTTTTCGATCATACAACAGTCAGCAGTATTGCGGACAAAAAGCAGACGCGCAAGGAGAATCACTCAGCTATGACAAGCAAACAGATTGAATATATCCTGGAACTGGCCCAGACCCTGAATTTCAACCGGGCCGCGGAAAATCTCTATATTTCTCAGCCGACCATGACCTATCAGATTCACTCGGCTGAAGAGGAAATCGGTTTTAAAATCTTTGACCGTTCCGGCAAAGGCGTATCTCTCACGCCCGCAGGGGCGCAGTTCATTACTGCCCTGCGGAATATCAACACGGAACTGAAGCTCGCCATCTGGCAGGGGCAGAATTTTTCTTCCCGATATCAAGAGGACATCCGGATCGCCATGCCGATCCGGTCTGCCCTGCATTTTCTCCCGCAGGCCATCCGGACGATCATGGATGAAAATCCTGCAATTACCGTCTCACCGACTTTCGACTGGTATCACTGTAAGGAATCCTTCCTTCAGGGAGAACAGGACATTCTGTTTGCTGTCGAACAGGAGATGAATCATGTGCCGGACACGAAAAAACATCATCTTTTCGACAGCCGGATTTACCTGGTCTGTCGAAATGATGATGTGCTCGCCGGGAGAGAGATGATTTATGCCGAGGACCTGGCGGAGCGGACACTCATGATCGGCGGGCCGTCGCAGGCGCCGCTCCGGCGGGTCCAGCAGCGCGTCGTGGACCAGGTGCACTGCGACTATTTTAACAGCCACGATCACGACACCTCGCTGACCAATGTCGCCGCGGGAAGAGCGATTGTACTCTCCCCGGGTTTTCTGAACGATCACACTGGTGAATTCACCTGGATCCCTTTTGACTGTGAAGAAACAATCCCTTGCGCCCTCTATACCCATACTTCAGACAGCCGCTGGAGTATTACACACTTTATTGATCTGATCAGGAACTCTTATCCGGAAGGATATCTGTATTGATTACTTATTCATCTTTGCGCAGTCTCCGGCCTTGTCTCCGGTGACAAAATACTCATATGTCGGAAATTCGAAGAGCACCGGTTTGAAAACGTGATAATTGATCTTTCCTGCCTCGTTCAGGATGCTCTCATCTGCATATGTGGCAAGAATCTTGCAGATGAAGTTGTCGAAGCCTTCCAGTTCGTAATTTCCGTCTGCCTCACACTCAAAAGAGGCGGACCTCTTTTAATGGATAAAATGAGTCATGAAATGATAAGTCATTTCACCGATCGTTGTCTTTCTGACACTGATACCAACTGTATCCATGGCCTGCATCTGCTTGGCCGTTGGATAGACATAAGGGTAAATCCCGTACATGAACGGGAAAAAGGCATAGCGGAAATCCTCCATCTGCTGCTCCGTCATTTCCGGGAAGAAGCGCTGAAGACACCGCTTCACCATTTCCATGGCCCGCAGGAACTCTTTCTTATACTCGATCAGACGTTCCAGGCGGCTGTGTTCCTCAATCTCATAGAGATTCATGGAGGTGATTTTCAGCAGCATCACCCGCTTCTCCAGGATCCGGGAAAAGCCTTCCGCGAACTCATCGGCGGAAAGTTTCTCTTCCGACTGGGATAAGGCAAGCAGATCCGAAGACCAGAGCTGATATTCTCTGACCAGAAGCGCCAGGAATATTTCCTCTTTTGTCTCAAAATAGTTGTAGATGGACGGTCTGGAAAAGCTCGTTTCTGTACTGATTTCTTTAATCGTAATGTCCTGATAATTCATGGACCGGTACAGCTTTTCACAGGCGTCGATAATCTCTTCCCTTCTGTTTTCCTTCAGTTCTGCTGATTTTCTCGGCATTTCATTTCTCCATCGTTTATTCTGACTTCGTGTCAGTGTCTGTATTATATGCTGTTGCTGACACCGTGTCAACAGTAAAATCAAAATTATTTTTCGGTCTGTGCTGACAGGCAGGGTTCAGGCCCTGCAGTCACCGTGACCGGTCGGACCTTTTCCACTTGCGGCATGAATTTTGTCCCTTAATTTTCCGGAATCCAGATCTCGCCGCTGCAGGAATCGAGACTTACATGGATGTGCCCGTTTTCATTGACGGCTTCTGCACGGGTCAGAGCGCCCCGGTATCTTCCCGCGTCGCAGCGGACATCGAATGCGGCCGGGTTTTCATCATTATTCACCGTGACGATGACGTCTCTTCCGTCCAGCTTCCTCGCGAAGGCGTACTGGCGGTTGGTCAGGTAACGTTCTTCATACATTCCATAGGAAAGCGCCGGCTCAGACTGACGGACCCGTCCCAGGGCAGTGATCAGCCTTGTCAGCGTATTCCTTTGTCCCGCCTCCCGGAAGTCCTCCAGATGCAGGCATGGCCGGAGGGATGCGTCGGAACCCTGTTCCTTCTGCCCCTCGATGCCGAATTCCGAGCCGTAATAGACCGACGGCACGCCCGGCAGCGTGTAGAGCAGGATGTAAATCGGGCGGAGATGTTCCTTATTATTGACCTTGGAGGCGATGCGGGCTACATCGTGGTTGTCGACAAAATTATAAAGACCAAGGCGCAACGGATCGCCGCCAGCCATGTCCATCAGTCTCTTCACATTATGCGCGATCTCAAAGTAATTATGGTCGTTGTGACCGGAGTAAAGGGCCTTATGCAGGGCGTAATCGGTCACGGCGTGCAGCATGTCATCGTTCACCCAGCGGATATATTCTCCGTGGATGACCTCGCCCATCAGCCAGAAATCAGGCTTGACTTCATTGGCAGTCCTGCGGAGAGCCTTCAGATACTCAAAATCCATGACATCAGCCGCGTCCAGCCGGATTCCGTCGATGTCGAAGGTCTCCACCCAGTATCGGATGACCCCGGAAATGTAGTCCCGGACCTCCGGATTCCACTGGTTCAGTTTGGCCAGGATATTGTAGCCGCCCCAGTTGTCATAGGAAAATCCGTCGTTGAACTCATTGTTGCCGCCGAAGTTCACATTGCAGTACCAGTCCCTGTATCTGGAATTTTCTCTGTTCTCCCTTAAATCTTTAAAAGCGAAAAATTCACGCCCTGTGTGGTTAAAAACGCCGTCGAAGATCACCCTGATGCCCTTCTCATGGCAGGTCCGGACGAAATTGATCAGGTCCTCGTTCGTTCCCAGCCGCCGGTCCAGCCTTTTATAGTCGGTCGTGTCGTAACCGTGGCTCAGCGACTCAGACAGAGGGCCGATGTAGAGGGCATTGCAGCCGATCTCTTTTATATGGTCAATCCAGGGAAGAAGGGTGTTCAGCCGGTGGACCGGCTCTCCCCCCTCATTATTGGCCGGCGCTCCCGCCAGACCGAGCGGATAAATATGATAAAATACAGCTTCATGGTACCAGGCCATGGTAATCACCTCGCAGATGTAAATATAAGTTTTGCGCAGCAGAAAGCGTCCTTTGCAGAATAAATTATTCTCCCAGCAGCCAGTCAACAGCATTCACTACCTGAATACCATTGTAGTTTCCCAGAGTAAAACGGTCCAGGGTGAGAATGGTTTTTGGATAATTATCGCGTACTTTAAGCAAAGGTGCCATTTCCCTGTCAAACGTTGTCTGTTCCATCAGGCTGGCCGTTACCTGATAATATTCGTAAACATCGTTTTTTCTGCCGACAAAATCAATTTCAAGACCTCCAATCCTTCCAACACAGACTTCATATCCTCGTCTTCGGAGTTCGAAATAGATTACATTTTCAAGAGAAAACCCCAAATCATACCGCTGCTTAGGCAGAATATAGTTTCGGAGTCCGAGATCTGAAATATAATATTTTGAAACGTTCTTCAGAAGCTGTTTTCCTTCAACATTTATCGGTCTGACCTCGTAGAAAATATATGGTTCTACCAGTGCCTCAACATAATCCGATATGGTAGATTGTGAAACCTTCCGTCCTGTAGACGTAATATATCCTGCAATTTTTTTCTCCGAGATCGGACTTCCTACACTGCCAGCAAGAAATCGCGATATATTTTTTAAAAGGGTTACGTCATTGATTTTCCGCTTGTTTGGATCCGCACTTTTGCGTATTTCCCGATCTTCAATATCCTTAATCAGAATCGTATTGTAAATGCCTTCTAGGTAAGTATCTACTCTGTTTGTGTCCCTGCCAAGCATCACTGCATATGGAAACCCGCCAAATTTCAGATAATCTGTAAATGTTCTGTCTGGATCAGTATCTCCGGATACATCCATATACTCACGAAAAGAAAAAGGCAGCATGTTAATTTCAATATACCGTCCCGATAGAAGAGTCGCAAGCTCACCTGAGAGCAGGAATGCATTCGATCCTGTGATATAGATATCTACATTGTCTTTTATATACAAACTGTCGACTACCTTCTCAAATCCGTCCACATTCTGTATTTCATCCAGAAAAATGTAGACCGGTTCAGTTAAATCCATGCGGTCCATAATAAACTGATAGAGTTTCCGATAATCACACAATTCCTCATATGCCAGATCTTCAAAATTTATACTGATAATCTGTTTCCTGTCGACTCCGTCAGCCATCAGTTTATCCTGATATTCCTGCAAAAGGGTTGATTTTCCTGATCTCCGAATACCGGTAATGACCTTTATTACCTTTTCATCTTTCCACTGATCAAGAAGAGAAAGATATTCTTTTCGCTGAATCATAAAAACCTCCTGTTTTATCCGTATTAATTTTAATACAAGCAAGACAAGAGGTCAATATTTATCCCGAATCCGGAAAATAATTATATAATTAATTAATTAATCCCGAAATCGGGATTAAAAATAATTAACACGGTTATATTCCGATTTCGGGATTATTATCACATATTGGCGCAAATTGGTGGGGGCATAGCATGCTTCCATTGCACTAACCATGCCGCCCTGACTTCCTCCCATCAGGACAATCCGGCCGCTGTCCGCAAATTCCCATTCCCGGACGGCAGCCATCACTGCTTCCAGGTCAGAGACTTCCGTCAAGACAGACATTCCGATATTAGCGCCCTCTTCCGGCTCGATCGCATCACTTCTGTTCCCATCAATTATTCCGCTGCGGAAATCAAAAATATATGCCGCATAGCCATTTGAAGCAAGCTTCCGGGCATAAGGCACACCTGACTTATGACTTTCTCCCAGTTCGTGGGAAAAGATGATTATCGGCACTTTATGCGATGCATCAGCACCATCGGGAATATAGGCTTCCCCATAGATTTTCTGACCATTATTATGTACATTAATTTCTTTTATTCAATACATACTCATTAAATTCCTGAACCAAATCCGCATTTCCTAAAACAATCATTACCGTAAAACACCATCTCACGGTACCGATTTTTATATATTGAAATATTTAGTCCCCTGAACAGGCAAACAATTCAGAGACGCTCATTTGTCAGTATCTCTCCCTGTCCTTTCTGTAGGGGGATTCCACACTTGCAATGGCTTCTGTAGTCATTTTCGTGAGGTTGTTACGAACGATCCTGAATGCCAAGTCACCGCAGCCTGCCTTTTACCACACAATATTTTCCGGATATTCAAGTTCCGGATCCTGCAGTTCATGTATGCTGCATCTATATTCTCTCGAAGCACTCTCCAAATCACTTAACAGATTTCTGTAAGAATCTGGTTTCTGAATCAGTCTCTTTGCGATATTTCTGAGCTTGTCTTTTCTCTTTGCCGGAGCGGTCTTCAGGTATTCAATATTACACTTATCGACATACTGTGTGGCGTAATGCTCATACTCGTCTCCGTAAGATTTCTCTCTCAGACGCATCACCTTTTCAAACGCCTCATCACCGATCACTTCTGCAAATGCAGACAAAATCACACTTGAAAGCATGCCAAGCATTGCCTGATCTCTGACATAATCCGCATATTTATACACAAACTCTCTCGGATGTTCGGCTTTCTTCTGCAGCCTCCTCGCTCTCTTACCGTAGTATACGGATGCCGGTAAATACAACTCTGGCACAGAAAATGCCACAAACAATGCCTCAGGAAAAAGCACTTCCACGGAATAATGCAGGTTCTGCCTCGGCATATCCACGGAATGCCATTTCACCAACTCATCATCCGCGCCACTGTCCACCAGCTTAACATTTCTATCACCCTGAAAGGCATGTCTGATGTCATAGCAGATTCCCAGCAGACGATTCTTCACACTCCAATAGCAGTCATCGTAATCCTCTTCCAGACCTGTCATCCGATATATGCTCTCAACCATCTCATAAAGATCTTCAAATTCACCTTCTATAGTCACCCCGGTCAGATGTTCTGTCGGCTTTGCTGAAATCATATCGCGTTCCTCCGTTTACTCTTTCCAACCATACATATCCTATTATTTCCGAAATTTTCAGGTCTTTATATACCTGCTCTTTCCTGTGCATTTCTTCAAAAGTTTCCATGATATGGTATTTATAATCTTTCATTACTTCCTTCTTCTTGGAAAACACAAATCCAGAAGGTGAATGAACTGTACAGGTGTTACAACAATCGGATTCTTTGGAAAATGCTTTATGTTTCCTGTCACAAGATAGCTGTCCTCGCATTCTTCTTTGATTCCCATTGCGACTTCAAAGAATACTGCATCATCTTTATCTGGAAAATCCTCATTCACTTCCAGCGCCTGTTGACTTATCCCTATTTTTCTTATTTCAGAAATCAACTCATCTACAACACCAGAATCAAACTTAAACTTTCTGCGATGCAGGACTTCCCGATATTCCTGAAGAATCTCCTCGTTATAAACCGGAATAACACGCCCCTCAAAGACAAGCTCCAGTACTTTCCACGGCGGTGAAATTTTCCCTTTCCTGGAAGCTAAAACTGCAGAAACAAGCACATTCGTATCCAGTACTGCGTATAGCATTTAAGCTCCCTTCTGTGTCTTATCTTTCCGTTCTGCCCTGGATGCAGCAATCTCAGCATTCACTTCTTCAAGACTCATATCAGAAAGTCCATTAATCTCTGCTTCTCTTTGAAGTTCACATAAAGCAGCCATGCCTCCCTGATATTTATAGTCCTTGTTCTTCTGGACTTTTAGACTGAAAGGGATTCCGCCTTCGGCAACACATTTTTTCAAAAACATCTTAATAGCTGTGGACATATCAATGCCAAGTTCATCAAAGATCGCATTTGCGTCATCTTTTAGTTCTTTGTCCATACGGACCTGTACAAGACTCGTGCTCATAGTGCCACTCCTTTCCATTCATTTTCAATACTATTGTATTGCATTTGAATGCGTACTGCAAGTTATATTATACATTTTCCTCCTTGACAGCTGCATATTTCTCCTTCTTCGTAAACAATGCTTCAAACTGATTAAAGGCTTCTGTATTCTTCTCGCAGACTAAATATTCCCCCGGATCCTCTTCAAAGAATAATTCGCGCAATCTCTACGACCACGATCTTCAGCACTACCCCGCCGGACATCATAAAGAAACAGATCTCACGCATCTGCTGCCTTCTGGCGATCAGAGCGGTGACGGCAGCAATAACAATTACCAGCGCACCGATGCAGCCAATAATATTTGGTATGCTGACGAGCGGAAACAGTCCCGGCGTGCAGCTGCCGTCAATTGCATGCTGAATCGTCTTATCCAGACCGTCCCGTGCCGCCGCAAAGCAGCAGACGACCAGGCCCGATGCCATCAGCAGAATAATTCTGCGTCCCCAATGCTGAATATCGCCATGATGATAGGCAGAACATCCGACAAAACCCAGCAGACCAAGAATCAAAATTGTGGTGACCGTCGATACAGTGTTCCCAAAATATAGTTTCATAATTATTCTTCTCCTTCTCAAAATGTAAGCAGAATCATTCTGCACACGTCACAGCAGCATGCTTTCACGCTTGCGCGGCCGCCGGCCTTAAGCCCGGTAATCCTGACATAACCCTCAGCCTTCCTTGCAGGTTCCAATGCTCCGGGCAGCTCACCCGCAAAACTGAACGCCCCGTCTTTACTGCTGAACAGGTAACCTTTTCTCATTTCTCTTCCACATTTTGGACAGATCATGATTTCCTCCTATAAAAACAGACGCAGCACATGACCGCTTCTGCGATCAGCACTGCGTCTCAGCGTCTGGCTTCTTTCGTTTTGACAAACAGACAATATAATTTTTTACATCGACAATACTTTCCCGCCGGCATTTCGGACAGAACAATGGAAATTCCTTCAATTCTGTCTCCCGGTAAACCTGCAGGCGTGTTTTGGCTCCACAGCAGGGACACAGGATCCATCGTCTTTCTTCTGCATTTATCATTTTTCCTCCCTGTCCTTTCTGTAACAGGATTCCACCCTGGCAATAAACCGGTTGATATGAGCTTCCAGCACTGGCGCAACGGCATCCTTATCCTCAGCCTCATCATAAACACTGTACAGCAGATACATCGGCCCATAGAAATCCAGCGCCAGCTGCATGGCCGCATCATCAGAATCCGTCAGTTTCCGGAATATCGCCGCCATATAGGACAAAGGTCCCCCGGCAAGATAATCATGGTGAAGCTGTGCCATTTCCGGGCTGCGGTACTGTTCCAGTTTTTATAGAGACCGGGATTGACGGTCAGAGAGATGCTCTGAATTTTACCATCCAGCTTTCCTGCTGCCGCCGCAGCACACAGGGCGGCACAAGCAGGTTCTGTGCATCCCAGAGATGGTTTAACCGTATCATGCAGAAATGCCAGAGCTTCTTTTTTATTCAAAATTTTCACCTTCTCCCAAAATACAGTAATTCTATCAGCCCGCCGAAAACTATGACAGATGTAATAGAATTGACATGTGTAATACTTTGTGACATAGTATAGATATTACAAATATGTTTGTCAATTGTTTCTCTATAAGTTTGACAGATGATCTTGCCTGTCGGACTTTGACAGCCGGAAAGGAGCTCCTCCAATGTATCAAGGCAGCAATCCCTCTGCAATCCGATCCAGAGATAAAATTGTCAAAGCCTTTTTTGATCTGCTGACAATACACGACCTGGATTCCATCTCAGTCAAACAGATCATGGATGCCACTGACTTGTCCCGCCAGACCTTTTATCAGATTTTCGATTCTAAAGAAGAGATTCTTGAATATTATCTTGATATGCTGTTCCGCCGTTTCAGTGAACACAGCCGCGCCAGAACAATTGAAAATCTTTGTGATGCGGCCATGCTGTTCTTCAGCTTTTTCGCTGACTATCGGGATACACTGGCGCTGTTCATCCGTAACGGAAAAAGCTGTGTCCTGCAGCGGAAATGCCGTGAATATCTGCATGAAGATCACTATATTCACTATGCACTCTCAGGGGTCCGAACTCCGCAGGAACAATCCTACGCAACAACTTTCGCGATCAGCGGGATCGTGGCAGTACTTGAGCAGTGGATACGAGAACCGGACGACAGTACGACCGCAGAAGATCTCGCTGATCTGGTATGCCGCATTACCGACTCGGAATAGTAATAAAAACCCCATCCTTCCACGATGCTGAAGCGTCAGATGGGTGTCCGTGAACCTTGCTGTCGTCTGACGAATAAACAACAGCACACTCCCTGATAATTCCTTTGGGCTGCGCTCTGTTTTCTCATTACTGATTGTCCCGGCCTGATATGCACTCTGAAGTCTGTTCCACAATTCTCCCTTTTCTGGATATGATTTACTTGCATGTCCGGAAACTGCCCGATACAATGTCCATAGAATGCTGCTGTAAGGGGAAACGGGATGAAGAGGAGAAATTCCTATGAAATACGCATTCATAAATGGAAGCATTTTAAACGTAACAGAGGACATGGCTCCGGAAAAGAATATGATTATCTTTACGGATGGCGGGAAAATCACTGACATTTTACCGGCTGAAGAATCAACGGAAGGATATCAGGTGATCGACCTTAAAGGCAGATATATAATGCCAGGACTGATCAATATGCATGTCCACCTGGCTGGAAACGGGAAACCGCAGAAGAAACAGAGAGATAATACGAAGCTTGTAAACCAGATTTTCTCGAATCCTGTCTCGGCAAAAGCTGCTGAAAGCCTGGTGGGAAAATATGCGAAAATCGAGCTTCTTTCAGGAGTCACTACGATAAGGACTGTCGGAGGTTTAAGAGACCTGGATACAAAAATCCGGGATGAAATAAACAGAGGAAAAAGGCGCGGGCCCAGAATCCTTGCTGCAAATGAAGGAATCTCAGTGCCTGGCGGACATATGGCAGGCTCTGTTGCAATAGCTGCTTCCACAATCGATGAGGCTCTTGCTCAGGTTCATCACTGCAAGGATGCAGGAACAGATCTGATCAAGCTGATGATCACAGGAGGCGTTCTCGATGCCAGGGAAAAGGGCGTGCCTGGTGAACTGAAAATGAAGCCTGAAATGATAAAAGCTGTATGTGATGAAGCTCATCATCTGGGCTTTATCGTGGCAGCACATGTCGAATCACCATCAGGACTTAAGGCAGCCCTTCAGAACGGAGTAGATTCTGTCGAACACGGGGCAAAAGCAGATGATGAGATTATAAAACTCTTTAAAGAAACCGGAGCCTTTCTTACCACGACCTTGTCCCCTGCACTTCCGTATGCTCTTTTTGACCGATCTGTGTCAAATGCTTCTGAAGTGGAACAGTATAACGGAAATATTGTATTCGAGGGAATGAGAGACTGCTCTGTTAAAGCTATTGAAAATGGTATTCCAGTAGCGCTCGGAAATGATGTGGGATGCCCCTGGGTCTCCCAGTATGACTTCTGGAGAGAACTTTATTATTTCCATAAATATGTCGGCGTATCGAACGCTTTCGCCCTTCATACAGCTACTCTTAATAATGCAAGGCTTGCCGGAATCGGAGACATCACCGGCTCTATTGAAAAGGGAAAGTGTGCGGACATGATCGTCACCGAAGAAAATCCTCTTGCAGACCTCCATGCATTAAGGAACGTCAGCATGGTTGTCGCAAGGGGTGAGGTCATCACTCATCCGAAAACAAAGAGGAAAAAAATTTTGGATGAGAATCTTGATCCCTTCTGCTGATTTAGATTTTGGGTGAAAGTTCATGGTAACAAAACTCACGGTTATTAAGACAACAAATATATCGATCAATGCGATAATTTATAAGAAAATATTTTTCTATCAAATATTCTTTCTGAAGAACAAAAGAATGAACTCAAACGCCTCCTGAATGCGCGTACGGTACTACCGAAGAGTATGAAAACGGATCCCGGAACTAAAGAACTAGTTCTGGAATCCGTTCTGTAATTTGGTCGGCATCCCCGTCAAAGTTACGCCCCAATGAAACGATCAATCCCGGGAATTCTTTCAAATCTGTCTCTCTGAAAACTATTTGACAACACAGATTACACTGCTTCTACATTGGAATACGGATAGCTTTCCTTGTAAACAGTCTCAGGCGCAATATCAATCTGACCATTATCCCAGGTAATCACACCATGGAAGATTACAGGATGGTTAAAGATATTGTCATCCTCTAAAGGCTTGAAAGCAGGTCCTCCGAGATTTGATGCATCAAAAAGCCTCTGCTCCCCTGTAGAAAAGGTAACCAGCATCATATGTCTCCGTAAAGGCTTCGCGTCTGTCACCTTGATGTTATCCACCAGTTCTCCTGCATAGCAGATATCGTCCTAATATACATATGTAACTCATACTTTACTCAGTTCATCCCAGAGAGCCCGTCTCCTGGGATATTCTTGTCTGTATTTCTCAGCCAGATTTTCCGCCGCTTCTGCTCCGTTTGGATACTTCTTGATTTTCTTCAGAATCCTGGCTACATGCCGGTAGCCCTTCCGTTCGGTCGCCCCCTCCATTTCACTGTCGGCATTCTTAACGAGAATATTCATGCACCGATCCGGATACAATTTTTTCAGAGCTTTTTCATATGAAGACAGATCTTCCAGCTTTTCCGCCGTCTCCATCAGAAGATCATACCGCTTCTCTTTCTCAAAAAGCGACATGGCATTGTAAGTTCCTGCCACTACAGGGAATAGATGCTCGTCGGTCTCCTGCTTCCATTCCTCGTCTGTGAAGAGCTTACGGTATCCGTCATAGAGCTCGTCGTTTCCCGGGTTCTCATAAAACATCTTCTTCAGCAGTTTCTTATATTCTTGCGTCTTTCCTGTGCGTTTATAAATATTCTTCAGGCGGTTTTCATACCTCGTAAACTCATATCCCCGGATCGGCCTTCTGCCATGCTTATCAATCAATTTGCGGAGCAGCGAAATCTCCCGATCATCTTCGCCCCTGAATTCATAAATATCCAGAAGCCGGTCATCTGTCTTGTAAGTATGATACTTCGCGGCATACTGCTCCACTTCATCGATTGGGACACCTTCATCGGCAAGAATCTGCAGAAGATAATCACGGTAGATGGAGGTATAGAAATCTTTCAGAGTATCGCTCTTGTCTCCGGACTCCACCTCCTGGATTTTTCCTTCCAGAAACTGCCGCTTGATCGCAAGAAGTTCAGGCGTCTTGAAATGAGAGTCCATAAAATCATAGAGGTAGTCCTCCATGTAGTCGATCACAGAGCCATCGCAGTATTTCATGAATGTCTCCAGAACTTTCTTCTGCTCCTTCTCATCTGCAATGCGGCTGACCACATCGTTCCAGGCTGCCGTCACATCGCCCATGATGTAGGCTGTGTCTCCGTCATCGTCCATCTGTGTCTTGCCCCATTTGAGAAAGACAGCATTTGCCACAGCAAGAAGATCCCATCGGTCTTCCGGTGCGGCCAGCTCCTTCCTGGCATCATCCATCAGGCTTGCAATGCCATTTCCGAGATCACCCATGTGCCTCCAGTCTACAAAGCCGGAGCGGTCTTTCGCCCGGCGGAAGATGATTTGCATCTGAGATTTATATTCTTTTACCTTTGAACTTTCCAAGGATCGGTTCCTCCTAACTTTAATAGCGTTTCTCATCCGTTAATTCAAGATATCGGATGCCCGGCAGCCTTACCTTAAGGCAAATAAAATGCTTTCTTCAAAATCACTGCCTGTCTTCTCGTCAAAAGCATTGACCACCTTCTGTATGGTTGCCAATGTTGTTCCGGTTCCGATTTAAAACTCCAAATCGATCTAGAAATTCCTTTAGTGATAAGATAGAATCTGCAATTCTATTGTACTGCCTCATTGCATTTTCTGGAGCCTGAAGATCATAAGCTATGTAATTATATAGTTCTTCCATGTCTGCCAGGGCCGCGTCAGTAATACTTACAGTATATTTATTCATTTCCTGTGATTCCTCGTGAACTCAGCAAAAGCAGATTCTGCATCATGCACTTTTCCTGCCTGATAATCACTGTAACCTCTATTTATTTTAGAATGAATCTGCTCACTCGTCATTTTTGCCGTATCAATATTTTCAGGCACATCCGGCAGTGTTACCGCAAAAGGAAGTCCGCCTGTAAGAACAATCTGATTTAAAAATAAATCGACAGCAGTTGACATCGGAAGACCCAGTCTGCTGAGAATTGCTTCTGCATTCTGTTTTAATTCCGGATCTACTCTCAAATTAAGTGTCGCTGATTTTCCCATATAAAGTCACCCCTCCCACAATTGTAACGTAATTATCGTTACAATTCAATAGTTCAAGGATAAAAGATAGTCTGCATCGTTTCGTTGTCACACAAAAACAGCGCAGCCCATGTAATTTATGAGTTGCGCTGCTGTACTTGTCTACTGATATTATCTCACATTTTTCATAACGCCGTAACCTGCCGCGCTTCGTCCCATGCCTTCATAATGATAAGCATGGTCTCGGCGGCAGGTCTGGCGGAGGACCTTCCGCAGTTCAGTCTTCGCTCAATTCTTAGTGGCTATTCGCTCGACTTCACTGGGACAGGTCTCCCCGCGGGTTCCCGCATCGACCTTCGCTGACGCTCGGTCTCTGCGACCGCTGTAGCAGAGAGCCTCACTAGCTGATCGAGCTTCGCCTGCGGCTCGCTCTCTCAGGTTCGGCTACTCGAACTCAATGGTCCCTGGCGGTTTGCTGGTGCAGTCGTAGAATACGCGGTTGACGT
>JBJFHK010000213.1:0-1641 GCA_051893535.1 Eubacterium sp. | reverse complement strand
GTAACTATTCAGCGGACACGTTGAGGCAGTCGCTCCTTAGAAAAGGGCGAGGATAGCATTATAGGGTGAGTTGCCTTGTTTTTTCGTAGTCTCGACGATGGAATGCAGATCCATAAAAGCGTCTGCGCCGAGGTCGGAACGGAAACATCCGGAGTTTTTCAACTTGATTTTCAGTTTCCGTATTCCTCTTTCAGAGGCATTGTTATCAGGTGGTATGGCTGGGTCTAATAGGAAGTTGAAAATATAGTCCCGGCATTTCAGCAGACCATTCTTGAAAGTGGTGAACTTTTCGTTGAGCTTAGACAAGTTTTCACCTATAAGGCGATCAAGGCGTTCGAGCCATGATTTAGTGTCAATGGTCTCGGTCGGTCTCTGGTTCCGCTCATGAATAGCCTCCTGAAAAAGCTTTTCCACAGACTTCGACCACTCCTGACTCTCATCAAGTTCATTGAGATACTGGCATTCGCGAAGCAGATGCGCCAGACATACCTGATGGTTGAGAAAGTGTAGCGCGAAGTATGCGCTATGACGATCCGTGACGGCGGTCATACGCTGGAGAGAATCCCCGAATCGATCTTCAAGTTCCTGTCCCTTGCGGCTCTTGCCGTGGAAGACCAACGTAAAATGCACCGTCTGCGCTATCCATGCCCAATCAAGACGTTTGTTGCAGTAGCATCCGGACTCGTCAAAGCCAACCACCGCCGAGGCCATTATAAATTCCTTTATCTTATCGATGGCGGGTTGTGCGGCTTTCTTTGCCTCGTTTATCCAGTTTGCCATTGAGCCTTGGCTGATTTCAAGGCCGAACACATCCTTGAAAAAGGAAGCTATCCGATTGTATGGAAGGAACTGCACAGTCGATAGATACACGACAAGCCCTTTTACCGAGGCATCATAGACCACCGCGTTTGAACGACGTCGCTCCGAGCTGACCTTGACCCGCTTGCCGCAAGTGCGGCATATCTTGACATAATGGCGGACTTCCGTTATCAGAGGCTTCAGTTCCGGCAGAGATATTAATTGCGTGATGTAATCAAGTTCGAGATCGCATCCATCCAAAGAGTCTCCGCACCCATCGCACAGCTCGGCGCTCTTTTCCACAACATTGTCGGCAGAATGATTCAGCCCAAGAGTGTTCCCATGATGGCCCGGCTGACCTCCGGGCTTTTTGCCAGAGGGTTTGCGCAAGGTCTTGGTGCGACGGATTATCTCATCCATCATCTTCTCTTTCGAGGGTGGCGTACTGCTGTTACCGGAATTCTTGGGCGGCTCCTCGTATTTGGAAAGACGCTTGCGAAGCTCTGCATTCTCCTTGTCCTTATTCTTGAGCATACGCTTGAGAACTCGGATTTCCTTGAGCTGCCCCTGGCTGGTGCGGTTTATCTGACATATGGTCGCGTGCTGTTCGTCGATGGTTTTCTGCATCGATTCAATCTGCATGGACAATCCGCGCAACGCCTCCGATATGTCATTAACCTGTTGTTTCACAGGCACTAAGATACGAAATTTATTTGAATCCACCAAATAAAATAGCATCTAATTTCCGTGAAATCAACAGATTAATCAACAAATTTTACATATTCCTAATGCGTTTCACTCAAACCTGCCATAACAATCATAAAATGTCCGCTGAATAGTTAC
>JBJFHK010000212.1:0-1655 GCA_051893535.1 Eubacterium sp. | reverse complement strand
ACGGCTGGATCGATGAGAAGCGTGTCGTTATGGAGAATCTGCTTTCCATGAAGCGGGCGGGTGCCAATATCATCATTACCTATCATGCCATGGATGCGGCCAGATGGCTGAGGGAAGATAAATAATCTTTACAGAAGTCACTGCCTGGGAAAAAGGCGGCGGCTTCGCCGTCTTTAGAATGGAGAAAAATAATATATTATGGAAAAAATAAAGAAAATTGGTTTCTGGGAGCTGGTTCTGATGAATATCTCAGCTCTGTTCGGAATCCGCTGGATTGCAAAGTCGACATCGGATAACTTTGGGCTGGGACTCGGTGCGATCCTCTGCTGGGTGTTTTTTGCCTTTGTATTTTTCGTTCCGCAGGCGCTGATGTGCGCAGAGCTTTCATCTGCATATCCTTCAGATGGAGGACTCGGTGACTGGGTCGGGATTGCTTTTGGAAACAAGTATAAGTTTCTTGTTTCCTGGCTGAACTGGACGTCCAAGATTTTCTGGTACGCGTCCTTTCTGACCTTCTTCTCGATCAATGCCGCTTACATGCTGGGACGTCCGGATCTGGCGAATAACAAGGTACTGGTTCTGGCTGTGTCGCTCGTGATTTTCTGGATTCAGTCCTTTGTCAGCATGAAGGGGATGTCCTTTGGAAAGATTTTCACCAGCATCGGTTCTCTGGGTTCAACATTGGCTGCGGTCCTTCTGATCGGACTGTCATTTCTGGCCATCGGCATCCTGCATAAGGCGCCGAGTGCCTCAGTATATACAGTTTCAACGATGATTCCGAAGGTTAATATGAATTCATTTGTAGCAATTTCCAGCATCATGTTCGCCTATGCCGGGGCAGAAGTTACCGCAAATTTCGCATCAGAAATGAAGAATCCGCAGAAAGATTTCCCGCGTGCGATCATGCTTTCTGCCGGAATCGTCTGCGCACTGTACGTGATTGGTTCTATAGCCATGACCATGCTGCTGCCAACATCAAAGATTTACGCATATACTGGAACACTGGACGGACTGCTGGCAGCCTGCCGTCTGCTCCATATACCGGAGCTCTTGGTTCAGGTTGTTGCCGGAATGATTATGATTTCCATTTTTGGAACTTTGGTTCTGTACATCGCACAGCCGGTAAAGATGCTGTTCGGACAGACAGAACCGGGAATTTTCCCGGAAAAGCTCACCAGAAACAATGAGCATGAGATTCCATCAAAAGCAGTTATCTGCCAGGCTGTTCTGGTCAGCATCGTGCTGATCTGTGCATCCCTGTTCCCGGCTGTAGAGACGATCTACAATGTTCTGGTTACGATGACGGCGCTGACATCCCTGTTCCCGTATGTTCTTCTTTTCCTTGCCTATGTGAAAATCAAGGGAGAAAAGGAGGATCATGTGGAGCTGTATCAGATGACGAGAAACAAGAGCGCAGCGCGTTTCCTTGGATTGTTTGAAGTAGTCATCTGCCTGATTGCCATCATCTGCTCGGCACTTCCGGTTATGGGAAATTTCCATGACAATCTGATCTATGAGATTGAAATGATTGGCGGCGGTCTGCTGGTTATCGTGTCCGGACTTCTTATCTGGAGACATTCCGGACTGAAAAATAAAACCCTGCCGGTTTCATCAAGGAAGCAGGGCAGTCTGAAAAAAATTATGGCTGCAGCAAA
>JBJFHK010000211.1:0-1664 GCA_051893535.1 Eubacterium sp. | reverse complement strand
CTGACACCATCCAGTGCGGTTGCCATCCGGTGACACCGTCCAGGCCATGGCACCTGTCGCACCATCTGTGCGAAAGATCACTTTCATGCATAGACGGACAGGTCATACAGATCTGTCAGCTGCGAGATATCTACGCCAGGGACATCCTCGATGAAAATATCTTCTGTATCGGCATTGCTGATGCCGGTATCTACAGAAACAAACTCACTTCCATTCCAGGTAAATCGCTGATTATACCAGCTAAATGAGGAAGACATATCTTCATATCTGACAATCAAGTCATTCTGATAGCCGCAGAAATCGTCCGCATACCGCAGATCAATTTCATCTGCGTAGACGGCATGCCCACTATCACAGACATAACAGTAGGCCGCTTGTTTGTTTTCGTAATCATAGGTTTCTGCGATGGCAACAACAATGTCGTCCGTTCCGTCACCCGTGAAATCAAATTTCGTGACACTAGCCCTTCGCTTTGCATATTCCTGATCTGTCTCTTCACTTCTCGAAATTGCGTCCTCGAGGCACCGCTCTCCCTGCGAAGCATAGTCAACACCGTTCAATATCGCTGCGTAATCTCTTGGAAGATAATTGGACTGAAATAAAGAGCCGTACTTATCATAAGGCAAAGACATATCCAGCCTTTCAACATCCTCCCCCTCAAGTCCCACATCTATTGAGCCGCCCAAGCTGGCGTTATCCGTCCAAGCGCCATTTCCGGAATAGTACCAGTCAATATCCGGTGCGTCAGCGTCTTTCCCCTCATCAGTATTAATATTTGCTTCAGCCTCCGTATTTAATACAAAGCCGGAATCAGTAAGCCACCAGATTGGGGCAGCTTTAAGCCGGCTCCTGGTGGCAGCCATCCGATCTAAAAGAGCATCGTCATCATCACCGGCTGCGGAAGCATTCTCCCGCACGGTCGTTTCCAGCAGATCCGATGAATCCTGAAAGACATCATCCAGCGTCAGCAGTTTCCCTGTCCGTGTATCGTAATTAAATCCCCACTCACCTCTGTACCAAGGATCGTCCTCAGACATATGGGTATAGCTGAACTGGTCTGTCACTCGCACTGAAAATACAATTCCGTCATTGCGCACAACCTCGGCCCGCATGGTTTCTTCGTACCCGGTGCCTTTATAGCCGCCATAGCCGGCATTCTGATTTTTTTCGGCAATCTCGATCAGCGAATCCTTCAACTTTCCCAGCGATTTTCCAAGCGCCGTATGTTTCGAATCTGTAATTGTAAATATCGCATTGTGCAGCCGCAAAATGCCATCAGTCCCATTAATCTCGAGCGTATCCTTTTCCGAGCTCTGCTGATATTCCACAATGCTACGCGTAAATGATTGCGACGCTGCAGCCTTGTCGGTGAGTTCATCCATCTCCTTTGACACCGCATCATTGTTATCGAATGTCTGAACCTTTTCGTATACGTCCAGCGCCGACTGATAATAATTGTACGCAAGGTCCGGCGCCGTGCTCTTTAGCGCATCTCCGGCCTTCGTGTAGACCTCTGCCTGGTAGTAGTAGCCATCCGTGTTCTCCTGATCAAGATCAATCACTTTCTGGTACGCGTCGGCGGCCTCATCATAGACAAGAGTCACATCTGAAATTTTTGTATTCTCTGCATTTGCCAGAGAATCCGCCTTCGCCGTGTACGCCTG
>JBJFHK010000210.1:0-8430 GCA_051893535.1 Eubacterium sp. | reverse complement strand
GGCAATTTCCGCGAGCAGGGTGAGCAGCACGGCAGCCGCAAAGATCATTTTAAGAGATCTCCGGAAAAGCCCGCGCAGTTCCTCCCTGTTTCCTGCCCCGTAGTGATAGCCGACCACCGGCGCGATGCCCATGGAGTAGCCGAAGTAGATGCCGACAAAGATGAAGTTCACGTACATGATGACACCATAGGCGGCGACGCCGTCGGTGCCTATGTAGCGCAGGAGCTGGTGGTTGTACAGCATGCCCACGATGGAGGAGGCGCAGTTGGAGAGAAACTCCGACGCGCCGTTGGTGCAGGCCTTGAAGACCGCTCCGCCGTCCATATGGGTTTTTCCGAGGCGCAGGATTGTCCCGTTGGGAAGCAGAAAGTAGAGCAGGGGCACCATGCCGCCTACTACCTGGCTCAGGACTGTCGCCGCGGCGGCTCCGCCAAGGCCGAAGCCACAAACGCCCACGAAGAGCCAGTCCAGAACCATGTTGGTGCAGCCGGCCAGGACGGTTACCCGAAGTCCCAGGCGCGGGCGCTCCGCGGCGACGAGAAAGCTCTGGAACAGGTTTTGGAGCATGAAGAACGGGATGCCGATCATGTTGATGCGGATGTACTGGCTTGCATAGGGCAGCATCTCGGGGGTGGCGCCGAGGATACGGGACATCCAGGGAGCGATCGCAAATCCCACAGCTCCCAGCGCCGCGCCGCAGGCGATCAGAAGGTAAGTGAGGAGAGAGAAGATCTCATTTGCCCGCCTGTGTTCCCCCATCCCCAGGGTCATGGAGACCAGGGCAGTGCCGCCGGTCCCGAACATGAATCCCACCGCGGAGAGGATCATGATGAAGGGCATGACGAGGTTCAGGGAGGCAAAAGGCACGGCACCCACATAATTGGACACGAAGTACCCATCCACCATGCCATAGATGGAAGTGAAGATCATCATCACGATGGAGGGCAGTGTAAACCGCAGCATTTTTTCCGCGGTGAAATGGTCGGACAGCTGGATCGCCGTCTTCTTTGTATGTTCTGCGCTCATGAAAGGTCCTCTCCGTGATTCCTGTCCCGGCGTTCCGGGAGCGTCTCTACCATCCTGCGCAGGGCATTCAGGTACCGCTTGTGCAGGGACAAAAAGGTCTCTTTTTCCTCCGGGGTCCAGTCGGAGAACAGCGCCTCCTCGCGCTCCATAAAGGGAAGTATCACGTCCCGGGAGAGGTTTTCTCCAGCTTTCGTGAATTGGATTACCCGTCGGTGGTTCGTCCGCTCCCCGAGCACAACCAGGCCATTCTGCTCCATGCGCCGCACCGAGGAATTGACTGTCTGCTTGCTCATCCCGGTCAGCTCGATGATGCGGCTCTGCGTGAGCTCCCCGTCGTAGCCGCAGAGCAGGTACAGGATAATCAGCTCGCTGTCGGAAAAGCCGAGTTTGGTGCTGGCCCGGTGGTACAGGGCGTTGATTTCATCGTTGATCCGGTTGAAGCGCCGGATGGTGGCAGTCTTTTGTTCGTTCATTTATTTCTCCTATCAAAGTCTGAGATCGGACTATTAATGAAGCTCAGTATAGTCTGATATCGGACTACTGTCAACACCTCTGACAGGAGTTGCTAAGAGCAATTAAAATGCAAGAAATAGTTGCCAAAAAACAGCTTTATGTGCGATACTCGGGTCGTTACGCGGCAGGAGCGCGGAGAAGGAGTACAACATGAATGAAGAAGAACAGGACATTGCGGTCATCAGGGAATTTAATCGCTACTACACGAATCTTCTCGGTATTCTGAACCGGACCTATCTGAGCAGCAGTTATTCGCTTTCAGAGATCCGGATCCTGTACCGGATTCACGAGAAGGGGACATGCTGCCTGAAGGATCTGGCCGGAGACTTTCTGATGGACAAAGGGTATCTGAGCCGTACGGTCACTAAACTGGAGCGCTGCGGTCTCATCCGAAAAACATTGGATGCGCGGGACAAAAGATCTCAGAGCTTTTCTTTGACAGAGGAAGGAGAACAGGAGACGGAAAAGCTGAGCGGTCTCTTCGAAGCGCTGATCCGGGACCGTATCAGTGCTCTTTCCGACGGAGAACGAGGGGAGCTTGCCGCCAGCCTGACCCGGGCGCAGGTGCTCCTTTCCGGCGGGAAGAATCTCAGGCTGTCTGACATCGAAATCCGGAATGAGGTGCGCACCGGAAACTTGGGGAACATCGTTCGGATGCACGGGCGCATCTACGGGAGGGAGTACGGCTGCACTCCGGAGTTTGAAGGGTATATCGCGGGGGTCGCTTCCCACTTTTTGCTGCATTATAACCCGCAGCGGGAGCGGATCTGGTTTGCTGAGCATCATCACAGCGTGATCGGGACCATTGCGGTCCTTGACGAAGTACCGGAGAAAAACTATGCGGAACTGCGCTGGTTCCTGCTGGAGCCTGGGTACCGGGGTATCGGACTTGGAAGAAAGCTCCTCGCGCAGGCGGTGGAATTTGCCGTCGGAGCAGGCTACGCCGGCATTCAGCTGGTTACGACTTCCGATTTGGAAAAGGCGATGTCCATGTACCGGAAGATGGGATTTACCGAGATCAGACGCGTTCCCAATGATCAGTGGAAAAAAGGTCTCCAGGAGGTCTGGTTCCTGAAGCTTTTTCCGGAGAATGCCTCATAAGATTCTGGTTATTTGACAATTCCATATGTGCATACTAGGATCGTTTTTCAAGGGGCCGCGTGGAGAGAATACTCAGCGGAGGCCGCATTCTGTGGGAGAGAGAACGATGGATATTCAGCATTTTCGGTATTTTCTGACGGTATTTCAGTACTGCAACATCAGCCGTGCTGCGGATGAGATTCATATTTCCAGACAGTCTCTGTCAAAAATCATCAACGAAATGGAAGAGGAGGTTCACTGTCCTCTCTTTTTGCGGAACGCCAGGGGGCTTACACCGACTGACGCAGGCCGGGCATTCTATACGCATGCCAGGCAGATTGTCAAAGAATATGAGCAGATCGAAAGCATCAATTATCTGGAGAACTTCCGGAGGAAGGAAGTCATTATCTATACGTTTGACGCAGTCACTGACTTTCTGGGCGCGGACTTTTTCATTCATTTTCATGAGACGCACCCGGACATCATCATCTGCATGATTGAGACCACGGACGAGGATGCCAGAAGAAAGCTCCTGCTTGGCGAGAGTGATCTTGCTATTGTGACGGATGCGGTTGATCTGTCGAATGCGGAGAAGACCTTCCTGTATAAAACGCGCTACTGCGTGATTATGAGCGATCAGAATCCTTTATGCAGGAAAGCGGCCGTCGCTCCGGAGGATTACAGAAACCAGCGCATCATAGGCAAAAGCCAGACGCTGAAATACTATTGGCGCGATATGAACCACACAATTCAGCTGGGGACGGATTATTCGTTTTTCGTGGAACTGGACAATGCGGCCGTGCGCGAGGAACTCGTGCGGCGAAATGAAGGGATCGCCGTGGCATGGGATTACAATGTGCTGAAAGACCGCCCGCCTGAGGGCTGCGCAATCCGTCCGATGCTGTATGAGGGGTTCGGCTGCAATGTGTATATGCTGGAGCGGAGAGAGAATGGTGACAGGAGCAGAAAGATACAGATTGTGAAGGAGTCAATCGCGGGCTGGATCCGCACCCATATGCACACATATGCATAGGTGTCAGCTTTTCGTTGCACCATGCAAGATAAAAAATGCTTTTTTCAAACCAAGTCTTCCGGTATGCTTATGACAAGACAAGGGAGTCCGATACAGCTGACAGGCGCAATGCCGGCTGATGGGCTCCCTTTCTTATGTGCTGACCGGTCAAATGCACAGAAACAGTTTTCTTCTTTGTGGTGTCGGATATAGCTTGCGTCTGCTCCGACAGAAAGGATTTGTAGATATGAAGCATACATCTTCCGTAATGAAAACAACTGTACCTGATGTCAAGCCGGATAAGAGGATTATGGGCGGTCATGAAGTGGTGCGCGTCGCATGCATTCAGGCGCCGCAGATCGTTTTCAACAAGGAGAAATCGATTGATATTGCCTGCCGCAAGATCAAAGAGGCTGCGGCGGCCGGCGCAAAGCTGGTTGCATTTTCTGAATCGTACATCCCCTGCTATGCGGCTTATTATAACAGCGCGTTTGACAACAGCATGGAAGAATGGACGCAATGGAACATGGGGCTGCAGAAGAACTCGATTGTCATCCCCAGCGCGGATACGGACCGTATCGGCGAGGCGTGCCGTGAAGCAGGCGTGTACTGTGTCATGGGCGTCAATGAGCTCGACGACGCGGAGGGGGTCCGCACATATTACAATACACAGATCATTTTCGGCGCCGACGGATCTGTCCTTGGCCGTCATCGCAAGATCAAGCCGACTTATAACGAACGCTGCTACTGGGGCGAAGGAGACGGCAGCGATCTGAACGTCTACCGCACGCCGATCGGACGCATCGGCTCTCTGGTCTGCTGGGAACATCATACGATCGCAATCAGCCGTGCCCAGATGATGATGGGCGAGGAATTCCATATCGCGAACTGGCCCGGTTTCTGGCAGGTCGGCCCCGATAAGCCGCTCCAGGCAAATAATGATCCGGATGGAAACGGCTGCGACGGCATTACGGCCTGCAAGGAGTATGCGTTCCAGGCGGGCTGCTTCGTCATCAGCGTGCACGGGCTGCTCCGTGAGCAGGATTTCGAGCCGGAATATAAGAACCTGATCGGCAGCAAGGACATGAGTTTTGACTGGGCCAAGGGCGGAAGCTGCGTGATCGGACCGCTCGGGAATTTTATCACGAAACCGGTGCTTGATGAGGATACGATCGTCTACGCAGACTGCCATGCGGACGAAATCCGCGCTTCGAAGGCCTTCTTCGACGGCATGGGCCATTATTCCCGTCCGGATGTGGCGCATATCGAGCTGAACCCCGCGCATAATGTCAATCTTACGATCGCCGGACGTCCGTCTGCCGGTCAGTATGCGCCGGAGTACGCGTACCTCCGCGAGATTTCCGAAAAGTATGAAGTCGCGCTGGAAAAGCTGGAGGCGCTTGCCAACCGGATTGAGACTTCGGACCATTCCTGATGCCCTTGTGACTCTGCCGGGCAGGCCGCCTTACCTTTTCAGAAAAAGAAAAATGGTGCATAATAGCATGCGGACACAACACGTGTCATGCAAAGGAGTCTATTATGTACCATACAATCGAAACCGGAACGAAAATTTCTGCGGGCACCGGCGGCTGCCGGCCTGTTGATGAGGCATCGGGTGCGGAAAACAGGCGAAAGCGCAGACTGATCGTGACCGGTGTTCTGATATTCCTGCTCACTTGCGGCATGGCGGTTGACGAGGGGGATTTTCTCGGCGGAAAGCATGCGTCAGCGGGGCAGTATCTTATGGTGTACAGCGCTTTTCTGCCGCTGCTTATCTATATCGTACCGTTTTGCGTATTCATGAAATGGGCTTCCGCGAAGTACAGGGTGCGCGGTCTCGAGCTGCTTGCCGCTGCTTTCTGCGGGACTTTCTTTCCGGCGGCATTTGCCGGAGATCTGAACAGCGGCTTTGAAGATCTGATGAAGAGTCTCATGGGGCACGCGTATTCTTCTGCGTGGCTCGGTTCGGCGGAGACTGGCATTGTGGAAGAGGTGCTCAAGCTGGCCGCGACCGCGATGCTTCTTTATGTGCTGAACCGGAAATCGCTGTCATCTTATCTGTGTATTGGTATGTGCGTCGGGATGGGATTTCAGGTCGAAGAGGATATCTCGTATATCACAGACAGCGGCTTTCAGAATGTGAGCCAGGCATTTCCCACGGCGCTTGACCGGGTTTATTACGGGTCGCTCGGTTCGCACTGGGCATACGCGGCTGTCACGGCCATCGGCCTTTACCTGATCGTCAGAACGCGCGGCGTACATCACGTCCGGAGAGGCGTCGGGTGGATTCTCTTTGTGATGGCGGATCATTTTCTGTATGATACTCCGCTCGGAGATTCGCTGCTGATCAGCGCGATCCTGACGGTCGGTGTTGTGCTGCCGGTGGCAGCCGTCTTTACCAGTGCGGAAATGCGCGGGGAGACCGTCTCTTCCGGGGCGGATACCTGCGGGCAGAGAGGAATTTTATGAAGCGGGTGGTTAAAATCGTGGCAGGAGTCGTACTTGTTCTCATTTCCATATGCGTCGTGTTTTTTCTGATTCAGAACTTTAAGCCGGCTGCGCCGTCGAATTACCAGCGCACGGTTAAAACCGGAGGTGAGATTGAAGCGGCCTATATGAAGGACGGCCCGTATCAGGTGTCGAAGCATGAGCAGCGTGCGCTGCAGTCATTCGGCAAATTCATTGTCTATTATCCCTCCGCTCTGGCATCTTCCGGACGGAAGTGGCCGGTTATCGTCTTGTGCAACGGCAGCGGCACACCGCTGTCGAAATACGCGGCGGTTGCGAAGCATTATGCTTCGTGGGGCTTTATTGTGATTGGAACCGAAGAGAAGTATTCATGGAATGGTTTTGGTGCGGAGATGTGCGTCCGGTACCTCGAACTCGTCAATGAACAAGAGCGTATTGATGACGCTGACAATATTTTCCGCGGCACCATCGACTTTGATCATGTCGGTATTGCCGGTCATTCGCAGGGAGGCGTTGGCGTGATCAATGCGGTGACGGATACGGATCACAAGGATGTCTACAAGACGGCCGTCGCGCTGTCTCCCACCAATCAGACGCTTGCGGACCAGCTGATGTGGCATTACGATGCTTCCGAAGTCCATGTACCGATCCTTCTGATATCAGGAGCCGGGGGCGGGGACGACTGGGTCGTGACAGGCGAGCAGCTGAAAGCAATCTACGATGTGATTCCATCCGACAAGGTTGCCATGCGGAGAAAGGACACCGCTCACAGTCAGGTGCTGTATGCGCCCGACGGTTAT
Organism: Eubacterium sp.; assembly: GCA_051893535.1. Lineage (GTDB taxonomy): Bacteria > Bacillota > Clostridia > Peptostreptococcales > Anaerovoracaceae > Aminicella. Next base: position 1,530 of record JBJFHK010000210.1, on the reverse strand, counting down.
GTGACGGCCTGGTTTATGTGGCAGCTGCAGGACGACGGGCGGGCAGCGAAGGCATTTACCGGCGCCCATCCGGAAATCCTGACAAATAAGCATTACCAGGATCAGCAGATTTCGATTGCAGCGGAATAAAAACAGGCAGTCAGCTTGTTCATCAGTATGCTATGGGACTTCTCTGTATATACCTGCGTTCCATTCTGAAATACCTGCGGATTCTCTTGCTATAAGCTTCTTTGCTTTGCTGCCATCATCTCTTTATTTATTGACAGTGGACGAATCGTGACGTCGCGATATAATCAATATATGGTCTATATCAGCGCTGGCATCTTCGCCTATGTCGGAGTGTCCGCCTGTATGTGACGGAAACAAAAAAGGAGATGGAACGATGGCTATCAGCAGGAGTAAGGTTGTAATCATTGGCGCTGGAAATGTAGGAACTGCACTTGCGCATCATCTCGTCATCTGCAATATTTGCGATGATCTTGTTCTGATCGATCTCAACAAGGGGAAGGTGTGGGCAGAAGTTACCGACTTGAAACATTCGATGGGGTATTCTGATAACAAGATGCTCATTGCAGACGGAACCTATGCGGACTGCTCGGATGCGGACATCGTTGTCCTGGCGGTCGCGGCTCCTTACCGGACGGGCATGACACGGCTCGATATGCTGGATAAAGCGACGGAGATCGTGTCCTCCATTGTACCGGAAGTTATGAAGAGCGGATTTCATGGCATGTTTGTGGTCATCACGAACCCGGTGGATTCCATGACGTATCTGGTACAAAAGCTCTCCGGACTTGACGAATCCAGAGTTATTGGTACGGGAACAGCCCTTGATTCGGCCAGACTCCGCTATTACCTTGCCGATGTCATGGGGGTTGACGCAAGGAGCGTGGAGGCTATGTGCATGGGAGAACATGGCGACTCCCAGATGATTCCGTGGAGTCAGGTCACCGTCGGCGCCAAGAAATTCACAGAGATCATGCATGATTATCCGGAGCGTGTGCAGGAACTCGATCTGAGTAAAGTACAGAGTGATATTGCACAAGTCGCATATAAGATTGTCAATCAGAAGGGCGCAACGAATTATGGCATCTCTGCCGTCGCCGCACGCATCATCAAGGCAATCATCAGTGATGAAAACATTGTCATGCCGGTATCGGTCATGCCGCATGGCGAGTATGGCCTGCATGACCTCTACATCGGTATTCCGGCTGTACTGACAGGCAAGGGCGTCAAGGAACTGGTTGAGTACCATCTTACCGATGAGGAGCAGAGGGAACTCCAGGCATCGGCGAATGTACTGATGGACGCAAACAGGAGAATGCTGAAGTAACCGGAGAACCATCCTCCGGTTTGCAAGCGATTAGGGCGGACTCAGGTGTTTTGATGTGTCTGACGCCGATCTGCCGTGAGTTGAGAGGCGCAGGAGCAGCGGATCTTATGAAATGCAAAAGGGCCGGCAGCTGACAAAAGCTTGATATGATCCCCCTTTGTAGGACACTGAAATATAAAAAGTCCTGCGAAGGGGGA
>JBJFHK010000209.1:0-8430 GCA_051893535.1 Eubacterium sp. | reverse complement strand
TTTTTCTGCTGAAAAAGCTGGGAAATATCAGCCTTGCGGCGCTTGGCATGATGGCTGTCATGATGCCGCTGTTTTTCTTTGCCATGTATGAGAAGAACGGAGAGCCGCTGGAGGTGATTCTGTTTCATTTTATCGAGGCTCGGATCATCCGGCCGAAAGTCCGGGTGTACCGGACGGACAACTATTACGCCGCACTGATGCGGCAGGCACAGGCTAAGAAGGAGGTAGAGGAGATTGTACGGAAGTATCAGAGACCTGTTCCGGAAAAAGAAAAAAAGGGAATTTCAGGTACCGGAATATCTGAAAAGTGAGGATAAGAAAAGAATTGCGGAAATCATAAAGAACGCTAAGCGCGATGACGGAATCCCGCGAACCACACAGCAGAGCATTCCGTTTGATCGGATGTTTCAGGACGGGATCTGCCGTGTCGGGAAGGATTTCTACACGAAGACCATCGAGTTTCAGGATATCAACTACCTGCTTGCCCAGCAGGAGGATCAGAAGGAGATCTTTGAGGAATGGTGTTCCTTTCTCAACTTCTTTGACAGCTCGGTGCATTTCGAGCTGAGCTTCATGAACATGGCCACGGATTCCGGGAAGTTCCGGTCGGGCATTGCCATCCGGCATCAGAACGATGCGTATAACGACATGCGCGACGAATACACGGGAATGCTGATGCATCAGATGGAGGCTGGCAATAACGGACTTACCAAGACCAAGTATCTGACATTCGGTATTCACGCAGAGGGCATGAAGACGGCTAAACCGAGGCTTATTCACATCGAAATGGACCTCCTCAATAACTTCAAGCGCCTGGGCGTGCAGGCAAGAACTCTTGACGGCGCACAGCGTCTGGAGCTGATGCATCAGATCTTTCACATGGGAGATGGGGAGAAGTTTTTCTTCAACTGGGATCTGCTTGTTCCGTCCGGACTTTCCGTGAAGGATTTCATTGCTCCGTCGGCGCTGAACTTCCGGACCGGCAGAGTTTTCCAGATGGGAGAGCTGTATTGCAGCGTGAGTTTTCTCTCGATAACGGCGTCGGATATCAGTGACCAAATGCTGGCGGATTTCCTGTCCATGGAGTCGTCGGAAGTTGTGACGATGCATGTGCAGTCGGTCGATCAGACGGAAGCGGTCAAAACAGTAAAGCACACGATCACGGAGCTTGACCGGTCCAAGATTGAGGAGCAGAAGAAGGCGGTGCGGTCCGGCTACGACATGGACATCATTCCTTCAGACCTTGCAACCTACGGCGATGATGCAAAAGCACTGCTCAAGGAACTGCAGAGCCAGAACGAGCGCATGTTCCTTCTGACGTTTCTCATCCTCAATACGGGGAAAACCCAGCAGGAACTGGAGAATAACGTCTTCCAGGCAAACAGCATCGCACAGAAGCATAACTGCAACCTGGTGCGGCTGGACTTTCAGCAGGAGCAGGGGCTCATGTCTTCGCTTCCGCTTGCGCATAACGAGATTGAAATCCAGCGGGCAATGACCACGAGCAGTACGGCGATCTTCATCCCGTTTACTACACAGGAGCTGTTCCAGACGCATACCGGTGCGCTTTATTACGGCCTGAATGCCCTTTCCAACAACCTCATCATGGTGGACCGGAAGAAGCTCAAGAACCCGAATGGGCTGATTCTCGGAACACCTGGATCCGGCAAGTCGTTTGCCGCGAAGAGGGAGATTGCCAATGCCTTCCTCGTGACGGACGACGACATCATCATCTCGGATCCGGAGGCCGAATATTCCGCGCTGGTGGAGCACTTCGACGGACAGGTCATCAAGATCGCGCCGACGAGTGAGCAGTTCATCAATCCGATGGATATCAACATGAACTATTCGGATGACGACAACCCGATCGCCTTAAAGGCGGACTTCATTCTGTCGCTGTGCGAGCTGATCGTCGGCGGCAAGGAAGGCCTGAACCCGGTGGAAAAGACAGTCATTGACCGGTGCATCCATCAGATCTACAACCGGTATTTCGAGCATCCGGGACCGGAGAATATGCCGCTTCTGGAAGACCTGTACAACGCCCTTCTTGGGCAGCCGGAGCCGGAGGCAAAGAATGTTGCGACGGCGCTGGAAATCTATGTCACAGGGTCTCTCAACGTCTTCAATCACAGGACAAATGTGGATATTAACAATCGCCTGGTCTGCTATGACATCAAGGATCTTGGCAAGCAGTTAAAGAAGATCGGCATGCTGGTTGTGCAGGATCAGGTCTGGGGGAGAGTCACCGAGAACCGGAGTGAGGGAAGATCCACCCGTTACTACATGGACGAGATGCACCTTCTGCTCCGGGAGGAACAGACGGCGGCGTATACGGTTGAGATCTGGAAGAGATTCCGCAAATGGGGCGGCATTCCGACCGGCATCACGCAGAACGTCAAGGATCTTCTTTCCTCGAAGGAAGTGGAAAACATCTTCGAGAACAGCGATTTTATCCTGATGCTGAATCAGGCAGTCGGCGATCGGGGAATCCTGGCAAAGCAGCTGAATATCAGTCCGCACCAGCTCTCCTATGTAACACATTCCGGGGAAGGTGAAGGCCTCCTCTTCTATGGGAATGTCACGATTCCGTTTGTGGACCGCTTCCCGAAGAACACGGAGCTCTATAAGGCAATGACGACGAAGTTATCCGAGGTTGCAGCGGAAAACGAGGAGAAAGCGGACAGGACGGACGCGGCAGATGTCAGAACAGAGAAGCTGATGGAGAAGAAGCCGGAAACGAGCGGGAAAGGAAAGACATCGGAAAGGTCAGCGGCAGCGCCGAACCGATGAGAGGTGAGAAATCATGCAGAACAGTCATTACAGCCGGGATCCGGATTCACGCGGGTTCCGGAAGGAAGAGGCGGGGGCGAACCGGACCCGTTCGCCGAGCCATGGCCGGAAGCTGAAGAACGAATCCTCTGCTAAGCGTGCGGAGGGAGCAAAATTTCGCCAGGATAAGGCGGACCATGTGCTGAACGCGGAGGAGAAGAAGGAACTCTTAAGACGGCGGAAGTCCCATCAGAAGGCGGCAGGAAAGGAGTTTCTCGAAACAAAAGCAGCTCATGACGCCGTGGATAAGGCAAATGAGGACGACAACGCCGGTACGAAGGCACTGAACCGGGGAACGGAAGCTGCTGAAACAGCCCTCGAGGCTGCGGGGCATCACATCTACAGAAATAAGCTTACGTCTTTCCCGGAAGGCCACGCGCAGGATGCCGGACCGGCAGCCGGAGAACATGGCGCCGGCGAATCGGGCGCCGGCATTTATGCTGCGGGACAGACAGAATCCGGATATGCGGCAAAGATGGGAGGCACAGCGCGAGAAGTTGCAGGAAAGTCTGCAGGAGTGCAGGAAAATGCCAGCGCAGGCAGAAAGGCCGCACAGCATCAGTTCATGAAGAAGGAGTTTCAGCGGGCAGCAAACAAGAAATCAGCGGCAGAAGCGGCAAATTCCTTCGGAACGGTGAGCAGGAAATTTGCTGACAGGGCAGAGGACATCGTCGGGAAGATTGGGGAATGGTTTTCCGAGCATCTTTCGGAGCACGCTCTTGGAGTCTTCGTACTTGTGCTGATTCTGATCGTGGTCATGATCATCGGAGGCAGTGCTTCGAGCGGACATCTGGTTTCCAACCTGTTCGGTGACAGCGCCATTGCTTCTTCCTACACGGCGGAAGACGAGGACATTAAGACAGTCAATCAGAACTATAAGGACCTTGAGGCAGAGCTTCAGGAAACTTTAGACAACATCGAATCCGACCATCCGGGATATGACGAATACCGCTATACGCTTTCGGAAATCGGGCATGATCCGTATGAACTTGCCGCCATGTTGACTGTATTGTACGAGAGTTACAAACCGGAGGAAGTGCAGGAAAAGCTGCAGGAGATCTTTGACAGGCAGTATGAGCTGACGCTGACACCGAAGACGGAAATACGGACAAGGACGGAGACCAGGACCGGTCACCGCACTGTTCACAATGCGGACGGAACAACGGACCGTGAGGAATATACCTATGAGGTTGAAGTCCAGTATGAATACCACATCCTGAATGTCACACTGACAAATGCCTCGCTGGATACTGTGGTCAATCAGATCGGTTTTACGGATGATCAGATGGAGCGTTATCTGCTCCTCAAGGAGACCTACGGAAACAAGAAATATCTGTTTGAGGATGATATCTATGCCAATCCGGATGCGGACAGCGGCGGATCGTCCGGAGGTTCGGCAGGCGTTGTTTATGAGCCGAGTGGAGAAGCCCTGACCGATTCGCAGTTTGCGGCGATGTGGCATGAAGCGTCCAAATATCTGGGACGCGCCTATGTATGGGGAGGATCCAGTCCATCCACGGGATTTGACTGCAGCGGATTTGTCTGCTGGGTTATCAATCACTCCGGTGTCGGCAGTGTCGGAAGAACAACGGCGGAGGGCCTGCGGCAGTGGACAAATACGATCCCTGCATCCGAGCGCCAGCCGGGAGACATCATCTTTTTCCAGGGAACGTATGACACAGCAGGAGCGAGCCATGTCGGCATTTATATTGGCGACGGCAAGATGATTCACTGCGGTGATCCGATCAAGATCTCCGATGTGGACAGCGGATATTTCAAGCAGCATTTCCTGTGTTACGGAAGAATTCCGTGATGGCAGGAAGAAAAGGAGAAGCAAGATGTACGAAAAACTCGATAAGCTGCGCGATGAAGTGAGACGCGCAACAAAGAAAAAGAAGGATGCAGATCTGCGGCTTAAGACCGCACAGGAGAAACTCCGGGAGGCGGAGAATTCACAGATTCTCTCGGATGTCGGCGCACTCAATATGACGCCGGAGCAGGTCGCACAGTTCCTTAAGATGGCAGCTTCCGGAAAGCTTCCGAAGGTGAAACCGGATGGCACCATCGAGGGAGAAGATGACCGCCGTCCTGAGGACAGAGTCAGCGATATCTCTTCAGAAAGAGAGCAGGAAGCGGAATCCGGGGAAAGCCTGATGGATTCGGATGACACCGTGGCTTTGGATGACGATGATTCAGAGGATGAGAAGGGAGAGGACAGATATGTGTAAGATTCGATTCAGAGCGCAGCCCGTTCTGGCTGCGCTCATGTTTACTGCAGTGCTCGCCGGATCGTTTCCGGTGACGGCGTTTGCCAACACGGGGAAGGAGGCAGACTGCATCTGTGAGACAAAGTGCACCGAAGAGGATGTGAATGACGAGTGCCCGGTCTGCACCGGGGATATCACACTCTGTCAGGGTACGGAACCGGAGAAGGAAGAAGAGCCTGCGGAAGAGACGACGGAGCCGGAAACAGAATCAGAAGGGCCGCTTACCCCGGACGGCAACATGAACCTTGTCGATGATTACGGGGATCATGAGACCTCCGGGAAACAGTTCATCACACTGACGACAAAGAACGGAAACTATTTCTATCTGATTATTGACCGTGATGACTCCGGCAATGAGACCGTACACTTCCTGAACCAGGTGGATGAGGCGGATCTTCTTTCGCTCATGGACGAGGATGCGGTTAAGGAGTACACAGCAAGTCAGGAAGCAGAGAATCAGGAGAAAGAAGAGAGCAGCACAGCTGCATCTGAAGAACCGGAACCGGATCCGCAGCCGGAGGAGACGGAAACAGTGAAGAAGCAGACCAAAGTACCTGTCGGGACACTGCTGTTGCTGGTTCTCGTCGGTTTTGCTGTGATCGGTGCCTACGTCTATAAGAAGGTCGGAAAGAAGAACAGGAAGGACGATCAGCCGGATCCGGACGCGGACTACCGAGAAGGGGAAGAGGAGGATTACCTTTCCGATCTGGAAGAGGAGGACACTCCGATGAAAGAAGAGGATGCGGACAGTGAAAGGAATGCATCCGACGCAGGCAGCAAAGAGGAAGACGAGCCATAAGAATGCCAGGAAGATCATAAGCCGAAAAGTAATAGAAAGAGCAATGCGGGCAGTCCTTCGGGGCTGCCTTTCCTTTTACAGAAATCAGGAAGGAGAGAAAAATGGCAAGACGATCCAGATATCTCCGCTATGCGGAGGCAGTAAGCATGATGCGAGAACAGGACGATGAGACGCAGAAGAATGCCGGAAAGTATGGTTATCACAGTTCTGTTCTGAAGCGCTTGAAGGAGCTGAGAGAGCCGGCTGTGAAGAAGACATTGGAGGAGCAGACTACGGAAACGGGAGGCATGAATGAATAGTAGCGAATTGATCTTCCATTCGGTGGAAGAACTGGCCCGGTTCATGGATTCCTGCGACGAGAGTGTTCAGATTCATATCGAGATTGAAATCACGCCGGAAAGGAGTGAGGTGAATGGCGAAGAAGAAGGAGACACCTGGCCAGTATTCCATGAGTGATTATCAGCTGAAGCAGGTAGACATCCGCCTCAAGCTGATGGAAGGCCCGTCCTACTACAGCCAGACACCCCTGACCAGTCCGGAAGGAGCGGCCTATGTGATGCGGGACATTCTCAAGGAACTGGACCGGGAATGGGTCTGCGTTGTCAACATGGACAACCACCTGAAACCCGTCAATTTCAATGTCGTCTCCATCGGCAGCATTAACCAGTCACTTGCGCCGATCCAGAACATTTTAAAGAGCGGGATTCTTTCGAACTGCAACAATCTCATGCTGATGCACAATCATCCGTCCGGCGATGTCGAGCCAAGCCGGGAGGACCGGCAGCTCACAAAACGGCTTGTCGAAGCGTCAAAGCTCATGGACATGAATGTCATTGACCATCTGGTGATCGGAGGACAGAACGGAGACGTCTACAGTTTCCGGGAGCATGATCCGGACATGTTTACCGGTCGGGAAATTGATCTTGATTACATTCACCGAATGATGGCAAAGGAAGAGCCGGGACAGGATTATCAGATGGAGTACAGCACGTCGCGGGCGGAAGATGGAAAAGGACGATATGCTGCCGGGAAGCATTACGATCCGAAGGCTGCAGCTGAGGCGCGGAAAAGCGAAATGAAGGAGATCACGAAGAAGCTGGAGGAGGGTGTCGCAGGAATTTTCTCCAGCGAAAAGTACCAGAAGTTTCTCGATACGATGGCAAGATTTCCGCAGTACTCGCTGAACAACAGCCTCCTTATCATGATGCAGAAACCCGATGCCTCTCTTGTGCAGTCCTATACCGGCTGGAAGAAGATGGGGCGGTTCGTAAAGCGCGGGGAGAAGGGCATCCGTATCCTGGCGCCGACGCCCTTTAAGGTTGACAGGGAGCAGGAGCGGACCGGTGCAGACGGAAAGCCTGTTCTTGACAAGGACGGCGAGCCGATGAAAGAAACCGTGCAGATCAGCATGGTAGGGTTTAAGCCGGTGAGTACGTTCGACATTTCCCAGACGGAGGGAGAACCTGTTCCGACACTCGGCGTCGATGAGCTGAAAGGAAGTGTCGATCACTATGCAGCGCTCTTTACTGCGATGAAAGAGGCATCCCCTGTATCTGTCGGCTTTGAAGATATCCGGAGCGGTGCAAAGGGATATTTTCACACGACAGAGAACCGGATTGCGATCAGAGAGGGCATGGATGAAATCCAGAATGTGAAGACTCTGATCCATGAGATGGCACACGCAAAGCTCCACAACGTGACAGCCCAGAAAGAGCGTGAGAACGGTGCACAGACACAGAACAGCAAGGAAGTGGAAGCAGAATCGGTTGCTTATACCGTCTGCCAGCATTACGGCATTGATACATCGGATTACAGCTTTGGTTACATCGCCGGCTGGTCCGGCGGAAAGGAAATGCAGGAGCTGAAGGAATCCTTAAGTACGATCCGGGAGGCATCATCCGAGATGATCAGCAGTATTGATGAGAAAATGCAGGAGCTTACCAGAGAACGGGATCCGGTTCTGCTCTCGGAGAAGATCGACCGGCTTGCGGCGGACCTTGACCAGTATGCCTTTGACCGGGACACGTATGGCTATCAGGATGCAGCAGACAGTCGGGAGGAGGGCATTCACCAGATCCGGGAACAGCTGGAGCAGGGAAAGCTCTCCGGAATTCAGGAAAGTATTCGACAGGATCTCGTGGAAGGGAAAGGATCAGAAGACGAACTTCGACCGATTGCCGAGGCGCTGCTTGCGAGGCTGGATGTACTCGAGAAGGAGCTTAAAGAAAGCAGAGAGGATATCACGGCCGATGGAGACCTCCATTCTGTTTCGGAAACAATGGAAAAACATCTGGAAAGTGACCAGACCGACAAAACGGAGGATAAGAAAGAGCCAGTGAAGGTCAGAGCGATGCAGCAGAAAGAAAGAACTTCTGTCCTCCAGAAACTTTCTAAGGGGAAGGAGAAGACAGAGAAAAGTTTGGATCAGATGCGGAAACCCAGGGGAAAGAGTCCTGAGCGCTGACTGTGATTTGTGAATATAAGAAAAGATGAGGACGCCGGGGTGACACCTGGCGTCTTCTTCATTTTGGAAAG
>JBJFHK010000208.1:0-8463 GCA_051893535.1 Eubacterium sp. | reverse complement strand
AATTCATCCGCAACATGCTTGCGGGAATCGGCGGAATCGACATGGTTCTTCTGGTTGTAGCGCTGGACGAGGGCGTTATGCCGCAGACGGTCGAACATCTCCACATCCTGGACATGCTGGGCATCCGCCGCGGAATCATCGTATTTACCAAGCGTGACATGGTGGATGATGAGGACTGGATTCAGCTGGTTGAGGAGGATACCAGGGAGCTGGTTAAGGGAACCTTCCTGGAAGACGCGCCGAGCATCGAAGTCGCTGCTTTTGAGGGATATCACATTGAAGAGCTGAAGCAGCTGATCGTATCGCAGATTGACGATGCGCTTCTGAAGAATAACGCAGAGGAGCTGTTCCGTCTGCCGATCGACCGTGTATTTACGATCCAGGGTTACGGAACCGTCATCACGGGAACACTGATTGAAGGAACCATCCGCAAGGGCGATGAAGTCGAGATTTTCCCGGAGGACCGCAAGGTGAAAGTCCGCAATGTCCAGGTGCATAATGAGTCGGTGGATGCGGCATTCGCGGGACAGAGGACGGCTCTGAACCTGGCGGGGATCGGCAAAGAAGAGCTGAACAGGGGAGACGTGCTGGCCTATCCGGACTCTCTGGAACCGTCCATGATGGCAGATATTTACCTGGAACTGTTCGATGATATCGAATATGAGGTTTTGAACAACAGCAGAGTGCACTTCTACTGCGGATCAACGGAAGTAATCGGAAAGCTCGTGCTTCTGGACAGAGACGCGGCGGAGCCGGGAGACCGATGCTACGCACAGATCCGTTTTGAAAAAGAAGTCGCGTTCAAGAGGGAAGACCGATTTATCGTCCGCTTCTATTCTCCGGTTGTAACCATCGGAGGCGGCCGTATTCTGGACGCGCATCCGGCCAAGCATAAGAGAAACCGCGACAGCGTTCTTCATGCTCTGGAAATCAAGGATCACGGAGAGATGAAGGATATCGCGGAGCAGTACATTCTGGAAGGCAGCGCACAGCTGCTGACAGAGCCGGTGCTGGCGGCGCGGCTGCGGATCGGAAGAGAACAGTGCCATTCCATTGTGGAAAAACTGGTGGAAGAAAAGAAGGTTCAGCTGGTCGGGAAATACCTCATGCATGTGGTTTATCTGGATGGCGCATATGAGGCCGGAGAGAAAATTCTTTCCGCCTTCCATGAGAAGAATCCGCTGACTCCGGGAATGCTGAAAGAAGAATTCTATTCCCGTCTGATGAAGGATCTGCGGATTCAGGACAAGCAGGCCGGACAGGGGATTGGCCAGTGCATGCTGGAAGCCGGAAAGATCAGGGAAGAGGCCAACGCCGTGGCGCTGGCGGATTTCAAGGTTCAGTTCACGCCGGAGATGGACAAGATCAGAGAGCGTATGGAGAAGGTCTATAAAGAGGCCGGTTATGAGATGCCGTCGCAGGATCAGGTACTGAAGGAAGAAAGTGATCCGAAGCTTGCGCGGCATGTCCTGGATGCCATGGCGGGTTCCGGAGAACTGGTCAGACTGGACGGCCAGAATCTTATGGATCCGGAGTTTTATCAGAAGGCGCTGGATGCCATGACAGAAACCGTTGACCGTCAGGGGCAGATTACCCTTGCGGAGTTCCGTGATCTGATTCACGCGTCCAGAAAGTACGCCATGATTATATTAGAGTATTGGGATCGTCAGCATATTACCGTGAAAATCGGCGATGCAAGAGTAAGAGGGTAGAAGATGGATTTTAAGCAGATTGAAGCATTCGTAAATGTCGTTAAATATCGCAGCTTTTCAAAGGCGGCAGACGCTGCCTTTCTGACGCAGCCGACGATCAGTACACATATCCAGGCACTGGAAAGAGAACTGGGCGTAAAACTGATCGAGCGCCGCGGAAGAGAGTCTGTTCCGACGACAGAAGGCGCGGATTTCTATAAATACGCGACCGACATGCTGAACACAAGAGAAAAAGCGATGCTGGAAATGAACGCTTTTGTGAAGGATGTTTCCGGAATTGTGACGATTGAGGCATCCAGTGTTCCGGCGGAGTTTATCGCGCCGTCCATGATGGCAGAGTTCCGCTCCGAGCATCCGAATGTCCGTTTCTTCCTGAATGAGTCGGACAGTGAAGAGGTCTGGGGCAGCATTGCCGGAGGCCGGGGCGAAATCGGATTTGTCGGAAGCAAGCGCAGAAATGCGGATATCGGGCGCGCCCTGCTCTGCAGGGATGAATCTGTTGTCATCACGCCGAATCAGGAAAAATACCGCGCGCTCCGCGAAAAATCTGCATCCATCTCCTATAAAGATTTTATTCATGAGCCATTTGTTCTGCGTGAGGGCGGATCCGCGACACGCAGCACATTCGAAGAGCTGGTTTATGAACAGCACGGTCTGCATCTGAACTCAGCAGCTTCCGTAAACAGCCTGGACGCGGTCTGCCACTGTGTTACAGCGGGAGTGGGAGTATCGGTAATTCCGCGCTCCGTTGCCGAAAGTCAGAAGAATGACGATTTCATCATCTTCCGCTTCGCAGATGATGAACTGAACCTGAAACGCGAGTTCTACATGATCTGGAATAAGACGATCGCCATGGCGCCGGCAGCCGTCAGCTTCCGTGAGTTCGTGATGAACAAGTTTAAATAATCAGGAACCCGTCCATTTCTGCTGATGAACAGAGCAGAGGACAAAATGAAATAAGCAAGATCGTATCGCCGCGTAATGGTGTTTGAAAAAATGAGCCGCTGAGGCTGTCTGACCAGGTTATGAAACTGTGCAGGCTCCCTTTATGAGAAACAGTGAAAAAAGGAGCTGTCGCCCTGAGTCAGTGTCCTGACTTGGTGCAACAGCCCCAGAAATATTATGTCTTTTCACTATCTTCCTGATGGGGAGCAGCTCATTCTGCCAGGCCCTGAGATTCAGGACAGCAGAATTCGTGCTGCAGCTACTGCAGTTTTTCTTTTGCCAGAAGGGCAGCGCCCAGTGCTCCTGCAAAACGTCCGTTTTCCATTGGATGGACTTCTGCGTGCAGCTCCTCGGAAAGCAGGGAAGCCAGGAAATGGCTCTGGCTCAGGCCCCCGGTCAGAATGACGTAGTCCTGCAGCTCGCGGCGCTGGACCAGGGTTGCCACTTTCAGTGCAACGGATTGGATGATACCGGCTGCAAGGTCTTCCTTATCTTTTCCTTCCCCCATGTAGTTGATGACTTCTGATTCAGCGAATACGGTGCACAGGGAACTGATGGAAACCGGATGACCGTTCTTATGTCCCTCTTCAGCCAGTTCGAACATTTCTTCGATCGTAACGCCCAGACGGTTTGCCATGACTTCGATGAATTTTCCTGTTCCGGCAGCGCACTTGTCGTTCATCAGGAAATCGATGGCTTTTCCTTTATGGACGCTGATGAACTTGGTGTCCTGTCCGCCGATGTCGATGACGGAACAGTTTTTTCCGGCGAGTTCGTATCCGCCTCTCGCGTGGCAGGAAATTTCTGTGATGACTTTATCCGCGTAGTCTACGGAAATGCGGCCGTATCCTGTTGCGACCGTCCGGCAGCCTTCTTCACTGTTCAGGTATGGTTCCAGCTGTTTTTTGATGGAAGCGGATGTAACCTTGCTGCTCCATCCGGTCGGAAGGACCTCACAGCGCATGATGTCTTCCGGTGCACCGTCCTTTGGCGGAAGCACACAGACTTTGGAAGCGGTGGAACCGATGTCTATGCCAATATAATACATGTTTACCCCCTCTTGAATGGATTGTTCACACTCTCTATCTTAACATAATCCAGATGCTGTTCTTCTGCGATTTTCCTGATTTCCGGAATATTTTCCGGCTGGATGATCAGGGAAACACCGCAGCAGACGCTGAGCTGGCGCGGCGTCGGGGCGATCTGTGCCTTCAGGCCGGCTGTTTTCAGCGCGTGATACATTGCCGTCCCATCCGTGTGATTTTTAAACAGAATATAGTAATGCAGCTGCTGTTCTGTATCCATATCCGGCTCCTTCCTTTTTCAGGCAGAAACAAACAGCCGGACAGAGCGCCGGCTGTTGTTCCTTGCGTATTGTTTTTGTCTGATTCACTAGCTCAGCATCTCGACGAAGGCTTCGACTCTGGTCTTCAGCTGCTGGGAATCGCTGTCGGTGTAGTCGGTCTCGATCTCCAGGAACGGGATGCCGTCCTTCTTCATCTCTTTCTCAACGAAGTATTCCTCAACATCGTAGGTTGTGCAGAACTTCAGGTGGATGTCGATAACGCCGTCTGCGTGATAATCTTTAGCGAGGCGCTTGATATCGTCGATTCTGGCAGTGTTCGGTGTGAAGCATGCGCAGTTGATCTTCATGTAGCGCTCAGCAATGGCGTGGATCATCTCGTCCAGGGTCTCGCCGGATTCGTCAACCAGGTTCTCGAAGTAACGTGTGCCGGTGCAGGTCTCTTCGCAGACGATCGTTGCGCCGGAGGTCTCGATGATGTTGTGCATCTTCCAGTTTGGAACGGCCATCGGTGTGCCGGATACCAGGATGCGCTTGCTGCCTTCCGGAACTGCGGAAATGCCCTTGGCAACGCGCTCGTCCAGTTCGTCGCAGAGTTCATTGACTTTCTGGGTGAAGCGTGTCGGGTCATCGTAGTAGGCGATCTGGGAGATCAGGAGGACATCGGTTCCGCTGATTGGAACAACCGGGTTCTGGCGCAGCTTATACAGGCGCATCAGAGCCTTTCTCTTCTCATTGATCATGTGGATATTCTTCTTCAGAGCAGCAGCCGTGATCTTGTTTCCGGTGACTTCCTCAACCTTGGAGATCAGGGTCCTGATTTCGCCGGCCCACTTGTCAACGTCTTCCGGACGCTTCATCTGCGGAAGATCCATAATGTGCATCGGAACATCCTGAGACAGGATTTCATAAGCTTTCTTCTTTCCGTCGCAGGTTGTCTCGCCGATGTACATGTCGGCCAGGCGGAAGAACGGGCAGGTTCTGGTCAGACGTGCGCCGACGCTGGCCTTGATCAGCGGACAGACATTGGCAGGAAGAACCTGTTCGCCGCCCGGTACCCAGAACTGGGAGCCTGCGCACAGACCGGTTGCGATTCCGCCGCCGGCGAAGATGACCTCGTCCGGTACGTATGTGCAGAATGTACCGAAGACTTTTCCGCCTTCTTCTCTGAATTTCTTCAGCTCAGCCGGGCGTACGCCGTGAACCTCGGCGATGACGAAATCGAAGTAGTCCATCTTCTCCGGTCTGTTTTTCTGAGACAGGAACACGTCTCCGATTGCCTGCGGCAGTACCGCGCACAGGTTGTCATGGTTCTCGACGTCCATGCCGAGTTCTTTCCACATTTCTCTGTAGTCAGCCATTTTACCTTCTCCTTTATCGTTTATCTCTGTAACATTAGTTAATGTGTATCTGTGTATATGTCCATTTCAAGGTTAGCAAATAATTCAGAAATGTCTAATTGATAATTCCTATCCCATGTAATGGGCAGGAATTTTTGAATTGAGACAAAATAAACCAAGCAAGGCAATAGGTTATTCAAGAGAAAAATGAGATTCCTCTGTCATAGAAATTGTTTATTGTTAACAAAAATACAATCGTGAAATTGTAGTATCTAATCATGATTAAAAAATATCGGGATCGTGTTCAGAAATGGTTGTCAATATCGAAAAAATCGATATAATAGGGGGTAGAAAGATATTTCCGGGATGCTGGACAAGGTGTTTGCTCTGACACTGAAGGATGCCGGGATATCGACCATCGGGAAAATATGGCGCCGCAGAATATGCGGTGTTATGGAGGTGCAATATGGAAGAAATCTATGATGTGGTCATCATCGGTGCCGGACCAGCCGGCCTGTCTGCAGGTCTGTATGCCGGACGCAGCCAGATGAATGCGCTGATTCTGGAGAGAGGCCAGGACGGCGGACAGATTGCGATCACAGACAGCATTGAGAACTACCCGGGACAGGCTGTTCAGGGTGAGTCCGGACCGGAGCTTGTTGCCCGCATGGCCAAACAGGCTGAGGGATTCGGCGCGAAGAGAGCGTCCGACAGCATCCAGTCCGTTGAACTGAAGGGTGATGTTAAGGTTCTGCACGGTGTAAAGCAGGATTATAAGACACACAATGTAATCATCGCTTCCGGAGCGCACGCGCGCCCGATCGGATGCGAGAATGAGGGCGTGTTCACAGGAAAGGGCGTATCTTACTGCGCAACATGTGACGCGAACTTCTTCGAAGATTTTGAGGTTTATGTAGTCGGCGGCGGAAATTCCGCAGTTGAAGAGGCTATGTATCTGACAAAGTTTGCCCGCAAGGTAACCGTCATTCACAGAAGAGACGAGCTGCGCGCAGACAAGCACGTTCAGGAGAAGGCATTCAAGAACCCGAAGCTCCACTTCATGTGGGATACCGTAGTCGTTGCTCTCCACGGAGAGGGACTCCTGTCCTCCATGGACGTTAAGAACGTCAAGACCGGCGAAATCACAACAATCGAAGCAGATCCGGATGACGGTATGTTCGGCCTGTTCGGATTCGTCGGAACAGTTCCGAATACCAAGATCTTTGAAGGTACCGGACTGGAACTGGACGAGCGCGGATACATTCCTACAGATCAGGATATGCACACCAATCTGCCGGGCGTATATGCAGCCGGAGATGTACGTGTAAAGAGCCTGCGCCAGGTTGTTACTGCTGCCGCAGACGGAGCAATTGCTGCTGTTCAGGTAGAAAAGAGTATGTCCAACTATTAAACCGCCAGGCAGCGTTTGAAACAGGATGGCCGGCGGCATGAAAACAGCCGGCGGCCGACAGTGAAATAAGAATATGACCGGCAGATCCGGCCGCCCACAGACCGGAAAACCGGAATGATTAATACAGGAGGCATTACAATGGTAGAGTGCGATAAGAAGAATTTTGATGAAGAAGTTTTGAACTATAAAGACGGATACGTATTCGTAGATTTCTTCGGTGACGGATGCCAGCCATGCATGGCTCTGATGCCAAAGGTTCACGAGTTTGCTGAGAAGTACGGCGACAAGCTGAAGTTCGCTTCCCTGAACACAACACATGCACGCCGCGCTGCCATCAAGCAGCAGGTTCTGGGACTGCCTGTAATGGCAATCTACAAGGACGGCGAGAAGGTTGAAGAGCTCGTAAAGGACGAGTGCACACCTGAATCCATCGAGGCAATGATTCAGAAGTACATCTAATCTGGATCTTTAATGTCTCAGCAGATCTGACTGCAGAAATACGCAGGATTTCAGGAGATCACAGGTATTCCCTCAGCACAGGATGCTTTTGCCGCAGGAACGGGGCAGAGAACGTTCTGCGGGCCGGTTCCGGGATATCTGCAGTCTGCAGCAGAATGAGAAGAATGCATAAGGGCCTTCTGCACTCCCCAGCACAGAGCGCAGAAGGCTCTTTTTCACAAGGAAGGTGTGTGAAAATTATGATTACAAGTGAGAGGCTGAAGCAGCTCGTCGACCGTCCGGTGGTGCGGCTCTACACCAGACAAAATGAAAAGACGCTGGAACAGCTGAAGCGTGACGGCAGGATCATCAACCAGAGAATTTATGTTCAGCTTCATCTCGGAGATATTGCGCCGCTGTTTCTGGAAAGTTACGACTGGCTGACGGAGCGGGTCGCGAAAATCGTACCGAAGCCGGAGGATGTGCATGCGCCGATCTGGTGTTCGGTCTGCAGGGAAAATTGTCTGAAGCCGATCGAGGGAACCGTGGTTTATGTAGTCGATGTGCCGCGGGAGAAAATCTGCCTGTTCGACGACGGAAAGTGGGACTATGTTCTGAACCGCATTTATCTGCCGAAGGATGAAGAGGATGATCAGGCCTATCATCAGCATCTGAAGGAACTGGGCATTGAGAGCCGTTTCCAGATCATGCAGGGGAAGTACGTGGGCCTGTACCCGGAGGAAGAACGCAGAATCCGGGAAAGCTGGGAGCGTATCTTCGACATTGACGACTGGTCGCCGTTCCACGTCTGCGGAAACATCTGGGAAATTCTGGACGATCAGGTAAAGCAGGTACTCCGCCCGGAGGATCCGGAAATTCTGATTTAGACAGCGGCGGAGAGAATGTGCTGCACATATTTCAGACAAAGTTCACGGGCATGAGGACAGCTGTTTCCTGTCGGCCGTCAGGCAGGAAGGCTGTTGTATGGATACCGATTCATAAACCTACCATAAGGATGTGAATTGACAGAATAAGCAGGTATTGTGCGGCGATTATGTACTATTTACAGGATTTATGTTGAGACAAACAAAAATAGACTTTGACTTTTAATAATCACGATTGGAAAATTGAATGTGGGAAAAATCCATTGACTAAAGATTAACGAATTGATAATATGAATGTGAAATCCGATGGAGTATAGATTGAAACTATGCAATACGGGCTGATGTTTTCTGGGAGATCGCCGCTGCGGGCGGCAGCCGAAGGGGCAAGCAGCAGATGCTGTGAAACTTTCAGGTAAAAGGACTGGAAAAC
>JBJFHK010000207.1:0-8483 GCA_051893535.1 Eubacterium sp. | reverse complement strand
CAGAAAAGAGCCTCGCGGAAAGGAGGCATGATGGCAGGGAAAGCAACGCGCCTCCAATTCACGGAGGATGAGCTTGAAAGCCCGGAACTGCGGCGGGCCGCAGAGAAAGCAGACCGGGCGGATCGTGCCGCAGAGAAACGGAAGAAAAAGCGCAGGCCGAAATCAAATATGGATCAGAGGTCACAGCGCAAGGTGCGCTTAACCTTTGAAAACGAGACTGTCCCTGCCGGCGAAATTGCCGGCGGGGGCAGTCGTTTCAGAAGGACGACGGGGTTCGTATCCGGTGCTGTGCATGGAAAAATTGCCTCGGAGAATCAGGATGACAATGCTGCTGTGGAGGCGGTAAATACCGGAACCGGTATGGCAGAAGGCGGAGTGCTTGCCGTGGTTCATGCGGCTTACAGCAAAAAGCTGAAGTCATATGACAAAGCGGAGAAGCTGATGGATAAATCTGACAGCGCAAATGTGGAAGCTCTGTACCGGCAGCAGATGGCAGAGAATCCGGAACAGTTTTCCAACCCCATCTCCCGCTGGCAGCAGAAAAGAGCCATCCGCAGGGAATATGCCGCGGCCTGCCGTGCGGAGGAACACGCTGCGGAAGCAGGAAGTGCCGCGGGAAAGAGTACACAGACAGTCCGGGGAATCAGACAGAAGCTCTCAGAACTGAAGGATCATGCATTTGAGTATGCAGCGGAGCATCCGCATGTGATTCTGATTGCCGGTGGGCTGGCTCTCCTGCTCCTGCTGGTCTGTTCTTCCATGTCTTCCTGTTCCGCCTTCCTGCCGTGTGGTTCAGGCACTGTTGTGGCTACGACATTCACTGCCAGAGATGAGGATATCCGGGGTGCGGATGAGGATTACAGTTCCATGGAAGAAGCCCTGCGGGAACGGATCCGGGAGATCAAGGAAAACAATCCGGATTATGACGAATACGATTTGGATATGTCGGAGATCGGCCATAATCCTTATGTGCTGGCTGCTTTCCTGACGGTTCTTTATGAGGACTATTCCAGAGCGGAAGTCCAAAGGACGCTCCAGGATCTCTTCGCGGCGCAGTATGAGTATTCGACCAGCCATCACAAAGAAACCGTGACGGAAACCCGACAGGTGCGTGTCGGGGAATCTCTGGGGCAGGTGGTGACCAGCGGCTACTGCAACTGCCCGATCTGCTGCGGTATCTGGTCGGGCGGGCCGACAGCCAGCGGTGTATATCCGACCGCGAGCCATACCATTGCTGTGGATGCTCAAAATCCCTTTGTTCCCATGGGGACGAAAGTCGTGATGAATGGCGTGGAGTATACCGTGGAGGACACAGGCAATTTTGACCGGTACGGCGTGCAGTTCGATGTTTATTATGATGACCACGCAACCGCACAGCGTCACGGGCATCAGACCTGGGAAGCCTACGTCGCGGATGACAATGGCTCCAATACCGTGGAAGTAACCCAGACGGTGACGAAGAAGATCCTGACGGTAAAAGTGACAAACCACAGTCTGGAGAGCGTGATCGAAAATTGGGGCCTGACGGATGACCAGATGGAACGCTACCGTCTGCTGGTACAGCAGAAAGGTAATCGGGACGATCTCTTTGCGGACAGCATGTATGTCACACCGGGCGGCGGAATCCAGTACACGATCCCCGGGGAAGCCCTGACAGACGAGAAGTTTGCAAAGATGGTTCATGAAGCGGAAAAATATCTGGGCTATCCCTATGTCTGGGGCGGATCATCGCCGTCGACGAGCTTTGACTGTTCCGGCTTTGTCAGTTATGTCATCAATCACTGCGGCAACGGCTGGAACGTAGGCAGGCAGACGGCGGAAGGCCTGAGAAACTCCTGTTCTATCATCCCGGCAAGTGCAGCGCAGCCCGGTGACCTGATTTTCTTCCAGGGAACGTATGAAACTGCAGGCGCATCGCATGTCGGCATTTATGTCGGCAACAATATGATGATTCATTGCGGCAATCCCATTCAGTATGCATCCATCGACACGCCTTACTGGAGGCAGCACTTCTACTGTTTCGGACGTCTGCCGAACTGAAATCACGGAGGTTTAGAACATGACAAGACTTGAGAAGATCGGCGCGGATCTGGAAAAGGCACGCGTCAAACAGAAGGAATGGACGGCGCGGGTTAAAAATCTTGAGGAACGGTACCGTGAGGAGGAAAATGCCGTGATCCACGACATGGTTCATGCGGCAAATCTTACGCCGGAGCGGCTGGCGCAGATCATTGCCATGGCGGAGAAAGGCGCGGTAGGAACCTATCCGCAGACAGATGAAAAGGAAACGGAAAGCCCGATTACAGAGGAGGATTCAGAACATGAAAATTAAGAAACTGATTGCCGGGATGATGGCTGCTGCCATGCTTGCAGGCCCAGGTACAATGACTTGTTATGCAGCGGAGAGCAATGCTGCTGTTCCTTCGAATACGGCAAACACAGAAGAGACAGCAGCCGAAGCTGGTGCAAATAACAATTTTACGGTTTCTTCCAAAGAAGAAGGCAACACTGATACAGGGGCGGATAAGGATCCTGCCACGGATGCAGGAGCGGAAAGCACCGAGACATCTGAGAACGAGAAACTGCCATATACGGTCACGGTGGATGAAGACGGAAATACCGTGTATTCCTTTGGAGACTGGGAATGGAGCATCGATGATACGGAGAACAATACCTCTGCTGGAATTGTGAATGACCAGGTCAGCAGCTATCTTCATCTGCGCTCCGGAAGCGGAATGGAATATGACATCATCGGACATCTGCTTCCCGGCGAGAAAGTGCAGGTAGTCGGAGAAGACGGCGAATGGTATCAGGTCGTTGTCCCGGAAAAAACCGGGTATGTCAGCAAGGATTACCTGAAGGTTCTGGAAAAGGAAAAGAAAGACGGAACCGTTGATCAGGAATTCATGGAAACGATGCTGGGACTCATGATGGAAAGCATGGAGGATGAGAAATCGTCTGCTCCTCTCACACCCGACGGCAACATGACACTGGTGGATGACATCGGATCTTCCACCGGAGCCGGCAAGCAGTTCATCACGCTGGTAACCAAGAACGGCAATTATTTCTATCTGATTATCGACCGCGATGAAGACGGCAACGAGAATGTTCATTTCCTGAATCAGGTAGATGAAGCGGATCTTTTTGCTCTGATGGATAAGGATGAAGCTGCGGCGCTTCAGACAGAAAAAGAAAGCCAGGATACAGAAAAGGAGAAAACAGCAGAGGAACCGGCTGCGTCGGCCACTTCTTCGGAAGTGGAAGAAATAAAACCGGAGGACAGTAAGCCTGCAAAGAAGTCTGTCAATGTTCTGCCACTGGCTGCAGTGATCATCCTGCTGACAGCGGCCGGCGGCGGATATTTCTATTTTCAGGTCAGAAAGAAAAAGAAGACGGCACAGAAGCCAGATCCCGATGCAGATTATGAACAGGACGAATCTGAAGAGGAATATGAGATCCCCGATGAAGACGATGAGGAAGAGACGGAAATCACCGATGATCATGACGAGGAACCTGTTGAATCAGAATCTGAAGAAGGAGATTTGAACGAGTAATACGGATCAGGGTGGTGCCCGGGGCGCAGACAGCGCCCCTTACATACAATATATGTTCCTTCCTGAAAGGAAGGAGTTGATACATAGCCTTCGGAAATTACTCCGCTGGCTGATTTTTGTTACAGGAGGAACGCACAATGAAACTTGTACTTGCCGAAAAGCCCTCGGTTGCCCAGTCCATTTCCAGGGTTCTGGGCGTGTCCAGACGATGTGATGGCTATCTTGAGGGCGGAGAATACATCGTCAGCTGGTGTGTCGGCCATCTGGTAGAACTGTCGCCGCCGGAAACCTACAATGCGGCATACGCAAAATGGAGGCTGGAGGATCTCCCCATTGTGCCGGAACACTGGCAATATCAGGTGTCCGATTCCACGAGAAAGCAGTTCCGGATTCTGAAGGAGCTGATGAACCGGGAGGATGTCGAGAGCCTGGTCTGTGCTACCGATGCCGGGCGGGAAGGAGAACTCATCTTCCGTCTTGTCTATCATCAGGCAGGATGCCGGAAACCATTCGAAAGGCTTTGGATCTCCAGCATGGAGGATGCAGCGATCCGGGAGGGATTTGCCCGCCTGGAACCGTCAGAAAAATACGATGCTTTGTATGAAGCAGCCCTTTGCCGGGAGCGTGCCGACTGGATCGTCGGAATGAACGCCACCCGGCTTTTTTCATGTCTGTACGGATCCACGCTGAATGTCGGGCGGGTCATGACACCGACACTTTCTATGGTAGTCATGCGGGATGCCGAGATTACGGCATTCAAGCCAAAACCGTTCTATACGGTTGAACTTCGTTCGGATGACATGAGCGCGGTGAGCCGCCGGTTTGATGATAAAGCAGAGGCAGAAAAGCTGCAGACATCATGCTGTAAAAATATGCGGGCGGAGGTTAAATCCGTGAACCATACGGAGAAAACAGAACACCCTCCGCTTCTCTACGATCTGACCAGCCTGCAGAGGGATGCTAACCGCATTCTCGGTTTCACTGCCCAGCAGACGCTGGATTACACACAGGCGCTTTATGAGAAGAAGCTTGTCACCTACCCGCGCACGGACAGCCGTTATCTGACCAACGACATGCGGGAAATGCTGCCGCAGCTGATCGCAGATGTCGGGACAAAATACGCTGTATCTTCTGAAACACTGTCCCCGGAAATGCAGGACAGCGGAAATTTTACGAGACTTTTCAATAACCGGAAGGTCAGCGATCATCACGCCATCCTTCCGACCAGAACCATGTCCAGCGCGGATCTCTCTGCACTTCCTGCCGGCGAGCAGGCTGTTTTGCAGCTGATCGCCGTAAGGCTTCTTTGCGCGGCAGAGAAAGATTATCGCACGGCCGAAGAAACGGTCGTTCTGACATGTGCCGGCGAGGAGTTTACGAGAAAAGACAGAACGGTTCTGCAAACTGGCTGGAAGGAACTGTGGCTTAAGTTTTATCCGGCGAAGAACAGGGAGAAAGATACCGGTGATGCGGCTGCGTTTTCGTCCGGCGATGAGATTCCTTTTTCAGAAGCCGTCTTAAAGGAAGGCACCACAACGCCGCCCAGGCGATTCACCGAGGATACACTGCTCAGTGCCATGGAGACAGCCGGTGCGGAGGACATGCCGGAGGATGCAGAGCGCAAAGGTCTCGGAACTCCGGCAACCCGTGCCGGCATGATTGAAAAGCTGGTACAGAAGGGCTTTATCGAGCGAAAAGGAGATAAGAAGACATGTTATCTGGTATCCACGGCGAGAGGAAATTCTCTGATTACCGTAATGCCGGAACAGATTCGTTCGGCTGCCATGACTGCCGGCTGGGAGCAGAAACTTCTTGAAATTGAGCGGGGCACTTACAGCGCGAAGGATTTCATGAAGGAAATTTCCGGGATGATTGCGGGGCTTGTCAGGAATTATAACGCGGTAAAAGGGACAGGATTGGAAATGAGTGATTACCGGAAGGTCGGGAGCTGTCCGTGCTGCCAGTCCGATGTGGTGGAAAAACCCAAAGGCTGGTTCTGCAGTAAACGCGAATGCCGGTTTGCGCTCTGGAAAGATAATGCATTTTTCAAAAGTATTGGAAAGCATCTGTCCGCCAGCATGGTTGAGCGGCTGCTCTCAGATGGCAGGATCCGGCTGAAAGACTGCACAAGCCGGAAGACCGGAAGAACCTTTGATGCCACTCTCCTGCTCTCCGCAGATCCGGACGGAAGAGCCTGCTTCCATCTGGAATTTGATCCGCCGAAGAGCAGGAACAACTGCGGGAAAGGAAACAGAAAGCAGGAACCGGAAAAGGGAACATCAACCGGAAGCAAATACAGGTCGGAAGACAGGAGGAATCGTTATGAGCAATAAACTGACGCTTGCCGAACAGGAAACAATTATTCTCTGGGACAACGAGCTGAATACTGCAAGCGTTTATACGCACGATCCCAGAATGCTCCGCCGCCTTGCGGAGCTTTCGGAGAAATATCCGGATGATTTCATTTTCGAGAAAAATGGTGCCGGAAAGTCCAGGTTCTACCGGCTTCCGAAGAAACTTATCGCCATTCGTAACCCCTACAGCGAGGAGCGCCGGAAAAAGCAGCGGGAACAGGCACTGCAGGAAAACTACAGGGAACGGTTTGCCGAAAATCATGAACTGTCTGCCGGAAAGGAGGAATAAATGCCGGAGAAAAATTCTTACCCTTCGCAGTATGAGAAGGTAAAGTCGATCACGGACCAGCTGGAAGCCGGAATTAAGGCTTTGTTCGAGAGTGATTCATTTCGCCAGTACCTGCAAACCATGAGTAAGTTCCATGATTACTCGCTCAACAACACCATTCTGATCGCCATGCAGAAGCCGGATGCGACACTGGTTGCAGGCTACACATCCTGGCAGAAACAGTTTGGACGGCAGGTTCAGAAGGGAGAAAAGGGAATCCGGATTCTCGCGCCGACGCCGTATAAGAAACGAATGGAGGTTGAGAAGAAAGACCCGGATACCGGAGCAGTTCTGAAGAGGCCGGATGGTACTTCCGAGAAAGAGACAAAGGAAGTACTGATTCCGGCTTTTAAAGTGGTGAATGTATTTGATGTGAGTCAGACCGATGGAAAACCGCTTCCATCCCTCGGTGTCAATGAACTGACCGGAGACGTGGCACAGTACGAAATGTTTTTTGAAGCCCTGAAGCATACCTGCCCGGTGCCGATCCGCTTTGAGCAGATCGAGGGCGGCGCAAAGGGGTATTTCCACACAAAGGAAAACAGGATTGCAATTCAGGAAGGCATGAGTCAGGTACAGACAATTAAAACTGCGATCCACGAAATGACCCATCAGGCACTTCATTCCGTAGCTTCTGAGACAAAACCGGATTCAAAAATGCCGAAACTTACGCGAAACGTGATGGAAACGGAGGCGGAGGCCGTTGCATTTACAGTATGCAGTCATTATGGCATTGATACCGGCGATTACAGTTTTCCGTATCTGGTTGCTTATTCCTCCGGAAAGAGTACGCCGGAACTGAAAGCATCTCTCGACAAAATCCGCAGAACTGCAAGTGAAATGATCACGTCAATTGATGAAGAACTTGCGGTGCTGCAGAAGACGCTCGCCATCAACACAGACAGAATGAAAGAAGCACTTCCTGAAACGCAGGGGGCTTCTGTGCTTTCAAATCTCCAGATGAAAAAGGAACAGAAACCGGCGGCAAGGCTGCCAAAGCACAAACAGGAGGAGGTTCGGTGATGAATTCAGACGAAGAAAAAGTATGTGATGAGAAAACAGTAAGATCCGCAGCAGAACAGATTCGCGAGAAGCTGGAACAGTTTCAGGATGAAGAATTCATTTTGCAGATACCCTTGGATGATGCGGGAGAAAGCGAGGTGAAGGATCATGCGTGAGAAATACAGCCTCGATCAGGTCTCAGTCCGGATGGTGAAGGAAGCACCTCTTCTTAGCAGTGAGCAGATCACCAGCCCGGAGGCGGCAGTGCGGATTTTATCGGATGCATTCCGGGATTATGACCGGGAGGTTGTCGGTGTGGTTCATCTCAGAAATGACAATGCACCGATCAATATGACAATCGCCAGTATCGGAACGCTGAATTCCTCACTGGCCCACCCCAGAGAACTTATGAAAGCGGCATTCCTCTCCAATGCGGCTTCTATCATACTCTTTCACAATCATCCCAGCGGAAATCTGGAACCGTCAAAGGAAGACATTGCACTTACGAACCGGATGCAGCAGCTCTGCACATTAGCCGGCGTACCGGTGCTGGACTATATCATTCTCGGAAAAGACCAGTATTACTACTCATTTCGGGAAAAGGATATCCTGCCGATGGACAGCAGACCGTATTCCACGGATCTTTCGGATATCGATCTGAAGATTGCGGAGAAAAAGGCGGAAAAGTATGGCTACCGGAAGGAGACGAAGCAAAGAAAATCTGTTAGAAAATCCCTGTCAGAGATTAAGGATCAAGAGGAAAAGAAGGAAGAATCATTGCCTGCAGGATCAGGCAGAACAAAACGAAGGACTGCATCGAAAGCAAAGGGGAACGCAAGATGACATTCAATGTTGAGGAAATGTATCTGATCCGGATACTGGACCACCGGACCCGCAGGGCGCTTCTTGAGGATTTGAAACAGCAGTTGAAAGTAATTGCAGATCCCGACCTTCTACGTCTCTGCGCGAGAACGTACCGCAAAACCGCAGCCATGAAGGATCAGGAGTTTGAGGATATAGATTTTGCCGCGATTGAGGAGGACGAGGAAATTGAGTGACTGGCATGATGAATTTACAGAACCGATGTATGACACACCTGCGGAAAAAGATTCACTGATTGCTGCCATGGAGGCTGCGGGATATACCTATGACGGTATGGAAAGTACGGAAACGCATCTCCGGTTCTTCGGGAATGATGGACAGACAATCACCATGGGCGGCTGGCATGAATGCGAGGAATGGCTG
>JBJFHK010000206.1:0-1680 GCA_051893535.1 Eubacterium sp. | reverse complement strand
ATAACTTTTTGATCATTTGTCAGCGTTCCATCGATATCAAGGAAAATCAGCTTCATACAGTACCTCGTCAACAAAATCATTCAGTTCGTATCGGATACTTTTAGTATATTCTGGATCCATGAAACTCGCATCATAATCCAAAAATTCTCATAGATAAACGTATACTGCAACAGAACCGGAGGAGCCAAACACAGGGTTCCTGGCAACTACGTTCATGAATGCAGATTCCTCTTAGCCAATCAAGACACATACAAAAAAGCCAGACACCTTAGGATAATCATAGACTTTTGTATCAGATCCAACGGGGGAAGTGGCAGATTCAATGGCAAAGGTACAGATTCACCAGCATATGTTTTCTCTGAAGAGTCAGATTCGAAAAACAGTCACGCTTTTCTTCATTCTGCTGTTCTTTTTCATGGGGCTCCTGATTCTGCTCAGCATTCTGCGCTATCAGGGCGATGTGAACACGCAGCACACACGCGCACTGAAAAATTACGCAGACACGCTCGACCAGGGTATGCAGGATCTCGATCAGACCATGATGTCCATTTACAGCTCCAGTACGGATTTTCAGCAGCTTCCGATCAGGCAGAGGCCCGCCAGCAAATGGACACATATCTACCGCCTTCTCAATACAATGAAGATTCAGGAGGAAAGCAGCAAAGCGCTGGATGGCATGCTGCTCTATACGGATAGCTTTCAGAAGGATTACTATCTCACAACGACGTCCGTATCTGCCAGGGATGCCCGGATACTCGTGGAAAAAGTCCCGCTTCTTGGAACTGAATTTGTCCAGAAGGGCGTGATTCCATGTGACGCAGAGCCGTACTTTTCCGAGCTGCTCATAAATGGGTCAACCGCGCTCGGCGGATTTATGAGTCTGAAGACCGGTTTTCCTGGTGAACCGGATCCCAGGGGACTTTATGGCATTCTTTACAAGAGCACCTTTTATTTTACAGGAGGAGGACCTGCTTCCGGCAAGAATGGGCAAATGAAGGCATCCCGGATTCTCACAAAGACAGGCCTGTCCTCTCTGAACCCGGGCCGGAATGAACGCGGCCATCAGGTCATCTTTGCCTATGCCAATGAAGAAAATACAATTACCGCCATAGAAATTCTACCGAAAACAGCCAACCTCTATATCAATCGGATCCATGTTCTTCTGTTTGCGATTCTGCTTCTTATGATTCCTCTGACAGTCGGCGTCTATCGGTTTCTGCGAGGTCAGCTGGAGACGCCGCTCGAGGATATGACGCAGGCGATGGAGCGGATTCAGGAGGAGGACTGGTCGGTGTCATTTCAGTCACCGAATCACGTGCAGGAAATCGAAGATGTCCGGCAGGCCATTCATGTCATGCTGAACCGGATCGAAACCTACCGGATTCAGGTCTATGAGGAGCAGCTGACCCGGCAGGAGACAAAGCTGCAGTATCTGCGGCTCCGTCTGACCCCGCACTTCTACACAAACTGTCTGAAGAACGTCTACTACATGCTGAAGCTGCACGAGTACGACAGCGCGGAGCAGTTCGTGCTGCATATGTCGACGCACCTCAGATATCTGCTTCGGAAGGACGTCACCCAGGTAACCGTCAAGGAGGAAGTCGATTTTGTCCTCAATTACCTGGAAATGCAGAAGCTCCTTCGAAGCGCAAAAATTGAGGCGGAAATCAAGGTCCCGGA
>JBJFHK010000205.1:0-1697 GCA_051893535.1 Eubacterium sp. | reverse complement strand
TTTCTCGCTCCGTTGGAGGAAATGAAGTACTCCAGGATGGACAGACCTTCACGGAAGTTCGCCTTGATAGGAATTTCTACGGTTTTACCAGTAGCTGTACCCATCAGTCCACGCATTCCGCCGATCTGACGAATCTGGTTCTTACTGCCTCGCGCACCGGATGTCGCCATGATATTCAGGTTGTTGCTCGGTGCCAGGGAATCCATCAGAGCGTCAGCAACATCGTCTGTTGCCTTGTTCCAGATTGCTTCCTGCTTGTCCCAGCGCTCGGAGTTGGACATAAGTCCGCGTCTGTAGGCCTTCTCATATTTATCGACTTCTTTCTGCGCCGCATTGACGATTTCCCACTTATTATCCGGGATCTTCATGTCGTCGATACCGATGGTAATCGCAGCCAGCGTAGAATATTTATATCCCATTGCCTTGATGTAGTCGAGCATCAGGACAGTGCCTGTATTTTCATGCGCACGGAAGCACTTGTCGATGATTGTTCCCAGCTGTTTCTTTCCGCACAGGAAATCAACTTCCAGGGAATACGGATCCTTGGAACGGTCGATGAAGCCCAGATCCTGCGGAATTCCTCTGTTGTACAGGAATCTTCCGACGGTAGACTCTACCAGAGCGCCTCTTGTATCCTTGTCATCCTTATACATTCTTACTTTGACCTTGGCGTGAATGTCCACAACATGGTTCTGGAATGCCATGATCATTTCATTCAGATCGGTGAAGACCTTGCCGTCTCCCTTCTGCGGAACTCTCTTGAATCCGTGATCGCGGTTGTATTTTGCCTTTTCCGGATCATTGAACTCATCGAGAGAGTACTCCGTATGCTCCTTGCCTTCCTCGTCTTTGACAACCTTTGTCGCATCTCCAGGATAGGTCAAATAGTACGCACCAAGGATCATATCCTGTGTCGGTGTAGTAATCGGGGATCCGTCCTTAGGTGCCAGGATGTTGTTGACAGACAGCATGAGGAATCTCGCCTCTGCCTGAGCTTCGACAGTCAGCGGTACGTGGATCGCCATCTGGTCTCCATCGAAGTCCGCGTTGAACGGTGTGCAGACCAGTGGATGCAGTTTGATGGCCTTTCCTTCTACCAGGACTGGCTCAAATGCCTGAATTCCCAGTCTGTGCAGCGTCGGGGCACGGTTCAGCATTACTGGATGCTCCTTGATTACGCCTTCCAGTACATCCCAGACTTCTGGCTTTGCCTTTTCAACCATTCTCTTGGCGTTCTTAATGTTGTGCGCATAGCCCTGCTGAACCAGCTCTTTCATGATGAATGGCTTGAACAGCTCCAGTGCCATGGTCTTAGGAACTCCGCACTGGTAGAACTTCAGCTCAGGTCCTACGACGATTACAGAACGTCCGGAATAGTCAACTCGCTTACCGAGCAGGTTCTGTCTGAAACGTCCCTGCTTTCCCTTCAGCAGGTCGGACAGTGACTTCAGTGCACGTCCGCCAGGTCCGGTAACCGGCTTTCCTCTTCTGCCGTTATCGATCAGAGAGTCGACTGCTTCCTGCAGCATTCTCTTCTCGTTTCTGACGATGATGTCCGGAGCGCCGAGTTCGAGCAGACGCTTCAGACGGTTGTTTCTGTTGATCACTCTTCTGTAGAGGTCGTTCAGGTCGGATGTCGCGAAACGTCCTCCGTCGAGCTGTACCATCGGGCGCAGATCAGGCGGAATAACCGGAAC
>JBJFHK010000204.1:0-8668 GCA_051893535.1 Eubacterium sp. | reverse complement strand
GTTCGAAGTGTTCTTCGCGGTGCAGAGAATCGGCACCAGAGCCACGATTCCGGTGCGCAGATCAAAGGGGCACGGGTGCCGGGATGGCAGGATCTGAAACTTGCTGTTTTATCTTTGTCGCAGAAACTTCCCTACCTGTCATTTATCGCCTGGGACATCGTGCAGACCGACGAAGGCTTCGCGGTCATTGAAGCTAATGCTTCTTCCGGTGTGAACATCATTCAGCTCTGGGGAGGACAGCGCCAGGGCCCGCTGGGCGACTTCTACCGGCACCATAATGTGCGGGTCTAGCAGGAAAAATCATTGAATTGGAGGATTGAACAGAAATGCCAGCAGTCAGCAGACTTGGATTATATATGAAATTGTACGGACCGACGCGGGAAGGATTCACACCGCTGAGGGCCAAAACCTGGTTGAACATGCAGAAGAAGGATGATGAGGAGCACGCGAATATCCCTGCATCCGAACGGAAACGCGCGCACCGGCTTGGCTTTACGTCAGAGGAGGCGGAGAATCTTGGTGTTACAGAGGAAAACGCCGGCCAGTTTATTTCTCAGCGTGATTACCTGTATCTTTATCCGCTGAACGGGCAGTACATCAAGTGGCTGGCAGATGCCGTCACGATCCGCAGCATTTTCAAGCCCTTTGCAGACCATCTGACGCCGTGTTTTTATCAGTTCCAGATGAGAGACGGGGAACTGTTCATCATCGCGCTTCCTGACCTTCCGGATGGATATGACGTCGGCCTTGACAGTGTACTGAAGCTGATTCAGGATCAGGGAAGCGTTGAACTGATTCACGCCAGAAGAAACCGCCATATATATATTTCCTATGATGAAGGCTCTTACTATCTGAATGACAAAAAGAACATCAGCAAGAAGGAACTGGAGGCGCTTCTGATGAAATACGCGCCGGTTTCGGTCATGCGCGCTGTTCTGCCGGGTTATTTAAAAACGGACCCGGGCGACCGCTTTAATCAGCTTGAATTGTATATCATCAATGAATACGGGGACAGCCCGATGATCGGGCAGGCCTTTATGCAGCGAAAGAGAGTTTTGGACCCGCTGGATGTGTTTTCCGGTGACCTTGAAGGGGAAACAGACGGTGAAGAAGAAATCCGTGATGAGATTGATGATCATGATGACATGGATCTCAGTTCCAGCCAGATGAGCAGGAAGGATTTCTCTGACGCCATCCGCTATATCCGCTGTGATCTGACGGAAAATGAGGCAGTCAGCCCGGTTGATCTGACGGATGGAACATACAGGCTCGAGGATGGTCACGTTGAGGAAATTTCGTGCTGGAAAGAGATCGTCAGCTATGTTGAGCGTCTCTGCCGCTTTGCGCCGCAGCTTGAGTATTTTGATATCCGCATCCTGCTGACGGATGATGGAAAGGGGTTCATGGTGACCCGGATGACCAATACTCCTCCTTTCCCGGTGACGGCGCCGTTTTCAGAAGTCCTGCACAGGTATCTGGCCAGAAAACTGGAGGAGAAAAAACGTGCCTATGCCGATCCTGCGGCAAGGAGAAAGCGCGGCCTTCACAAGGCAGGGCTGAAGACAAGAAAAGTATTCACAAAAATGCTGTATCCGGAAGGGATGAAGCCTTACCTCGGCGTGACATGGATTCACGATGTTTTCTACGATCTGTTCTTTGATCACAGCGTGAGTCTTCCGGACAAGCTCTGGGGCTATAAGCATGGATTCTTCTCCTACCGCCTTCCGCAGTATGGCATCACAAAGGAAAATCATCTCTCCTATATTTCGGACTTCGAGTATAAGTGGATGCGGCATATCAACAGCCGTTACCGTACCTGGCTGGAGGATAAGATCACGGTGAAGTACATCGCTTCGGATTATAAAGAGTGTTTTCCTGAATACTATTACTACACCGTCCGGAAAAACAACCTGAACAAGATCATCGCTATGATGGATCTTCCTGAGGATTACGGAACAGAACCGAAGGATATCTTCCGCCTGGTTAAGGAAAAGGGTGATCTGGCACTGAAGATGGTCAGCGGCTCTCACGGAGACGGATTTTACCGCTTCAGTTTTAAAGACGGGGAATACCTTCTGAATGGAAAGCCGACGACAGAAGACGAGATTGAAGGAATCATCATGAATCCGGACAGTCAGTATCTGATTACGGAATTCATCAAGAGTCATCCGGAACTGTCGAAGTACTACGACGGCGCTGTCAGCACGCTTCGTTTCATCGTATTCAAAAAGGACGGCCGGACGCCGGAGATGGCAGACTGTTACATGCGTGTGGGCACCAGCGCCACCGGAGCCGTCGATAATATCGGAGCCGGCGGCATGTTCGTCAAGGTGGAAATGAAAGACGGCCATTACAGTGACGCCGCACTTATGGTAAACAATAATATTATACCGACACCTTATCATCCGGACAGCGGACTTCTGGTAGAAGGCTATATTCCAAACTGGGACAAGGTCTGCAGGCTGATTCTGGATGTTGCGGCCTCCATTCCGCAGCTGGAATACCTGGGCGTTGATGCCGCAATTACGCCGGACGGTGTGAAGTTTCCGGAAATCAACCGCTATCCGGACTTCCCGAGAATGGATGAGCTGTCCCGCCCGACACTGGACTATCTGCTTGGGAAACTTCAGAAGAAGAAAGAACGTTTCGGCTATGATCTTTCCCGTCCGCACCGCCTGATCACGCTGCCGAAAAGATAGCGGGCGATGCGGAAAGGCAGAAACAGCTGTAAATAAGCTTACAGATTCCGCAGATTCCTGTTCAGGGTCTGCGGATTTTGTGTGTTCAGCTTCTGAGTAAGGTGGGTTGCGAAAGGCGGCCAGGCTGGTGAGCTCTGCGTGATGAGCATGTTAAACTGATTTCTGATTTTGTTTTGTGTGATATCTTACATTTGAAAAAAATACGGTTAAATTTTATTTGAAGTGTTTAACTTGCTCGTTAAATGGGGTAATGTATTAGGTGCAGGAAGTTGCAGCACCGTCTTAAGGTGTTCCGCATTCCTGTATACAATATATTAAAAACAATCGAAAGGGAGTTAAATCATGCTGGATAAAAAAGTAAAAGAACTGATTAATGAACAGATTACATGGGAATTCTATTCTGCTTATCTGTATCTGGATTTTTCTAATTATTACTATGATCAGGGGCTGGACGGATTCGCTCACTGGTATGACGTGCAGGCTCAGGAAGAGCGTGACCACGCTATGCTGATGAGACAGTACCTGATCAATAACGGCGAGCGCGTAACCTTCGGTGAAGTTGCAAAGCCGGACAAGACTTACAACGGACTGGGCGATCCTCTGAAGTATGGTCTTGAGCATGAGCAGTTTGTTACATCCCTGATTAATAAGATTTACAAGGCTGCTGACGATGTCGACGATTACCGCACCATGCAGTGCTTCGACTGGTTCGTAAAGGAACAGGGTGAGGAAGAGAAGAACGCAGACGACCTGATTAAGAAGTTCAAGCTGTTCGGAAGCGATCCGAAGGCTCTGTACGCACTGGATCAGGAACTGATGGCAAGAGTTTATGCCGCTCCGACACTGACCCTGTAGCCGCTGGAAAAGCGTATGATATAATGAGAAATAAAACGGGTAGGATTGTATACAATCCTACCCGTTTTATTTCTGGCAGGACACGGAATATCACCTGACAAGGAACCGGCGCCAGTCAGCGCGAGTCTGTATTCTCTGACCGATAAATTTTTATCTGTTCCTTTTGCATCTGAAACCTCAGTGATTTTATTAATATTTTATGATTGATTGCTTGACATTTAATTGTGCGCAATGTATAATTGACTTGTCAATTGAAAGAAGACAGAATCGGGAAAGGATATATCGGCAATCCACATATCCTTTCCCGGGAAAATATCTTTGAATGCGTGCAGGTAAGCAAGAATCTCTTACCACTAACGCGGGAAAGGAGCAGATTATGAAAATCAGTGCTGTAAAATTATTTGAAAATGGTTACATGCTGCAGCCGTTTGCTTTTGGCGGTGAGGAAGGTCCGGAGAAGTTCGATCCGAGAGTCCGCTACCGTTCCAGCCTGCAGAACTATGTCATTGACACGGGGAAAGAAGTCATCCTGGTCGACACCGGAATGCCGAAGGAGTTCCCGGAGCAGGTTCCAGATGAAAAGACTCCGATTTTCATGGGAAACAAGATCACCGATTACGTTTCTGCGCTGAAGAAAGTCGGATATGAGCCAGAGCAGGTCAGCAAGATTCTGGTAACGCACAAGCATGCAGACCACAGCGGCGAGCTCCGTTCCTTCCCGAACGCACAGATTTTCGCGTCCAGAACAGAGTCAGAATCCGATGAACTGAAGCTTCTGCCGAACGTTACACCAGTAGACTTCACCGACGGACCGTACTACAACTTCCCGAAGTCCCAGACCATTGCCCCGGGAATCCATTACATCGAGGCAAAGGGCCACACAACAGGAAACAGCATTGTCATCGTGGAAGACGGAGACCTCTTCTACATGATCCACGGCGATATCACATACTGTGACGAGGCACTTTACGCCAACAAGCTGTCCGTTGTATTTGAGGACGTCAAGGCAGCAAGAGAGTCCCTGGACAGAGTCCGCGAGTTCATCTCCAACCATCCGACCGTATACTGCTCCACACATACACCGCTCGGCTATGAGAACCTGGAATCCAGGAAAGTTATCGACCTGAACAATCCGCCGGAAATCATTCCGCCAAAAGACATCAAGGCCAAGACCGCAACGGGTAAATACGTATGCTCCGTATGTGGATACGTTTACGACCCGGAAAAAGGCGATCCAGAACACGGAATCCCGGCAGGCACCGCATTCGCAGACCTTCCAGACGACTGGACCTGCCCGCGCTGCCACCAGCCAAAGAGCAAATTTACTCCGGCATAGGGAGACCTAGCCCCATGAATCCGAGCGCATAGAGGGAAACTACAGCGCGATGGATGAGTGGAGGCAGGTCCCCCGTAATGGAGTCGTCCCTGCGATCTGCAAGCAAGAGCGAAGCAGGAGCAGTGGAGACTCCTTATGCTGGCGGCGCCCAAGAGAGCAAGCGAATGCGAAGCGCGATTGGATAGCGACGCGTCGTATCCTTGGAGACTAGAAATAAATTACGATGTTCGGTTTAGCGCGATTGGATGATTCCTACGGCGCGGTCGATTTCCGGATTGAGAGCGGCAAGCGCGGGGCGAATGATGGGAAGGCCTTCATGGAGTCGCCTATGCGACCCGCAAGTGATAACGCAGCGGGAGCAGCAGGGACTCCTGATGCTGACGTGGCCCGGGAGAACGAGCCAAAGGCGAAGTTCGACTGGCCGGCCACGTGTCGTATATGCTGGTGCGGCCGAGAGACCTATCCCTGCGATTGGCAAATGCGTTCTCATTAGAAAGCGCACGCCGACAGAGCAGAGGAAGGTCCTCTGTCAGGCTTGCCGCAGAGACCGAGCGGTAGCGAAGGTCGATGCGTTGCAAGCTACGGCCTTGTAAATATCCATGCAGCTCGACTGGCTAGCCGCGCGTCGTATATATCCAATACCGAATATAATT
This sequence comes from Eubacterium sp., assembly GCA_051893535.1. Classification (GTDB taxonomy): domain Bacteria; phylum Bacillota; class Clostridia; order Peptostreptococcales; family Anaerovoracaceae; genus Aminicella. Next base: position 3,125 of record JBJFHK010000204.1, on the reverse strand, counting down.
GGCAGGTGCATTTATGTCAGCAAATATACTTGCTGCTTCTTGACACCGTCGTGTTTCCAGATGGCCTTGACATCTGTCGGAAGCTATGCTATAAAAACAAGGTATCCAATCAAGAACTTAAAGGGGTGAAAGAATGATTAATTTTTCTTGCAGATAATTTCAGAACGATGTGGAAGTGCTTTATTACACAGCATTTCTGTATCTGCTGCAAGAAAGTTTTTCATCTGTCTGACTCTATAAAGATAATCCGGCCGCTGCATGTTTGTATATGCGTGGACCGGGTTTTCAGGCGCAGGCCGCAGGAAACAGCTTTCCTGCGGCCTGGTTGTTTTTTGTTATATATTACAGAAATTGCAATGTGGAGGTGGGACAGATTATGTCTATGATAAAAGTTGAGGATCTTACTTTTTCCTATCCGGGAAGTTTCGATAATATATTCGAACATGCAAGTTTTCAGATGGATACGGACTGGAAGCTTGGTTTTGTCGGAAGAAACGGAAGGGGAAAGACGACGCTCTTCAGGCTTCTGATGGGGAAGTATGAATACAGCGGAAGAATCCAGTCATCGGTGCAGTTTGATTATTTTCCCTATCCTGTGAAAGACAGGTCGCGCCTTGTCAGTGATATTTTGCCGGAAATCGCGCCGCAGGCGGAAGACTGGGAACTGATGCGGGAGCTTTCTTATCTGCAGGTGGACGCGGATGTGGTGTACCGGCCCTTCGATACGCTTTCCAATGGGGAACAGACGAAGGTGCTGCTGGCGGCGCTGTTCTGCAATGAGGGACATTTCCTTCTGATTGACGAGCCGACGAACCATCTGGATACAAGGGCGCGGGAGCTTACGGCGGCCTATCTGAAAAGGAAGAAGGGGTTTATTCTGGTTTCTCACGACCGGCGTTTTCTGGACGGCTGCGTGGACCATATTCTGTCGCTGAACCGGGCATCGATTGATGTGCAGAGCGGAAATTTTTCTGCATGGATGGAAAATTTTCAGATGCAGCAGGAGGCGGAGCTGGAAAGGAACGGAAAACTTCAGAAGGACATCCGGCGTCTGAAGAATTCTGCAAGGCGTTCCGCCACATGGTCCGACCGGGTAGAAGCTTCGAAAGCAGGTGCAGCAGATAAGGGCTTTGTCGGACATAAGGCCGCGAAGATGATGAAACGGTCAAAATCCATAGAAGCAAGACAGAAACAGGCTGCTGAAGAAAAATCCGGTCTGCTGAAAAATTTCGAAAGGAAAGAAGACCTGAAAATTCATCCGCTTACTTACCGTGCGGAAACCCTGCTGTCGTTTTCCGGGGTAGCTGCCTGTTATGACGGAAAGCCGGTCTCCAGTCCCGTTTCTTTTTCTGTAAAAAGAGGGCAGCGCATTGTCCTGGACGGAAAAAACGGCAGTGGGAAGAGCAGCCTTCTGAAGCTGCTTGCCGGAGCGCCGATTGAACATACCGGTGAAATTCATGTGGCTTCCGGCCTTGTTATTTCCTTTGTCCCGCAGGATGCTTCCGGATTAAGCGGACGGCTTTCTGCTTTTGCGGAAGAGAGGGGAATCGACGAAACCCTCTTCATGACCATTCTTCGAAAAATGGATTTCGAGCGCACTCAGTTTGATAAAGATATCCGTGATTTTTCCGAAGGACAGAAGAAAAAAGTCCTGATTGCTGGAAGTCTCTGCCAGGAAGCGCACCTTTACGTCTGGGATGAACCGCTGAATTTTATCGATATCTATTCCCGCATGCAGATTGAGGATCTGATTCAGCAGTTCCGGCCGACGATGATTTTCGTTGAGCATGATGCAGTTTTTCGTGATAAAATTGCAACAGAAGTTGTGCAGCTGCAGGGAGGAACAGTTCATGCTGAATGAAAAGAAGAGCAGGCAGAAATATAACCGGTTTGCCTCAGACGCAGACAGAGAAGAAGTGAAGAAAATTCAGAGCAGGATTCAGGAACGTCAGAAGGATATGGAGGTCAGGACAAAATCACATCTGGAGACCTTCAACGATGGTGTAATTGCGATTTTCATTACGATTATGGTGCTGGAAATTCCGTATCCGTCAGAGTCTTTCAGTGTCCACGCCTTTCGGGAGAGCATTTTCATTTTCATCGTCAGCTTCTTCGTAGTGGCGGATTTCTGGTATGAACTGCATCGCAGCTTCCTTACATTTAAGGAGGCCGATCACTGGGTCGTGGTTTCCGATTTCCTGTTTCTGGCGGCACTGGCGCTGATTCCGATAATGACCAAGTGGATCATGAACGATGTGACGCGGCAGGCAATCACTTACTTCGGCATTGTCTATCTCATCACTACACTGCTTGAGGTTATGCTGTTTTTCGTGGCCCACAGAAAAGAAGCGAGGCTCTATTCTGAAGTTTACCGGACTTTCATGCTGCTGCGCATCATCTGGGTACTGGTTCTCAACGGCGCCCTGATTCTGCTGTCTCTTTACCATCCGCGGGCGGCCATGTATCTCTTCCTGACTCTTCCAATCGTTTCTTTTTTCTTTCCAAACGTGCGGCTGTTTTCTCACCGTAAAAGGAAGAAACAGGCTTGAATATAACAGATCTTTCCATCGCTGTCAGATGACAGCGGTGTTTTTTTTTACCGGCAAAATAAAGCTGGCAGTAAACAGAATGGATTTTTCCGGCAGATGCTTTTCCCTTTGGCCCGGGAGGACAGGCAGTCTGGTGGATTAATTAAGAAGGCTTCTAAGTCTGCGGACAGCAGAACAGCCTTTTATTTCACAGATGATAAGCGTGGTGTACGATTGTGATCGTGAAAACGATATCTTTTATGATATCATAGTAAACTAATTTCCTGTTTTGTATTTTATTATTGATAAGCATGGAATTAATGCCGTGTATACAATAGTAGGGCATAACCGTGAAATTATCTGCATTTTGGCTATTTTCATCTATATAATTATTTCCTTGTCCGCTTTCATTTTGACAAATTGAGAAAATAAATGATTACTATTCTGTATATTCACTTGATTTATTTTGTAAACATGATTAAGATAGAGTTAGTGTTACGGGTTAATGTAATAGCAATTCGGAAAAAGGAGGTGTGGATGTTACGTCATCCACGACTGAGAAATGTTAGATCAATCGTACTATGATAAGACGGACGC
>JBJFHK010000203.1:0-1703 GCA_051893535.1 Eubacterium sp. | reverse complement strand
CGGGAATAAGGAACTGCGGGACGAGATCGATCAGTACGCGAGGAAGATCTATTGAGGTGGGACTGAGAGCGTTTAGCGTAAATTTCATGAAAAGTTCAAAGTAGATACTCACATAAAATCTGTGACGATGCGTATTTTTTAGTAGTAGAAAGATGCGGGAGCGCATATTTTTGAACGGTAAAAATATGCGTGCATGCATATTTTTGAATAAAAAGTAGTGTACACCGATAGCTTCCCTATGCTATTCTGATTCCAGGAGGGAAATGCTATGTTGAAGAGAAGCGCAGAAGCTGACCTGGATGCTTTTTTGGAATCGAATGAGAAAAAATGCCTGGTTATCAGAGGGGCAAGACAGGTTGGAAAGACATATCTGGTCCGGGAAGCTGGCAGAAAAAGGACGGGCTGGTCATTTATAGAGGTTAATTTTCTGGAGCAGCCTCAGCTTAAGGATATATTTTCCGGCAGTCTGGATATCGCGGCACTGCTTCTTAATTTTTCGGTGATGCTTCCGTCCGCGCGGTTTGTACCCGGAAAGACGCTTCTGCTTCTGGATGAAATCCAGGAATGCCCGGAGGCTGTTACTTCTCTGAAATTCTGGGCGGAGGACGGACGATTCAGAGTGGTTGCTACGGGATCAATGCTGGGAATTGATTACAAGCGGCCGTCTTCTTATCCGGTCGGAGCGATCCGGTATCTGGACATGTATCCTCTGGGCTTTCGGGAATTTTTATGGGCAGAGGGCGTGGACGAAAGCGCAGTTGAAGCCATCAAGGGGTTCTTTATGCGCAGGGAGTCTGTGCCGCGGGCCGTGCATGAACAGATGATGAAATATCTGAAGCTTTATATGATCGTCGGCGGGATGCCGGATGTCGTGAACCGGCTTGTAGAAACAGGCGATATCAGAGAAGTGGACAAGCGGCAGCGGGAGATTCTTTCTGATTACCGTTATGATATCGCGCACTATGCGTCTCCGGATATCAAGATCAAGGCTGAGAAATGTTATTTTTCTCTTCCGCGGCAGTTGTCCAAGGCGAACCACAAGTTTCAGTATTCTGTTGTGGAAAAAGGAAGCACAAAGAGAAAATATGGCTCCAGCATTGACTGGCTTGAACAGGCAGATCTTGTGACCGCCTGCGCGAGCGTTTCGAAGATAGAATTTCCGCTGGATTCATTTGCTGACAGCGATAGCGTAAGACTGTATCCTCTGGACACTGGACTTCTGCTGGGAATGTTTGATTATTCGGTCAAAATGGCGCTGATGAATGATGGGGCAGGGGAAAGTCCCGTCATATTACAGGCCAAGGGTGGCATATACGAGGCTCTTGCGGCGGATATTCTGACGAAGAACGGGCACAGGAATTTGTATTTTTATAAGAATGATACCACGGCGATTGAGATTGAGTTTCTGATTCAGTCTGACACCGGAATTATTCCGATTGAGGTAAAGGCGGGAAATAACCGTTCCCGATCGCTTGACCGGATTCTTAAGAAGAACCCGGCTATGACCGGATATAAACTGATTGATGGCAATGTGGGTGTCAGTGACCGGAAGGTGAGCATTCCGCTGTACATGGCTATGTTTCTGTGACTGCCGGGAGTGAAGCGTGTTGATTGCCCGGGAGGACTTTGATATTATTGAAAGCAATTATTGGAGGGAGCGTAAGGATTGATCGCGGACGCAAAGACAACGGGGAAGATTTCCG
>JBJFHK010000202.1:0-8735 GCA_051893535.1 Eubacterium sp. | reverse complement strand
AAAGCTGATGAAGTAAAGAACATGTACTGGATTTTCCCAGCTTCATAGCCGCCATCGCGTCTTCCCTGGTAAAGGGCTCCAGTCCGAAGCTCTGATACAGGGCTGAAAGCGCCGCCTTCTGGGAGCCGCTAGGTGTTGGCAAGGCTTCTATGATGTCTCGGTTGATCCTGTATACACCGGGAGCCACCTTTTTCACGATGCCCATTTGCTCAGGGAGCAGCATATCCGTATAGATTTTTGCTGCCTCCTCCGCGTCCGTATAGCTCGCAGCCGTGATCATCCCTTTGGGAAGGCTGGCAGCCAGAATCTCTCCGATACGGCGGTCTTTAGCCGATCTGGCCGAGCTGCGGAGCTCCGCAATGGCCTGCATGATCTCCGGTGAATAATCCTGTGGCTCAAGAGGCAGTTGGGAGGTGGCGAACTGATAAATCATGCAACGATTGGTCCGTTTCCCGACGCTTTCAATCAGGCTCATCTCTCTGAGGTGTGTCACAAAATTGCCTGCCTGCTTCAAAGCAAAGCCGCAGCCATGGACGATGTCGTCTACTGTAAACGTGTATGTCTGCTTGTCCATCAGGCTGAGCAAGAATTTTGCGCCGGTTTTCATGACTGGGCCACTGTTCGAGGCCAGACGGTAGAGCTCGTCCCGCACCCTTGCTATACTGGTCTCCGAATCCATTTCCGTCTCGTTTCCGGCCCAAGAATCTGCCGAGAGCCAGTCCTTGATTTCACCTCCTCTCTCCGGGTAGTTAGGGTCGGTTTCGGTCGGAACCCCGCTTGCCTCCGCAGTCTCCGGTCCCGGTGGCGCAGGCCTCCCACTGTCAGGTGGCGTCGGGTCGGTCGCAGGCACGGCAGCTGCCATGAGCGGTGTACGGGCCAGTTCCATTTCTGCCTTCCGGGACCGTTCTTCCTTTTGCCGTTGCCGTAGCCGCCGTTCCTCCACAGCGCGGGAGAGGAGCTCAAGATAATACTCAATAAAATAGGTCAGATCGCAGCCGTTCTCCTCCCGCAGAATGTTGAGCATGGCCTCGTAATAACTGTAGCTCTTCCGAGCGATGAGGGCAGACAGGCTGATCTCGCTAAAAAACGTATACCCGGCCCGAAGCAGGATGATATTGGAAACCATCCTGCCCAGACGCTCATTGCCCTCCGGGAAAGGGCGCAGGATCATCAGGTACGCCTGCGCCACAGCGGCTTTGACCAGCGGGTGTGTGTTCGGCAATTCCAGAAAGGCGGACAACTCACCCAGCCTTTCCGGTATGGTTCGCGCAGAGGGAAACTCAAAGGCTTCTCCGCTGGTGGGAGTAAAATCCACTTCATTTGTGGAGCGGTAATCCTGCCCGCCCTGATCCATACCATCTGTGAGTAAGTAGACCAGCTCTTTCAGATATTCCGCGTCGATAGGCCGGTAGAGATTGCCGCTGGCATAGTTGCTGGCCTGTCGGTTGTTTGTAATCATCTGTTCCTCGATGTCTCTTGGCGGCAGATCGCTCGTGAGAAAGTCCATAGCTGCCTGAATGCTGATCTGGGAGCCTTCCACATAACTGGTGTAGAACACCTCCTCCAGCGTGGAGACCGGCAGAGTCTCCGTGTAAGGATCAAACTCAGTCTCGATTTCATACAGAGCCTCCACGACCTTCTCACTGGCGGCGACCATCTTATCCGTCGTGACGAACCAGTATGGAAGGCCTTTGTAGTTGTACAGGGGCAGCACTGTGCTTCTGGACCGTCGCTGATTCAGCAGTTCCTGCCACAGTGCGTCCGGCTGCGTCCCCAGGGGGATGCGGGAGATCATGTCGCGTTTCGAGGTATAACGCTGTTCTAAATGCTTGAATAGCTTTTCTCGGTCCATCGGCTACCTCCTTGACGCGCTTACTGCTGTTCCACGTCCAGAGCCTGTGCACCTTTCAGATCAAACCGGATGGCCTGATGGGTGGGAAGATACTCCCCATAGCACATTCTGGGCCGATCATCCTCCCAGCCGACCATGTGCTTAATCTTGCGCAGAAGGCTCCTGCCGCTGATCTCAAACTGCACGGCCCGTTCTTCAGGTACCACCACAGCCTGCTGATCGTCAATCGTGCAGGCCCGGAGCAGCAGCATCTTTTCTTCTTTGTTTATGAGAATCTGAACCTGCCGAGGCCAATCAAGTGCATCCAGCACACCCTCGTTGAGAAGAATGGAATCCTCCATCAGGTTCAGCGTCAAAATGATTTGTGGGCTCATTACAATACCTCCGTTGTATCGGATGTGATAGGCAGCTGTTCCGCTGCGGGTTCACTGGCAGTCAGATCAGAGGATACGAAGCCCTCGGTCAGATCGATCTCCGTCGAGGCCCTGTGTTCATCGACGCTGAGGCCAAAGGTCTCCAGCCATTCGCTGGGTAGGATCGGTTTGGGCCGCTTGATCTTGCCGGTTTCCGGGTCGCGGCTCTGGGGCAGGAAGGCCTCCTTGGCGCTCAGATCAAAGAGGTATAGGCTCTCGCCCTGATAGTTGATCCGCATGCCCTGTAGCTTATACCGGTAGATGGATTCCCAGCCCATCAGGTCATAGAGCTTCGTGGTAAAGGGCCTGCAGGTGATCTCGCGGCTCTTTCGTTTGTCTCCTTTGACGACACACCAGCGCACGGCGTCACGGGCACCCTCGTCACAGGGCCGGATGGCCAGCTTGCGTTCTGTGGGATTGATCAAAAACTGAATGTAAGTCGCGTCCTCCAGCTTGCTGATGCAGGAATTGTTGAACGTGATGCTGTTGCCGCGAATGGTCATGGCCGGATCAAAGCGGTGGGAGATGAATTCCCGCCGTACCACCTGATATCCGGCAAAGCTGAAGTTTGCCTCTTCGGCGATGCGCTTGGCTTCCTGCCGTTCTTCGCGGGTTAGGCTGCTGATGCCCGGTGCCGCCGATGTACCCGGCTGCGGGACACCAGGGAATGGGGTGCGCTGCATACCGGGTGGACTGGGTCGGAATCCCTGCCTCTGTTGGGGCCAAGGCTGCATGTTGTCCACCATAGTCAAAACCTCCTGTTACTTAGTCTTTCGGTGGCGCATGGACTCCCGGCGCACCACCTGATCATCCTTCCAGCCGATCACAGGCAAGCCTTCATATTTGGAAGACTCCTTGTCTGTATCGGCAAAGGCACTGTTTGTGATTGGCTGTTTACACTGATCCTGTTGCATTGGTCATGCTCCCTTCAATTTGCGGCTGGGCAGGGCGCTCCAACTCTTTTACCTGTAATTGGCGTTGCCTCTTTGACTTCTCCGGCCATATTTTTTCCACCAGCAGTCGGTCAAGCTCCACGCATATCTCCACGGCGCTGTCGATCAGGTTTCCCTCGCCCAGAGGGCTGCGGAGAAGCTCCTGATAGGCTCTATGCATGATGGGCTCCTCAAAAGCGCCATATACCATCCGGCTGGACTCTTCATGGAGCAGGCATTCACAGCGGTAGATATAGCCCAGCCAATAGGCGTAGGACAGCTCGTCCAGATTTCGATTGGGTTCTTCGGGCAGTTCCGCCAGAGCCGGTGGCAGCCGCAGCCGCTCAGCCTCATAGGCCTGCGAGAGCAGCAGACTCTTGTTCTGGTCGTCCTCAGCCTTGGAGATAATATCGTCGATCCAGTAAAGGGCTTCCACGATCACCTCCGGGCTTTTCAGCAGCATAGGGATACGGAGCAGGTTGGAGAGCTCATCATTCTCCATGCCGTTTGCGGCGGCGAAGCTGACGTCAAAGACGCCTGCCAGCTGGCTTGTCATGAATAGGGGCGCGAACTCCTCCATAGAAAAGCCCATAGAGGCGGCCTCCATGAACAGGTTGCCCTGCTTATGGCAGTAGGCCAGATCACGCCCTGTAAACTGCCGCGCCACCTTAATGACTTGACTGTTCTGCGGCGATGCCCGCGCAAGGCGCATCAGACGCTTTACATTTGCAGATAGCGGGCGGCTCTTTGCCGGGTTTCGGGACGTCTGCATGGTTCATTCCTCCTCGCCCGTGGACTCAATTACGATGGGCTCGCCCGGATAGGCTTCCTGGCTCTGTGGAAGGACCGGTGGGTCATCCATAATCTCAAGGAGCAGGTCATCCACGGTACCGGCATCAACGGTGTGGGTGATATCCAGCGGTCTCGCTTCTACCATCATGTCCCACTCTTCATCAGAGCTCTCCGCACTTAAGCCGCGCACACCGGAATTGTGCTGAAAAGCCGGGGTACCGAAGAGCTTCTTGTTTACCTCCACGGCCTGCTGAAACTTTTCTTCCATATCCCGGATTTCCTGCGGCTCATCCTCATCGGGCGGATAGTAGTAGCTCTTGGCGTCCTCCCGCTCCTCGGTATTGGCTGCCGCTTCTTTCCGGGCAATGATAACCTCATCCTTTTTGCTCATAGCGCGGCCCACGTAGTTGTCCAGATCAAAGACAAGCACCGTGTCTCCGAGGACCGCTGCGTTGGGGTTTTTAATGGCCTGGCATGGGACCCGAAAGGCGTAATCCGTCTCCCAGCCCATGCTGTCATAGAGGACCTTGCACAGAGGCGCTGCGCTTTTGTACTTGGCGTCCCACGGAATCGCGTTGGGATGGTCCGGCCTGCAGGGTCGAATGACCATCATGCGCTCCACAGGGTTAAACAGGAGCTCCACGTTCTCCGCATCGGGCAGCTTCGAGACACAGCTTTTATTGAACGTGATGCCCTTTGTTGTGATACGAATGACAGGCTCATGGACGCGGGAGAACATATCTCCACTGACCACCTGAAAGGATTTCACGGCGTCTTCCTTGGCCTGATTCTCCGCAGCCTCCACGGTTTTACCCTCAAGCTCGTCCTTGATCTCCTGCTCAGCGGCAGTGAGATCGCGGGCGATCTGTGCAATGCCGTGGTCGTCGACAAGACCGCCAATGCGTCGTCCGCCTTCTGGCAGATACTCCGAGGCCAGATCCACTTCCAAATCCTCGTCGAGCATACCCATGGCGATTTGACCGGCGCGGTAGTAATCCTCAAAGTCAAAGCCTGCCCAAGCACGGTTCATGGAGATATACCCGGCAAGAGCACCGTGATCGATGATGCGCATGGGAAGGTAGGTGCCCTCGTGGCCGTACTTCCGGCTGTTGAGAATCCGCTGGGCGGCATTCCACATGGAGCGGCTGACAATGGCCTCGTGGTGATCTGGCTGAAAATACTTGTTTTTCTTGCCATTGTTCTTTTTGGATTTGTGGTCCTTATAGTTGGGCGTGTAGGTCTTTCGGGCCAGCACGTCGCCACAGTGCTTTTCGTTGCGCAGGATGGACACGACACCACTGGCGGTCCAGTGGGTGTTCATGGTTCCGTCCCGGCGTCGGCCTCCGGTGGGAATCGCCATCTCGGTAAGAACCTCTGCCATCTCCTCCGGAGAGCCACCGTTGACCAGCGTGGAGTACATCCAGCGCACAACACGGGCTTCATTCTCATTGACGGACAGCACCTTTTTCTTGCCACCGAAGCCATCCGGAACCTCGATCTTGTCATAGCCGAAAAGGCGCGGCGTCAGGAAGCGGCCTCGACTGAAACGCCACTCCAGCGAGAGCAGGATCGCCTCGCTTTTCATGTGGCTTTCCTCCTGCGCCACCATTGCCAGGACGAATAGAATGATGCCGCTGGTCTGGGACATGGTGTCCAGATTCTCCTGCTCGAAAAAGACCCGGACTGGAGGATCGTGGTTCTGCAGGGCTTCGACCCAGCCGATGCAGTCCATCAGATTTCGAGCGAAGCGACTCACTGCCTTCGTGATAACCATGTCGATTTTACCGTCCATACAGTCCTTCATGAGCTTCTGAAAGCCCTGCCGATGGTCCGTGTTCGTGCCGGAAAAGCCGTCATCGACATAGCAGCCCGCGTACTTCCAGTTGGGGTTCTCCTTGATCTTTTTCATGTACTGCTGGATCTGGAGGTGGATGGAAAGGGCCTGATCGATATCATCCGTCGAGACGCGGCAGTATGCGGCCACCCGGAGAATCCGTTTCTCCTCCGGCGTTTCGGTGGCGGCGGCGATCATCCGTACGTTTCTTCCGTCCTGTGAGGCGATCTGTTTTACAAGTGCGTTTTTGGATCGCTGACGTTCGGATTCAAAGCTGGCACCTACCGGGGCTTTCTTCGGACGCGATGCTCGTTCCTGAGCAACCTGCCGAACATCTTCCATACCATCACCTCCCGCTTACTGTATTTCATTGCTGCGTACACGTTCACAACCTCCTTCCCGAAAGGATGTTAGATTTGCCATAATGGCAGTACCATATTTGCATAGAGTAGGAGGTTTATCCACGTCTGCGCAGACGTATTTTGGCGAAAAATTGATGAAAAAAGCCCACCTCCGCAGACTTCCGCGAAGTGTGGGCAAGAAGGCAGGCCTTATGGTTCGCTCTCAAAGATAATTTCGTATGGGTCCAGCTCAAGGACGGCGCAGATACGGAGGCCCACCTTCATGGGACAATTCGAGAGCTGGTGTTCTCCGTATTCGTATCGCTGGTATTGGTGGATGCTCATGTGTAGCTCCAAAGCCACCTCCTCCTGCGTCAGGCCGAGCTCCAGACGGCGCTCACGCAGAATCTGCCCTGCCCGGTTTCGCATTTCACAGCCCTGCCTTTATTTTACTTCCGTCCTTAAACGTGACCCAGACCTCGTCTTTCCTGTGGACCGTCATGTAATCCACCATCGCAAGCCAGTCATCATCCCGGAACTCTGTCAGAAGGTCCAGCTTCCGCAGGTACTGGAAATGCTGGTCAATCTCCTGACGCTTTGCCTGTCTTCGGGTGATTTCAGCGATCACCTCAGCCTTCTTTGCCTCGGCCTGATTGAGCCTCGCCTCCAAGGCCGCAATCTGCTCCTGATAGGCTGTCTGGTTAAGGGCAATCCTTGCATTTTCATGGATACAGTTATCTATGAGGCCGCTTACCACGTTGAGCTCCGTCTCAACCTCAGCCAGCTCCCGCTCCAGCGCATCAGTCGCCAGCTTTGGAGCCATGTACGATTCAAACACGGAGATCAGCTCCTCCCGCTCCGTGATGGCGATATTGGCTGCCTGCAGGAAAAGCCTTTTAATCTCGTCCTCTGTGAGCGTCGGCGTGGTGCATTTTTCGCCGTCAAACTTGTGATTGCACTGCCAGATGACCCGCCGATACTTATCTGTGGAGTGCCACACCTTTGAGCCGTACCAGCTTCCGCAGTCGCCGCACTTGATCTTACTGGAAAAGATGCTGACGGAGCTAATGCGATTCTGGCCCTTGGTCCGGGCAGCCATTTTTGTCTGAACCAGTGCAAAGGTCTTCTCGTCGATGATCGCTTCGTGGTTACCCTTGACGTAGTACTGCGGAATCTCACCTTCGTTTTTCTTCGTTTTCTTCGTCAGAAAGTCCGTGGTGTAGGATTTTTGCAGAAGCGCATCGCCCTTGTACTTTTCATTCGTCAGGATGCTCTTGATAGAGGTGGCATACCATTTTTCCTTGCCAGAGGGCGTCGGGATGCCCTCATTCGTGAGTGTCCGGGCAATCAGGGTTGGTGACATGCCGGTAAGGAAAAGCCCGTAAATGCGGCGGACCAGCTTGGCCTGCTCTGGGTTCACTACAAGGTTGCCGTCCTCACCACGGTCGTAGCCGAGAAAACGTCCGAAGGGCACCGTAACCTTGCCGTCTGCAAAGCGCTTCCGCTGGCCCCATGTGCAGTTCTCAGAAATGCTGCGGCTTTCCTCCTGCGCAAGGCTGGACATGATCGTCAGGAGCAGCTCGCCCTTACCGTCGAAGGTCCAGATATTCTCCTTTTCAAAATAGCATTCTGTGCCGTGCTCCTTGAGCCTTCGGATGGTGGTAAGGCTATCCACGGTGTTCCGGGCGAAGCGACTCACCGACTTCGTGATGATTAAATCGATACGACCGGAAAGGGCGTCCTCCACCATCCGGTTAAACCCGTCGCGGTTTTTGGTATTGCACCCGGTGATGCCTTCGTCTGCATAGACGTCGACAAACTCCCAATCGTCGCGGCTCTGGATGTAATGGGTGTAGTAATCCACCTGCGCCTCATAGCTTGACTGCTGTTCTTCATGGTCTGTGCTGACGCGGGCATAGGCGGCGACCTTGCGTTTAGCCATGCTGGCCAACGGGGCCGCCGTGAACCGGCTAAGCGTCGCGGGTATCTTTGTTACGGTTGCCATCAGGGCGTCTCCTTTCGCTTCCGGTGAATCTGCTTTGGCGGGATGTACTCGAATGACTGCGTATGCCCGTCTTTGAAGTAGAGGGTGATGACGTTCACGTTCGCGCCGATCTTCGTCAGCGTCTCAAGCATGGCGTCCGCGTCAAATGCCTCCCAGCCAAGCGCGTCTGCAATCTGTTTTTTCAGAGCGCTGTCCCGGAAAGCAAGCGGCCTTGGCGTGTCTTTCGCTCTCTCGTTATGCTCCGGGTCAATCCAAGCCACCTCAGAGGAGCCATCCACGAAGTGCCGGAGCTGCGCCTGAAGATGGCCGTGGCAGTTCTCGCACTCAATGAAGTGTGAAAACTCGTATCGGCAAATAGCCGTTTCACGATTCCGAAAATACTCGGAGTGGGATTTTCTCTGTTCCTCTGACCAATGTGGTTTCCTGTGCGGCGGGTGCGGTCCGGCCTCTCCATCCCGGTGGTAGAAGTAGCCTGCGGTTTGGGCAATCCCGTTCTCGATCTTGACGCCATAGCGATCTGCGAATTCCCTCTGAGCAGCCTGAAATAGCTCCATGCTGATGATGGC
>JBJFHK010000201.1:0-1716 GCA_051893535.1 Eubacterium sp. | reverse complement strand
CCATTCTCGGAAAATATTATTTATTTTCATACACGAAAAGGCTGCCCGGCATTTTTCTGCAAAATGCCGCTGCAGCCTCAACACGAGACAGAAAGACGGCTCCGCCGGCTTTCATTCTCCGGCAGAACCGCCCCTCTCTGATTTACTATTTTACTGATTTTAATCTGTCATTGATTTCATCCACAGACGGCATAACTGCAAGCGCACCCTTCCTCTGCGTAATGACAGAAGCCGCCGCATTCGCGAAGGAAAGCAGTTCCGTCAGACGCTGCGGATTCAGCCCTTCCAGGCCGTACTTCAGAACGTAGTACAATGCGCAGGCGCAGAAGGTATCTCCGGCGCCTGTCGTCTCCACCGGCTCTATTTTATATCCCGGATGGTAAACACACTCGCCGTCTTTGAATGCCAGCGAACCATTCGGTCCCAGCGTCACGAAAACCAGCGGAATATGATATTCATCAATCAGTTCTCTGGCTCCGGCTTTCATCTCCTCGATATTGGTGCCGTCCCGTCCGGTCAGAAACTCCACTTCATTGTCCGAGATTTTCAGAATATCGCATTTTGACAATCCATAGCGAATCTTCTCTTCCGCGTAAATTCTCGAGCGCCAGAGCGGCGGACGCAGGTTCGGATCAAAGGAAATCAGGCATCCCTTGTCTTTTGCGATGCGGAGTGCCTCGATCGTCGCGTTTTCCACCGTTTCATCCGTCATAGAAAGGGTCCCGAAGTGGAAAATTTTCGCGTCCTCTATTAACTGGGAATGCTCTTGCACTTCACTTTTTGTCAGGCGGACATCTGCTCCCGGATTCCGGTAAAAGGAAAAGTCCCGGTCACCGTTATCCAGTTTCTGCACAAAAGCCAGGGTTGTGTGAATTTCCTGGTCCACCATCAGTCCCGTCAGATTGATTCCCTGCTCCTGCGCCTTCTTCTTCAGCATCTGGCCGAAAGCGTCATTTCCGACCTTTCCGATGAAGGCTGTCTCACAGCCCAGTCTACCCAGCATGGCCAGCACATTACACGGCGCACCGCCCGGATTAGCCTCGAAGATCGGATTTCCCTGTGCGCTGATGCCGTTGGCCGTAAAGTCCACCAGCAGCTCGCCAAGCGCAGTCACATCAATATGCTTACTCATCATTCCCTCCATGGTTCTTTTATTTCCCTATTCTTCAGTACAAATTTCTCCTGAATCCATAATAGCACAGAATTCTGCACATCCCCATGCATCATACAGAAAAAAATGAGTGCCATTCTCCCCTTTTCATCCCCCGTCGTTCGCGGTAGAATGTATCCATCTGACGTTCAAAGGGGAATTATCAATGTTAAATAACTTTATTATCTGTCTGGACACGACCATACCGGCCTTTCTGATGATGGCGCTCGGCATGTTTCTGCGGAAAATCGGCTTCATGACACTCGATTTCACGAAGAAGCTGAATAATTTTGTGTTTAAAGTCACACTTCCGGTCCTGCTCTTCTACAGCCTGGCCAGCAAGAATTTCTACGAGGCCTGGGACGGCCGTTTTGTGCTCTACTGTTTTCTGGCCACCTGCGCCAGCATCGGCCTGATCATCCTGCTGTCTTATCTTTTCTGCCGGACAAAAAAGAATGTGCAGGGGGAATTCATTCAGAGTGCCTACCGAAGCAGCGCGGCGATTCTGGGGGTCATGCTGGCCCAGAACATGTACGGCAGCGCCGGTAAAATCCCTCTGATGATTC
>JBJFHK010000200.1:0-8860 GCA_051893535.1 Eubacterium sp. | reverse complement strand
CTGCTGAATCCCATGCTGTCTTGCCAAAAACTGCCCGCTGTTCGACTGATGCAGAGCATGAACTCTCGAATCTTTTTCGGCGTAAGAATCAGCTATTTTTCCGCTCTGATCCGTAGATCCGTCATCAATCAAAAGAAGCTCCCAATCCGAAAAATCCTGCTGGAAAACAGATTGAACACAACGCTGAAGATATGACTCTGTATTATATACCGGAACAATAATGCTGAATCTCATATCTTACTCCTATATGTTTTCAGATAGTCCCGACTTCCCTTAAGCATAAGCCGAAAGGCATCAGAGGGAGACACATCACTTTTATATTCCCGCATATGGCGAATCAAAAACAAAAAGTCAAATGCAATAAAGAAAAACGGATGAAGGCAGGCATAAGCGGCTCCTTTATCAAAAAAGAATTTCCGATGTCCCGCTTTCCAGGACGATGATTCTCCCTGATGAAGCTCCGCCAGAGCATATGGCGCCGTATACATGCGAATTCCTTTCCTGAGACATTCCTGCAGAAAAATCGTGTCTTCACCAGATCCATATCTGGCCCCTCCACCAAAAAGGAGGCTGAATCGAATACCTGAGCCAACGATTGCACTTCTCCTGAAGGCAATTCTCGCCGCTCCATATTGAGCATAGTTAAGCCAGGTTACTTTTGAATAAGTTCGATTTATTTTCCGCACCGGTCTTTCTTCTATCAAATTGAAGATCAGAAGATCTGCCTGCGGGCATTCACGAAATGCCTGCAGAACAATTGAGGGATACTCATCGGCAAAGCGCATGTCATCATCTGCGAGTATACAGATGTCTCCGGTCGCATGATCGAGCACCAGGTTTCTGTTTTTTCCGACACCAGTTTCTGCAGTATTCAGATACTCAACTTTTCTTCCGTTGGAAATAAAAATCTCCTCTCCACACCTTCCGCACTGATTGCCAATCAAGACATCTGTTCTTATATTCATCCTCTTCTCAAGCGATCTGTCCGTCTGGTTCATTGTGACAACCAGCGTCTCTAAAGAAATAGAACCGTTTCTCGTGCGTTCATCCATTCACAATCTCCGTCACCCTGTTTATTCATCCGATAATGTTGAAAACAGGGATTCACAGTCGTAAAGCGCCTGCGAATCCCTCATTTTCATTATCCATGTTCAGGCAGATACCATCTTGCCGTCCTTCCCGAAGTAATACATACCTCCCGGAATCCCATAGCTGTTATCGCCGACCCACATAGTCGCATCGGTGTACATCATTCCGCTTGACCGGTTAAACATATAATAATCATCCCCGATCTTCGTAAAGCCCTTGACCTTCTCGCCTTTCAGATAGTAGTAGGTATATGTTTTCCCGTCTTTGTGTGTCTCCTGTACGAAGCCGGACTGCAGTTGCATTTTCCCATCTTCTCCAAAGGCATAAAAACCGCCAGGGAATCCATAACTGTTGTCTGGAACCCAGTATGTACCATTCGTATACATCATGCCTGAACTTGTATTAAAGAGGTAGTAATCATCGCCAATCTTTGTAAAGCCTTTAACTCTGTCTCCATTGACGTAATAGTATGTATATCCGCCTTCTTTGATAAATCCGTTCTTCAGCTGCATTTTACCATCTGATCCAAATGAATACATACCGCCCGGGAATCCGTAACTGTTGTCCGGAACCCAATATGTCCCATTTGCGTACATCATGCCGGAATTTGCATTAAAGAGGTAATAATCATCGCCAATTTTCGTAAATCCCTTAGCTCTCTCACCGTTTACATAGTAGTATGTGTAATCACCCTCTTTTACAAATCCATTTTTCAGCTGCAGCTTTCCATCTGCGCCAAAATAATACATACCGCTGGCAATGCCATAGTCGTTATCGCCAATCCACATCGTGGCATCCTTGTACATTTTTCCATTTCCACGATTGAACAGGTAATAATCATTGCCAACCTTCGTAAGTCCCTTGGCAGCCTGGTAATTGCTGTAATAATAGGTATTATCATTGATCGTAGCAAAACCATCCTTCACAAGATATCCGTCTGATCCAGCATAATACCAGCCGCTTGCCAGCGCACAGCCCTTCTGGCCCGTCGTCGAATCTACATATACGCCCTTGCTGACACTGACCTTGCCAAGCGTTTCTGAAAACACGATTCCATTTGCAGTCTTCGTCAGCCCGTAAAAAACCTTTCCGTTTTCGTTTGCATAATATGTGTCGCCCTGATAAGTAAACATTCCTGTGCAGACACCTGTTTTGAGACCTGTTTTTTCGTCAAAATGGTACCAGGTAATGTCTTTGACATTGTCTGTCACTGTATATGCATTTCCATACGCCACATGATGAGACGCATCAATCCAATACGTTCCTTCATCCAATGTGACAAATTGTCTCCACAGATCTCTTCCAGCGACATTATATCTGGTTCCGGTTCCGTCTGAGTAAAAGGCACCTCGTATAAGCTGTCCCTTGTCGTTAAATGTATAGGTCAGCCCATTAATCTTTGTCTCGCCTGTCGCAGCTTTTCCTGTTGTCGGATCAAAATAATAGTAATAGCTGTCTTCCATGGACTGCCAGCCGGACAACAGCTTCCCTGCGCGGGCATAATACCGACCACCATCCTTCTCAAAGAAGCCGGTCAGCTTATCCTTGCATGTTCCCTTATCGCCGAGATCATACCAGAATGAACCGTCCTCTCCGGTCGTGAAGCTCGGAAGCTCCTGCACACCTGTGAGCGCTTTCCCATCCTGGTAATAGCTCCAGTTTTCTCCTTCCTTGGACCATCCGTTCTTTACATGCTGCTTCAGCGTGTAAGAATCCTTGAAGTCCATAACCTTATTCGGAAAATGAGCGCCGTAATCGCCAGCCTGATTTGTGCTGTTGTCGTATGGATACAGGCCATACTTCTCCTGATATTCTGTCTGAGATGCCAGCGATTTCAGAATGTGGAAATGAGCGTAAATATCATAGCTCACTTCGCCAGTCAGACTGCAGGTAAGTTCATTTTTCTCGTTCCAGGTCGCATCCGCCTTCGGTGTCAGCTTAAGTCCACTCAGCACACAGATCGGATTCGCCGTTGTCGGGTTAACCGGTTCTGTCTGAGTAATAAAGCCAAAGGTAACAGTCAGCTTATTTCCATCCAATTCTGCAGATTTCAGCGTAAAGAAGTCATTCGCAAGCCGCAGATTCTTCGTATCCACCGAGAAGTTATCAGGAATATTCAGGGTAAATGTCACGGTAGTCAGCGGGCTGATCCGCTCTGCCAGCTGCAGCATAAAATCCCAAGCCGTTTTTCCTTCCTGATCGCCTCCTGGAAGCATATATAGAAGTCCTGACAATTTATCAGGTATTTTTACCTTTGACATATCAACAGCAAATGTATATGTTGCCGTACCAGAATCGTCCGTATTCTTCAGCCAGTATGTCGGCGGATCATCCTTGTCATAGTCAGAATCCTCAACCGTGCGGTTCCAGGCCAGAAGTCCTGTTGCATCGACGCCATTAGCTGTATTAAAATCGACGCTCGCTTCATTCTTCTCATACAGATAAGCTGTCAGCTTAGAGGCAGTATTCAGGGCTGCATTGATCGCTGCCGTCTGTGCCTGAACGGCGGCTGCATCCTCTGCAGAACCGTTCTTGATCGCCTCCTGATAGGCCTTCTGATATTCGCTATTAATCGTATTCTGAAAATCCTGCAGCTTAGAAGTCAGTACTGCGCCTATTGTCAGGGTGCGAAGGCCGCTGCCCTCCTTCGGTGTAAACTGAAAATCCTGCATACTTCCGGCTTCCGGATAATCAAATACCAGCTCTGTCTTTGTCGTATTGACATCCTTACCGTCTACAGTACCGATTTTCTGCAGTGAAATTTTCAGATACCCGAATGTCACATCTCCACTATTTATCTTAACCGGATTCCCATTGTATAAAGCTTCCAGCGGGAGTGTCGACGGCTGCCCGTAGATCATGTTCAGGGTACTCTTTGTAAACTTGAGTTCTGTCGGATCCACGACATGGAGAGTCTTTGAACCCAGCACGGTTCCGTCTTTCGAAACAAGCTGAACGACTGCGTCACCCAGTGCCGATGCAGTAAACACGCCATCCGATGAAAGACTTCCTGTTTTTTCATCAGCAAGCTTCAGGGAAGCCCCTTCCGGAAGATCAATGCTTCCACCAGTGGATGTAACGCCGCTTGCTGTAACCTTGAGACTGCTTCCTTTTGTCAGGTAATCGTAATCCGAGGACAACACGGCATGATCAAATACGTTAGATGGTTTAGCCGTTGATGCGATCAGAAGGGACGAACTGACAGAACGCTCATACCCATCGGACGGACTGTTGACAACTGAAATTTTATCCGAACCTTCTGTTTTTGCAGCAAACGTACTGGAACCTCCGCCGTCAAGGTTAACGGCATCCACACAGCCGGCATCCAGCATGATCTGAGCAATCTCCTGCGGACTTCCACCGGCAGAATAGGGTTCCTGACGGCCATCAAGAACCATAAAGACAACCTTTCCGTCATAGGTAATGCCGACGCAGGTTCTTGATACACGATTCGACGTGTACGAGCTGTCCTCACCGACAACTGATTTCCCGTCCTTAACCAGACGCGCATTGGCACCGACGGCTTCTTTGATTCTGCTCTTATAGGTATCGAAATCAGACTGGCTGTCTCCGATGACCGCACTCCCATCATCAAGAATAGCGAAAAAGCCTTCATTTCCAAGCGCATGGTACTGCTTGCCATCCATGACAAGAAGTCCGGTTGGCTCTCCAGTGCTCATGTTGTAGAAATCGGCATTAATACCAACAATTGATTTAAAATTCGGAATATAGGCAGCGGAATCCTTTTCATCAGAATGAGCCGTTTCTGCTGCCTGCATCTGCTCTGAAACTCTCTGCATGCCCCAAGCGGAAGCATCATGGTCCTTGTAGTTCGCACAGACTTTGACGTCATCCCGTGACACGTCTGCCGTTGCCAGGAAGTATACTATCTGCTTGTTATCAGCAGTCGTTGCCCGCTTTTCTACCTCTGTAATTCCGGGAGCCAGTGTCGATGATGTTGTAGAAAAAACCGAATAGTATGATTTTTCGCTCTCGTCGTGTGTGCCCAAGTATAAATAATCAGCAAATGCGTAGCAGCTCGCCTGACGGATATCCGCATTAACACCATCTGCAAGATAAGTACCTTCCAGTGTGGTAATCCCCTCATTTGCCTTATATGTGCTGTAAACTGCATCGCGTATATCAGCCCTTGTCGTTTTCCCCGGAAAACGGTGAGCAAGGAAAAACTGCATCCGGATCTTGTCTGTCAGATTAGCTGTGCAGTAATTGCGAATCAGTTTGCTCAGAGATGTGCCGCTGTTCATATTCTGAAGGAGATAATACGCATCCATATCTCCGTAAAAATCAGTCTGGCTGAAGGAATGGCCACCCGTAATCGGGGCTGTATAAAGAAAATACTTGTCATTCTCCGTCCGGATCTTGTCCGCCATCTCATCGACAGTTCCCGAATCTATCCCCGTCGTCTGAACAAGCCACACAAGGTCACACAGATCACCTGCCCAGCTTCCGAGATCCTCCGTATTCTGGTTCTTTGTATGATAGGACATATCCATACATCCGAACATATGCCCGAAATCCACCTCGTTGCCGTTCGGGAGAGTGAAATTCTGAAGATTCCGAAGAGCCTCTGCCGATGTAGCATTAGCCTTATCCTGATCCGCCACATACGTAACAAATGCTGTATTTTCAGGGCCGCAGAAGGTTGTCCAGGCGCTGGTCGTATATCGCTCAACACCCGTACGAATATAATTAATAATCAGACCATATGCGTCTTCACCACTATGCTCTTTTACATATGCATCTGCATATGTTTCAAGTGCGGTAAGATCCGTCAGAAAATCCTGGTACGAGGATACACTCAGTGTTTCATTCGCAGTGCCTGTTTCGGTTGATGCAGAATTTGAATCAGCTGACGCGGAGACTGTACTTTCTGATTTCACAGCGGCTGATTCAGCTGAAGAATCCACTTTGGATTCCTCAGCTGTCACCTGTTCACTGTCTGATGACTCAGAGCTGCCGCTTTCTGCCGGTGTCTCGGAAGACGAATCGGTCTGCACATCTGCCGTATCATCCTGCAGCAACTCCGACGAATCAGAGTTATTTTCGGAAGAAGTTGTCTCCACCGAAGCGGATTCCATACTATCCGTGTTATCCTCTGCCAGCGCCGTAACCGGGCTCAATAAAACAGAGGTGCTCATCATAGCCGCCAGAAGCCATGAAATCACTCTGGCGTTTCTGCCCTTTTTCATACTATTCTACCTCCTGAATTCCTGCAAAAATATTGCAATTTATACACTGCCAGACTGCATCTTGCCGTCCGATCCGAAATAGTACATACCTCCTGCGATTCCATAGCTGTTATCACCAACCCACATCGTCGCATCGGTATACATCATTCCGCTTGACCGGTTAAACATATAGTAGTCGTCGCCAATCTTTGTAAATCCCTTAACCTTATCGCCATTCAGATAATAATAGGTATATGTCTTCCCATCTTTATGTGTTTCCTGCACAAAGCCATTCTTCAGCTGAAGCTTACCATCTGCGTCAAAGGCATACATGCCGCTTGCAATACCATATGTATTATCCGGGACCCAGTATGTACCACTCTTATACATCATGCCGGAGCTTGTATTAAACAGATAATAGTCATCGCCGATTTTCGTGAAGCCTTTAACCTTATTGCCATTCAGATAATAGTAGGTGTATGTCGTCCCATCTTTATGCGTCTCCTGCACAAAGCCATTCTTCAGCTGGAGCTTACCATCCGCACCAAATGTGTACATGCCTCCCGCGATTCCATATGCATTGTCGGGGACCCAGTACGTGCCGTTCTTATACATCATGCCGGAGCTTGCATTAAACAGATAATAGTCATCGCCGATTTTTATAAACCCTTTGACGCGGCTTCCGTCCGCATAATAGTAGGTGTTTCCATTTTCTTCGATGAAGCCCTTGAGAATCATGCGTCCATCTGCGTCAAATGAGTATTCACCCTCGGGGATTGAATAATCATTCGTCTGTGTCACCCAATATGTACGGTTCCTGATGATTTCTCCCGTTGAAGTCCGTGCGTAATAATAGCTTCCGTCAACCTTGATCAGACCAACACCGACCTTGACACCGTCAATGTAGTAAAACTTCGAGCCATCTCCATCGCAAATCCCATTCTTTGAGGTATCTGCATCGTGAGCGATCACACCGTCTGCGTCAAATGAGTACTGATAAGCAGGAAGCGGAAGGCCGTTATTCTTCTCAACTTTATAGGTACCGTCTTTAACCGCCTTGTCATCCTGTCCGAAATAATAGTAATTAATTTCTCCTGAATCCTTTGTGACTCTCACAAGGCCAGGATAAGCTTCTATCATTCCGTCCTTTGTCCAGTATGTATCCGCTCCCACAGTGTAAAGTCCGCTCTGGTTGCTGAGAAAAACACCGGTTTCAGCATCAAAAAGGAATCGCCCGGTTGTCGAACCGTCCTGGCCTGTAATTGTTCCGCTGATACCTTTCACAATATAGCCGGTATCATCGAAATAATATATATTTCCGTCAATAGTCTCCCACTGTCCTTTATAGGCGATGGAACCATCCTTGTAATACGTAGTTCCATGATCGTCTGTCAGCCAGCCGGTCTGCAGCTTCCACTGGGCATATAGCGTAACGTTCGCTTTCAGTACTCCCTTTCCCACAGATCCTTCATCTGCATATGACGCTCCAGTTCCGTCAGCGCTCGTATTCCATCCTGTAAAGAGATAATTCTCACGAGTAAATGCATTCTTCGTAAGATTGTAATCTGTATCCGGATCGCATGGAACTGCCATAGCTTCCATGGATCCGCTTCCGCCATTGGCATCAAAGGTCACCGTATAGGAATGAAGTACAGTCTTGGTGAACTTCGCCGTATAGGTGACATTTTCTGTCACTACAGTATCGTCCATCAGGTCCGGATCCCACCCTGAGAATGAATAGCTGTAGTACTCGTCATCCGCTTTTGCAGGAGTTGCTCCCTTATAAGCCGGATGCGTGCCATAAGCCACTTTGTCCTGTATGGCCAGAACAGTCCCATCCTCATTCTTAAAGGTCACTGTATAAGTATTTACAGTCCGTTCAAACTGCGCTGTATACGCCGCATCCCCCGTCACCGGCGCGATGTCTGGACTCCATCCGCTGAAGGTGTAGGAATACTGCGCGTCGCCCTGTTTTGTCGGAGTATCGCCGCTGTAAACAGGCGTAGAGCCATATTCAAGAGTTTCTGTCTTGAGGACAGTTTCATCAGCATTTTTCCAAGTAATTGTGTACGTATTGACTGTCTTGCTGAAGGCCGCCGTATAGGTCGTATCACCAGTAATAGCATCAACCGCAGGTGTCCATCCACTAAAGGTATACGTATACTGCGCATCAGCTGCCTTTGAAGGAGTTTTCCCCTTATACTCCGGAATTGTGCCATATGGGACGTCTGTGTCAGTCTGAAGAATTGTACCGTCCTCATTCTGCCATTTCACGGTATATGTGTTTACAGACTCCGTAAACTTAGCCTTATATGTCACATCCCCGGTTACAGCCTTAACGCCCGTCTCATCGCTTCCGTCCGCTTTCCATCCGGCGAAGGCATAGCTGTGCTCCGCATTTCCCTGCTTTACAGGCGTCTCTCCGGAATATGACGGAACCTGACCATATGGTACTGTATCTACTGCCAGAACCGTACCGTCTTCATTTGCCCATGTCACAGTATAGGTATTTACCGTCTGCGTATAAACAGCCTTATATGTCACATCCGCTGTAACCGCAGAAACCTCCGGATCCCATCCGC
>JBJFHK010000199.1:0-8878 GCA_051893535.1 Eubacterium sp. | reverse complement strand
ACGTCATCCACGACTGAGAAATGTTAGATCAATCGTACTATGATAAGACGGACGCAATTATCCGGCTTCACGGAGCAGAAGAACGTTTTCTGATTCCGATTATTCAGGATATCCAGGAAACCTACACCTATGTTCCCCCGGAATTATTGAGCTACGTCGCGAAAAAACTGAATATTTCTGAAGCGAAGGCCTACAGCGTCGCCAGTTTCTATGAGAATTTCTCCTTTGAAGCGAAAGGGAAATATGTCATCCGGGTCTGTGACGGCACGGCCTGTCATGTCAGGAAATCAACACCGATCTTAAACGCGCTGAATGAGAACCTGGGACTGAGCAAGAGGAAACACACTACAGATGATCAGCTCTTTACTGTGGAAACGGTTTCCTGTCTGGGTGCGTGCGGACTGGCGCCGACTGTCACAGTAAACGGTAAGGTTTATCCGAAAATGACACCGGAGAAAATGATGGATATTATCGATCAGCTGCGGAAGGAGAATGCATAATGAGACTGGAAAACAGAACGCAGCTTGACCTGCTTCGGGAAAAATGCGTAGAAAAGAGAAATGCAGAGACACGCAGAATTCTGGTCTGCGGAGGCACCGGATGTCTTGCCGGAGGTTCACAGAAACTGTATGAGAAATTTCAGGAACTTACCGACAAGTACTGCGGCGACCGGGATGTGCAGGTGGAATTCGGCGAGGAAATTGCGCATACAGGCGTAAAGAAAAGCGGATGCCATGGTTTCTGTGAAATGGGACCTCTGGTCAGAATAGAGCCGTTTAATTACCTCTATCTGAAGACGCAGCTGGAAGACTGTGAAGAGATTTTCAAGACTTCCGTTCTGGAAGGGAAGCCGGTGGAACGTCTGATGTACCACATGGACGGTCACGTATATGAGACGGAGGAGGAAATCCCGTTCTATGCCCGTCAGACACGTCTGGTGCTGAAAAACTGCGGTCATATCGACGCGGAGCACATTGAAGATGCACTTGCGGTCGGCGATTACGAGTCATTTGAAAAGGCGCTGTTTGAAATGCCGCCGGAAGAAATCATCCGCATCATTTCCGACTCCAATCTGAGAGGCCGCGGCGGTGCAGGATTCCCGACGGGCCGCAAGTGGAGGCAGGTTGCGGGACAAAAGGAAAAAACAAGATACGTTGTCTGCAATGGTGATGAAGGAGATCCTGGCGCCTTTATGGATCGAAGCGTCATGGAAGGCGACCCGCACCGCATGATCGAGGGAATGATGATTGCGGCCTATGCGGTTCAGGCCAGAGAAGGCTATATCTACGTCCGTGCAGAATATCCGCTTGCCGTAAAGCGTCTGCAGATGGCAATTGATCAGGCTGAACATCTTGGGCTCCTGGGTGATAATATTCTGGGAACCGATTTCAGTTTCCACCTGCATATCAACCGCGGAGCTGGAGCATTTGTCTGCGGAGAAGGATCTGCTCTGACTGCGTCCATCGAAGGAAAGCGCGGCATGCCGAGAGTCAAACCGCCTCGTACCGTTGAACAGGGACTGTTTGCAAAGCCGACGGTTCTGAACAACGTTGAAACTTACGCCAATGTGCCGATGATCATCAAGAACGGATCAGACTGGTATAAGAGTATCGGACTTCCGGAAAGCCCGGGAACCAAGGCTTTTGCGCTGACCGGAAATGTAAAGAACACCGGACTGATTGAAGTCCCGATGGGTATCACACTGCGTGAGATTATCTACGATGTAGGCGGCGGAATCAAGGACGATAAGGAATTTAAGGCTGTACAGATCGGCGGGCCTTCAGGCGGATGTCTGACAAAGGATCAGCTGGACTGCTCCATGGACTTCGATTCTCTGAAGAAGATCGGTGCCATGATCGGATCCGGCGGTCTGGTTGTCATGGATGAATCCACCTGCATGGTTGAAGTTGCCCGCTTCTTCATGAATTTCACGCAGAGAGAAAGCTGCGGAAAGTGTGTGCCTTGCCGTGAAGGAACCAAGCGTATGCTGGAAATTATGGAGAGAATTGTCCACGGTGAAGGAAAAATGTCTGATCTGGATGAGCTGAGAGAACTCGCGGATATGATTGAAAATACAGCGCTCTGCGGACTCGGAAAGGGTGCGCCGAAGCCGGTCATCAGCGCCATGAACGGATTCCCTGAGGAATTTAAGGAGCACATCGTTGATAAGAAGTGCCGCACCCATATCTGTCAGGATCTGCTGACGTATAAAATTGATCCGGAAAAATGTAAGGGATGTTCCAAGTGCGCAAGGAACTGCCCGGCAAAGGCGATTTCCGGTGAAGTTAAGAAGCCGTTTGTCATTGATGCGTCGAAATGTATCAAGTGCGGAACATGTATGGACGGATGTCCGTTCGGCGCGATTTACAAGGACTAGTTCAACGTACCACAAGGAGGTCAGATTATGGGACAAATGACAATCGACGGAAGGCACGTTGAATTCACCAATGAAAAGAATGTGCTGACGGTCATCAGAAATGCGGGAATTGATATCCCGACGCTCTGCTATGTTTCAGAGCTTTCAACTTACGGATCCTGCCGTCTGTGTACGGTGGAAGACGACAGAGGAAAAACCTTTGCGTCCTGCTCGGAAAAGCCGAGAGACGGAATGGTGATTTACACGAATACACCGCGGCTGGTGCGTTACCGGAAACTGATCCTGGAACTGCTTCTTGCCGCACATGAAAGAGACTGTACAACCTGCGTGGTCAGCGGCGGATGTCATCTGCTGGAGCTGGCGCAGCGTATGGGTGTAGATAATGTACGTTTTAAAAATACCAGAGAGCCTCAGCCGATCGACAACAGTTCTTATGGAATTGTCCGCAACCCGAATAAATGTATTCTCTGCGGTGACTGCGTCCGCATGTGCTCTGACATTCAGGGAATCAACGCCATCGACTTTGCCTACAGAGGAACGGATGCGCTGGTTACCCCGGCATTCAACAAGCCGATTTCGGAGACAGAATGTGTATCCTGCGGACAGTGCCGCATCGTCTGCCCGACGGGAGCCATCACCGTAAAGAATGACATCAATCCGGTCGCGGAGGCACTTGCGGATAAGAATGCCATTGTGGTTGCGCAGATCGCGCCGGCTGTCCGCCTTGCTCTTGGAGATTTGTTCGGAATGCCGAAGGGCGAAAACGTGATGGGAAGAATTGTAAATATCCTTCACAGGCTCGGTTTCGATGAGGTCTATGATACGACCTACGGCGCGGACCTGACGGTTCTGGAGGAATCCAAGGAATTCCTGGAACGTCTGTCTTCCGGACATGATCTTCCGCTGTTCACATCCTGCTGCCCGGCATGGGTCAAGCACTGTGAAATCAAGTATCCGGAGCTGGCAAGCCATATTTCCAGCTGCCGCTCGCCGATGGAAATGTTCGGCGCGGTCATTCGTGAATACTACAAGAATCCGGAGCATAATGAAGGAAAGCGGATCGTCAGCGTTGCGATTATGCCGTGCACAGCCAAGAAAGAGGAGATTCACCGTCCTGAGTCAATGAACAAGGGACAGCGGAATGTGGACTATGTTCTGACAACAGAAGAACTGGCGTCCATGATCGAGCGTTCCGGCATCGTCTTCGATAAAACAGATATTGAATCTGCCGACGTTCCGTTCGGAATCGGATCTGGAAGCGGTATGATCTTCGGTGTTACCGGAGGTGTTACCGAGGCCGTTATGCGCCGTCTGAATCACGGACATGACCGTACCGCAATGGCAGATATCAAGAACAGCGGTGTCCGCGGCATGGAGGGAATCAAGGAATTCACATACCGCTATAACGGACGCGACCTGCATTTCGCTGTTGTCAGCGGTCTGAAAAATGCGGATACGGTTATGGAGGAAATCAAGCATGGTGAAAAACGTTATGACTTCGTAGAAGTCATGGCCTGCCCGAGAGGCTGCATCATGGGAGGCGGCCAGCCGGCCAAGTCCGGACCGAGAACACGTGCTGCCCGCTATAAGGGAATCTATGAGACCGATATCAAGACCCAGATCAAGAAATCCGATGAGAACCCGATGGTTACCATGCTGTATGATGGAATTCTGAAGGGAAAGACACACGAACTGCTGCACCGGAATTTTGAGGAGGCAGAACGCGTGAAAAAAGAGAAAGCTGCACAGGAAGAAGGAAAATAGCCTTCTGATTCTGGCATTTTGAGTATCATGGCACAGTTATTTCATTACATGGCTGAGATACAAGGGGAGCCTGCCGTCCGTATATATCTGCGGAGGCAGGCTCTCGTTTTTTTGAGGGTGTAAAGTATTAGTGGGAGTTTAGAAAATGGAAAACGGATCTCCAGGTGCTAAGATAATAGTGAATTAATTACATCTCAGATGCTGATCAAGAGCTGTGGGGCAGCAAGAGATCTATTTAGCTGATTGAAGTGAGCCTGTAACGCAGCCTGTGCATGGACTTCTGAGCGCCTCGCTGCCAGACGATCGCCGGCCTGACTCTGGAAGGCCGGCGGAGTCGGAAGCGTGAGCATGCGCGAAGGGAGCCGGGAGGCGTTCCAGGCACAGGCTGCGTACAGCTCACAGAAAAAGCTTGGAGATCGGTCAACAAAACTCCCACTAGCTCTTGACATCATCTTTGTCTGTATTAAGGTTTCTAAGGAAATGACCGGCAGTCAGAAGTTCAGAAATAAATACACAAAAAACTTGTAACGAAACAGGGTCTCATCCGTCTAACTATTGAAGGCGAAAAGAGAGGAGGTGAAGCATGCTGGATTTTGAGTCGCTGTATAAGACGTACTATATGAAAGTATATTCTTATGTCATGACACTGGTGAAAAATGCGGATGCCGCGGAGGAAATCACGCAGAAGGCGTTTTTCAAGGCGATAAATTCACAGAAACGGCAAAAATTCCGGGGACAGTCCAGTGAATATACCTGGCTTGTATCGATCGCGAAGAATCTGGCCATGGATTATTTCCGGGCGCAGAAGAAACGTGCGGAGATGCCGGAAGAAGAGCCGCCTGACCCGCATCCGGCTGCGGAGACGCAGACTGAGCAGAAAGATACCGCGCTGCGAATTCATCTGCTGCTTCATCAGATGAAAGAGCCCTATAAAGAGGTCTTCCAGCTGCGGGTATTCGGGGAATTGTCCTTCAGGGATATCGGAATGATTTTCTCGAAGACGGAGAACTGGGCGAGGGTGACCTACCATCGGGCAAAGTTAAAACTGCAGGAACAGGCCAGGCGGGAAGAATCCGCATCGGCCGGAGAGGCCGGTACACATTGTACTGCTTCAGATAGTAATGGACAGAGGGGATGAGATAAAATTGAGAAATAAAGAAATATCAGATGTAAATACAAGAGAACCGGAAATCAGGGGCAGCAGACCTGAGAGCAGCCGAAGTGTTTCTCCTGCGCCGGAAAGCCTGAAAAAGTCCGCGGTGCCCGGAACTGACAGACGCTGCAGGCAGAGCAGTCCGGCAGAGTGTGCTGTGGTCCGTGATCTTCTGCCAATGTATGTCGATGATGTCTGCTCTGAAGAAAGCAGGAGATTTGTCCGCGGCCATCTGGAAACATGTCCGGAGTGTTCGCAGATCTGCAGAGATCTTCAGAATGAGGAAATCGAAAATGCTCTGAATGCGGAAAAAAACGGCGTCCTGAAACGTCATGCCCTGCAGGAAAAAAGCCGGGCATTCAAGGCAGGGCTTATTATCTCCGGAATTCTGATGCTTCCGGTGATTATTGTCATGATTGTCGCTGCGGCAGGTGGAGCGGAGGCGCGTATGATTCCGGTTCTTGCGGCGTCGATGTTTCTGGTCGCTGCCTTTACCGCTGTTCCGCTGCTTTCCAGGGGGCAGCGCATGGCTAAGGTGACAGGCTTCGGCATGGCCGGTCTGCTGCTGATTGAATTGTTTTATGGACTGTTTTACAGCGGGCATTTTCCGACAGCGGTCATGGCGTCAACCGTGTTCGGTGTTTCGATTCCGCTGTTCCCGCTCTTCATCCGCAGCATCGAACTTCCGGATTTCATGAAGAATAAAAAGGCGCTGACGACCATGCTCTGGGACACAGTGTGGTTTTATCTGATGCTGCTGGCAGATACAGAAACGGTGCACGATTTCAAGGTTGGTGTGCTGATCGGTACATATTTTCTAATCATGGCCTGGCTGATTTTCGGCATTACCCGTCTGTCTGCACTCAGCCGGACATTCAGAACCGGCCTGATCTTCCTGATTACCGGAAGCATGCTCGGCTGCATCAGGAATCAGATCATGATCACTGCAGATTCCTTCCCGCGGTTATTATATGCGCCGTGGCAGTTCAGCGGGGACCAGAATTATCACATGGCTGTCTTTATCGCCGGGATCATCGGTTTTCTGGTATTTACTGTAATCAGCCTGATTCACAGACACCAGGAAATGGGGGAGAATTAGTCTGGAGGGTGACCGGTAAAGGAATACACGATTTCGGGATACAGTACGCACAGATAAGATAGAATTCTCTGTGTCTGTATCCCGTTATTTATCTGTAGCTGCAAGATACTGGATGCATTGAGCAGCTGAATGTGCAGATTGTACATTTATATGCATATTTGTGTATGTTTTTCTCCTGTGTTTGAAATTTTAAAAATTTAAGACGGCATAATCGTGATTATTTAACGAAACACCGCTGGCGGATTTCATCAATGTCAGCTTCTCCGTCAAAAGGAATGCTGTTCAAGCCAGTATTCCGGCAACATCTCGTGCCGTGTGCCGTTGTCTGCCATTGGAAATGGAAAACTGTTTGTAACTGAGTACGTATTAATTTTTTATATGGACTTAGCAATGATGTTGAGCGAAAATTTCCGCTGCAGCTATCGTTTTATACCTCCATGCATAGATATTCAGAGCGGTGTTTCATTCAAAAAAACGATTTTTGCCGCTCATGCCCTGAAAACTTCATAAGTTCATCACAATTCTCATCTACGACAGAGCAGGCAGGACACATTTTCCCGGCTATGGCTTCGGCTGCTACAGAACCGTATTCATCAGGAAGTAAAACAGAGGCTGCGCGAACGCAGCCTCTGTTTTACTTCCTATTCTGTTTCTGCAGCCCCTTCCGCATCGAACTCCATTATTTCACACTCGTCTTTCCAGCGAGGATGTTTTTATAGTCTTCCAGATTCTTCTTCAGCAGGGCCGGTGTGTCCAGCTCGTATGGACAGCGGGTAGTACATACACGGCAGTTTACGCAGTCTTCGATCTTGAACATTTCCTTCTGCCACTCCTCGGAAAGCCATGCGTCAGAAGGTGCGCGGCGGATCATCTGGGACATGCGGGCGCAGTTGTTGATCTTGATGCCGACGGTGCAAGGCATGCAGTAGCCGCAGCCTCTGCAGAAGTTTCCGCTGAGGTCCTTCTTTTCCTGCTCAATGAAGGCGGCGAGTTCATCCGTCATTTCCGGTGTCTTGTCCATAAACGCGAGCCATTCCTGCAGTTCTTTTTCACGCTGAACGCCCCAGATCGGCAGGACATTGTCGAAGTTATTCATGTATGCCATTGCGGCGGTGGAGTTGGTGATCAGTCCGCCGGCGAGACCTTTCATGGCGATATAGCCCATATCTGCTTCCTTACACATCTGCACCAGTTTCAGTTCGCTGTCTGCAGCCAGATAGGAGAACGGGAACTGCATGGTTTCGTAATAGCCGGACTTTACGATGTCGTAGGCGACCTGGATTTTATGTGCCGTTGCGCCGATATGGCGGATCAGTCCTTTGTCCTTCGCTTCCTGCATGGCTTCATACATGCCCGTGCCGTCACCCGGCACCCAGCACTGTTCGCACTGATGGAACTGGTAAACGTCGATGTATCCGCATTTCAGATTATGCAGTGAAGTCTCCAGATCCTTCCAGAAATCGTCCGGGTTCTTGGCGGCTGTTTTGGTAGCGATGAAGATTTTCTCTCGCGGAACAGAGTAACCGCTTTCCGGCGTGAAGAAGGCTTCACCAATTTTTTCCTCAGAATCCGTGTAAGCTCTGGCCGTGTCGAAATAGACCATTCCACCTTCATAAGCGTGGCGCAGAATCGACACCGCGGTTTCTTTTGTGTCTCTCTGAATCGGCAGGGCGCCGAATGCATTCTGCGGAGTCGTGATTCCCGTACTTCCGAGTGTAATTGTACGCATAATTTTCTCCTTCTATCATGAATACTTGTAGATGATGTTTTCTCCGATACCTTTTATTTTACTCGCGGGATTTTGTATTTTCAATAAAAGGGAGGAAACATTGCACTTCTTATTCTGTTTGGTATTGGTGCACCAACAGCCTGTACTCTGGCAGAAAGCTGTTCCGTTTTATCTGTCTGGGGAACAGAGTATCTCATCTGTGCAGTTCTTGCAATTATCTCCATAATCAAATCCAAAAGAGTAAAATAAAGTCATGTCGGCTGAGGCTGGCTGATCTGGATAACCGGATGAGCCGGCTTTTTCTTTGTTGAAATTCACAGCGTTCCGTACCATAATAATGCACAGGTATTACGATGAAAGGAACAGAAAAACTGATGGAAATAAGGAAAACAAGAATTGAGGATCTGCCTGCGGTTATGAAAATCTATGAAGGTGCGCGCAGATTCATGGCGCAGACCGGCAACCCGAAGCAGTGGGGTGCAACGAACTGGCCGCCGGAATCCGTCATCCGTGAAGACATCCGCCTTGGCAGAAGCTATGCCGTCACCAGTGAGGACGGCCGGGTGATCGGCGTATTCTGTTACATCTTCGGCAGGGACATCGATCCGACCTACCGGAATATCGAGGGCGGAAACTGGTTTGACGATTCCGCTTACGGCGTCGTGCACCGCATGGCAGGGGACGGTTCCGAGCGCGGCATTGGCCGCTTCTGCCTGAACTGGGCGCTCCAGCAGAGCGGACACCTCCGCGTGGACA
>JBJFHK010000198.1:0-8907 GCA_051893535.1 Eubacterium sp. | reverse complement strand
TTAAGCTCCCCAGCGCCGAGGATACTTGGTGGGAGACCGCCTGGGAAAGTAGGACACCGCCGGTTCGGTTCTAAAGTATTTATTCGTTTCATGTTTATCATTTCTCATGAAGCAGAGAGCTGTTATCAGACATCCGTTTGATAACAGCTCTTTTTCATTGTCTGTTCATCAGATGATAACAGCTTTCCCTGGCACCCGCCCGACGCATCAGCGTCGTGGTTGGGTGAGGTTCTTAGTTGTAATTATAGATTTTCATGATTCAGCCACTGGTCTGTTGTTGTTCGGGTATATTCAATCAGTTCCTGTCCGATTTTCGGCAGCGGTGAGGTGCTGTTCATCATAAAGCCCACATCGAACTGAATCGGTTCTTCCATAGGACGTGCGACAACGTCGGAGTTTCCCTCCAGTAATGGCAGGTATGCGTCTCTGTTTGCAAAGCAGATATAGTTTCCGTATTTTACCATGTCGAACATGCAGATGATCTGTTCATGGTTGGAAATTGTCCGCGGTACTACACCCTTCTTTTGAAATTCCTGCATCATCAGAGGATATATTTTTGAGTTTTTATCTGGCAGAGAAACGGCTTCTCCGTTAAGCATTTCAATGTTGATCTTCGGATATGCGGCCAGCCGGTGACTGCGCGGAAGGATTGCATAGACTTGTGCGCTGGTTATTTTGAGTGTACGGATGCCTTTTATCGGCGTTTCTGGCAGCGCGTTATAGGTCAGGTCCAGGCTTCCGTCTTTTATCATGGATATATGGTTGCTCATCGTGCCTTCGAAAATCTGGATCTGTGCCTGTTTCCGGTCGGAGAAGAATGTCTCATATAAATAGGGCAGGAGATAGTGCGAGAGGGACGGTGAGAGCCCCAGGCGCAGTGTCTGCGCGTAGGTCTGCGACATATATCTCATGTCCTGTTCGGCCTTTTCGCATTCCTGCAGTATATGCTGGGCATAGATAATGAATCGTTCTCCCGCGGCTGTGAAATTGACGTTTTTGGAGTTTCTGGTCAGAAGTTCCACACCGAGCTGTTTTTCGAGGCTGGTGATGGCTGCGGAAATAGCCGGCTGCGATACATACAGTTCTTTACTGGCCTGTGTAAAACTGCCGTATTTATAGATTGCGGTCAGGTATTTTAATTTTTTCAGGTCTAACATGTGCAGGGCTCCTTTCCGTTTCTGATCTTCATTTTCTGCCTTGGCAGCCTGGTCTTTTGTCTTATCGAAGTATATACAAACGTAATGGATCAACGATTAATAATTTTAATACTAGAATATAGTCTAATTATACACAGTCATTTTCTTGTATGCAAATACAAGCCTGCTGAATTTATTATGTATGCAGAGTATAAGATAGAAAAACCGGAGTGCGATGGTCTGCACTCCGGTCTGGTTAAAAAGAATAATCTCGGAAATATTTCTGATCTAATCCCTTGCTTATTTATTTTGCCTTCGGGCCTGCCTCAGCGATTTCCTTCGGCATGTCCGGATATTTCTCTTTAAAGTTCTCTACGAACATCTGGGCAAGGCGGTCAGCCTGCTTGTCGTACGCATCCTTGTCTGCCCATGTGTCTCTCGGGTTCAGAACCTCGGAAGGAACGTTCGGGCAGGACTGCGGTACATCGACGTTGAAGCGGTCGTCATGGACGAATTCTGCATCGTTCAGGCTTCCGTTCAGGGCAGCGGTGACCATGGCTCTTGTGTACTTCAGCTTCATACGGCTTCCTGTTCCGTAAGGGCCTCCGGACCAGCCGGTGTTGACCAGGTAAACCTGCGTGCCGTACTTATCCAGACGTTCACCCAGCATCTGTGCGTATTTCTCTGCGCCCAGAGGCATGAACGGCTGTCCGAACAGTGTGGAGAAGGTCGGAACCGGCTCGGTGATGCCGCGCTCTGTTCCGGCAACTTTTGCCGTAAATCCGGTTACGAACTGGTACATGGCAGCGTTTCTGTCCAGTTTGGAGATCGGCGGAAGAACGCCGAAAGAATCTGCTGTCAGGAAGATGACAACCTTTGGAATTCCGCCGTATCCCGGAATCTGGGAGTTGGAGATGAACTCAACCGGATATCCTACACGGGTATTCTCTGTGAGGCTGCGGTCGGAGTAATCCGGCTTTCTGGTGTCCGGATCCAGAATTACGTTCTCTGTAACAGCGCCAAATCTGATCGCGTGGTAAATTTCCGGCTCGCTTTCTTCCTTCAGGTCGATGCACTTGGCGTAGCAGCCGCCCTCAAAATTGAAGATGCCGTTGTCGGACCATCCGTGCTCATCATCGCCGATCAGCTTTCTGGCAGGATCCGCAGACAGCGTCGTCTTTCCTGTTCCGGACAGACCGAAGAATACGGCCGTGTCGCCCGTTTCAGGGTCCATGTTGGCAGAGCAGTGCATTGGCAGGACATTATCCTCAACCGGCAGAACAAAGTTCATTGTGCTGAATACGGACTTCTTGATCTCTCCGGAGTATGCGGAACCAGCGATGATAATGAAGTGTGCTTCATAGTCAATCATGATTGCCGCTTCGGAATTGATGCCGAATTTTTCCGGATCGCACTTATATCCCGGAGCTACCAGCATGGTGAAATCAGCGTCGCCGAAATTCTTCAGTTCCTCTTCTGTCGGGCGGATCAGCAGATTGTGAATAAACAGATTCTGCGATGCCAGCTCATTGATGATACGGAACTTGCGTGTGTACTTAGGGTCTGCTCCCGCAAAACCATCAAAAACGAAGACTTCGTCCTGTGCAGACAGGTATTTAATCAGTTCTTCTTTGATTGCGTTAAAGGTCTCGCGGCTCGTCGGACGGTTGACTTTTCCCCAGTCGATGAGGTCGTGGACACCTTCAGAATCAACGATGAACTTATCGTGCGGAGAACGTCCGGTGTACTTTCCCGTGTTTACCGCCAGCGCACCCGTGTCCGTCAGCACGCCTTCTTCTCTTTTCAGTGCTTTTTCTACGAGAACAGCCGGGCTCAGGTTTCTGTAAATCTTAGGGGTAGTGATTCCCAGCTTTTCTAATCCGTAGGTTTCCATTTATTATCCTCCTTGAATATCGATCCAGACGAACGGGGCTGCCCGCCTGGATTTATAAATTCTGAAAAATCTCTACTTATAGTTTAACGCACTTTTTAATCAACTGCAATTGAGATATACATTTCCTTGAAGCTTCTTTCATACTTTCTTGATATATTAGGCTTTTTACAGGACAAAATACTAACTTTCAAGGGAAAACATTGTCGCATGCATTAAACCCCGGGGATACAGCTGTGAGAAATATTACTGAAAGGATGCCGGGCAGGCCTGCTGCAGCGTGATATTCGGGTTACTGCACTGTTTCCCTGTCATTCTTCTGCGTACCCGGAAAACAGCTCAATACCGGTTTGATAAGGCTCCTTGGGAAATACCGGCGGCTTTCCCGCTGCCTGCTGAAAAATAAAAAGAGACCGTGTCCCAGGGTTAATTTTCATAACCAGGGATCACAGTCTCTGTGTTTTCCTTGCACGTATTAGTTTTGTCCGGCGGATGCGCCGGGGAAGTGACGCGTTTATACAACCTCGACCGGCTGATGGCAGCTGCCGTCAAATACCGTTCCGATCAGTTCGGCATACGGAACGGTGTCCTTCATGCGCTTGAGGAGTTTTTCTCCCTCGTCTTCCGGAACGGCGATGATCAGGCCGCCGGAGGTCTGCGGGTCGAATAAAGCATCCTGGACGCTGAGCGGCACGTTTTCGGAGAACTGTACAGCTCCGCCGATCCACTTGCGGTTGTTGTAGGCGCCGGCAGGAACGACTCCCATTTCCGCCATTTCCAGTGTCTGCGGCAGGAACGGAATTTTCGTGCTGTCCAGGCGGATGCGTCTGTGGCAGCCGGCCGCCATCTCGTAAACATGGCCGAGGATGCCGAATCCGGTGATGTCGGTGCAGGCATGGACGTGGAAATCATCGAGCTGCTCGGCTGCATACTTGTTCAGCATAGCCATGGACTCAGTGAGTTCCTTGATGGTGTGATCGGTCAGGAGATCGGCCTTGATGGCATTGTTCAGAATTCCGGTGCCGACCGGCTTGGTGACGATCAGGACATCGCCGTTCTGCGCCTCGCTGTTCGGCAGGATGTGGTCCGGATGTACGAATCCGCTGACGCAGAGTCCGTAAACCGGCTCGGAAAGATGGACTGTGTGTCCGCCGCAGATGATTGCGCCGGCTTCCTTGACCTTTTCATATCCACCCTTCAGAATTTCACCGATGACGTCAGTCGGCATAGATTCTGGAACGCCCAGCACGTTCATGCAGAGCTTCGGCTGTCCGCCCATGGCGTAAACATCGCTCAGAGAGTTTGCCGCGGCGATTCTTCCGTAATCGAACGGATCGTCCACGACTGGCGGGAAGATATCCACAGTCTCGATCAGGGCTGTGGTGTCATTGATTTTATATACAGCAGCGTCATCCGCAGTGTCGAAACCGACCAGCAGATCAGGATCATTAAATTTTGGTAATTGCCGCAGAACCTGCGACAGGGCGTCAGGCGCCACTTTAGCCGCTCAGCCGCGGTGGGTTGTAAGTTCGGTTAATTTTGTTTCTGACATGTGTTCCTCCTTATTGCTGCTGCAGAATCTGTTTCGCAGTCATATTTGAAAGTGTCCGGTTATATACTTCCGCACTGTCTGGGAGATCCTTCCGCTTTCTGATAATAGATACCCGAATCATCCGCGCGGTAAACGATTTTGCTCAATCCAGTCGTTCAATTGTATTAATAGAACGCAGTCTTGTCAATTGAAAGCGGAGATTTTCTGCTATTGTTTATTTTTCGCTTATCCCATTATTTACTATTCTTTACTGTGCGTATTTCCGCTTATGGGACAAAGGGAAAATCTGCAGGGAAACAGCCGGTTTTTGAAAATTTCAGATTGACAAGAGCGACTGCAGAAAATATAATGAGTGAGTGCGAAAACTTATACATGGGGGTAGATAGGTGCTGGTGTGCCTCTTGGTCTTCAAAACCAATGTGAGGGGTTAGGAGCCTCTCGGGTGGGTTCAATTCCCACATACTCCCGCCAGATCTGAAGAAGGGCCTCTGCGCCGGTGCTTATATGCGCCGGCTGCAGGGGTCCTTTTCTGTCCGCTGTGCAGCAGAGGGCGGGCTGCGTGTGAGGCTGTGTTTCTTATACGGGACAGGAATCTGCAGGCTGCCTGTCCCGTAAACGATGCAGAAACTTGCTTTTCCAGATGAATAACATCATAAACGCGGAGACTTGCGCGTCCGCTTTGTGATAGAATGGGAGCAGCAGAAATAGTATGAGAATTCCATCAGAAAGGAGCTGAAAATAATGACGATGAACAGCATGGAATTGAAGAAGCTGGAAGAGGCAGACCCGAAACTGAAGGATGTGGAAGCCGCGAGGGATGTGGTCTGGGTCAACCCGCACAGGGAGTCGTTTGCAGAGGCAGTGAAGAAGCAGGAACTGACATCAGAGGATATTAAGGACGCGGAGGAAAGGCTGAAGAGGTTTGCGCCGCTGATCATGAAGTGTTTCCCGGAAACGGAGGAGACGAACGGTATTATTGAGTCACCGCTGACAGCAATCCCGAAGATGCAGAAACACATGGAAGAAAAATACCAGGTGCAGATTCCGGGGCGGCTTTTCCTGAAGCAGGATAACGCGCTGGCAATTGCCGGATCAGTCAAGGCCAGAGGCGGAATTTATGAGGTGTTAAAGCATACCGAGGATTTGGCTCTGGAACACGGCCTGCTGAAGCCGGGAGATTCTTATGACAAGCTGGCCAGCCCGGAATGCCGGGAATTCTTCTCCGGCTATACGGTTCAGGTTGGATCCACGGGAAATCTCGGCATGAGTATCGGTATCATGAGCGCGGCCATCGGATATAAGGCGGTTGTGCACATGTCTGCGGATGCCCGCCAGTGGAAGAAAGATCTTCTCAGAAAGCACGGGGTAACCGTAAAGGAGTATCAGGCGGATTACGGAGAAGCGGTAAAGGAAGGCCGCGCACTGTCTGACGCGGATCCAAAGAGTTATTTTGTGGATGATGAGAATTCCCAGAATCTGTTCCTGGGATACGCGGTCGCGGCCTCGAGACTGGAAAAGCAGTTCGCAAAGCAGGATATTACGGTTGACGGGGAACATCCGCTGTTCGTCTATATCCCATGCGGCGTAGGCGGAGCACCGGGCGGAATCGCCTTCGGACTGAAGCAGAAATACGGAGATAACGTACACTGCTTCTTCGTAGAGCCGGTACAGGCTCCGGCCATGCTTCTGGGAATGATGACCGGGCTGCAGAATAAGATTGCGGTTACAGATATCGGACTGAGCGGACTGACGGAAGCCGACGGTCTTGCGGTCGGACGTCCGTCGGGATTCGTCGGAACCGTTATGGAACCGCATCTCAGCGGCGAGTTTACACTGCAGGACGATGATCTGTACAGATACATGAAGGATCTTCTGGATACAGAAGGTGTATTCCTGGAGCCTTCGGCCTGCGCGATGTTTACCGGACCGCGGAATCTGTGTGCGTCTGAGGAGACGGCAGAGTATATCCGGAAGAACGGCCTTGCAGAGAAAATGAAAAACGCGGTTCAGCTGGTCTGGGCGACAGGCGGAAGTCTGGTGCCGGATGCAGTCCGCGAAGACTATGTAAAGAAAGCAGAGTCGCTGAAATAAAAAATATACGGATAGAGACAGGTGTATATTCCCGGATGTAAGTGGAAAAAACAGGAATCTCGGTTCTGGTATCGTATGAAATATTATAATCATGATTACGTTATGCCGGGGATCTGCCTGCTGTAACGGTGTCCGTACTGCATTATAGAATGGATTCTGTAATGTGGTACGGATTTTTGTTTCTCAATAAATACGATGATTATATTGGAGTGAGCCGATATAGAGAAATATATGGAATAGAAAAAATGTATACAGGGAAATCACGGGGCCGGAACAGGCGTAAAGTTCCGGAATGTCCGGAACGGCGCATCCTCTGGCGGTTTTGTTTTGTCAAAAAGAATTGAAAGAGTGAATTTAAGGCAGAGATTGTTATTGAATTATCGAATATTTGGTGGTAGTATTGACGAGAAATAGTTTTATTTACGATCATCTATAGTATACTGGAAATAAATAGATGCGCAGAGTTTTAACAAAGAAATCTGATAGGAAATTCTGCGCATAAAAACATGACGGGAGAACGAAATCATGAATCAGGAACTTCTTCGGAAACTGCCTAAGGTGGATGAGATCTTAAGCGACGAGAGAGTGCAGCAGGCGGCTGCGGGGCTTGCGCATGAGCAGGCTGCAGACGCGGTCAGGGAATCGATCAATGCCATGCGTCAGTCGATCCTGCAGGGAGATAAGCTTGAGGAAAGCGATGTCTCGCATGACGCGGCTGTGGAAATGGTCCTTAAGCGTATCGAGAGAGCCGGTATGCCTTCGCTGCGGCGGGTCATCAATGCGACGGGCGTGGTGCTCCATACCAATCTGGGAAGAGCGCGACTGAGTGAAAAGGCGAAGGCAGCGGTTATGGACACGGCGGACAGCTACTCAACGCTGGAGTACGATCCTGTCGCGGGAAAGAGAGGCTCCCGCCATGTGCACTGCGAGAAGCTGATTCAGAGAATCACCGGAGCAGAGGCGGCTATGGTTGTAAACAACAATGCCGCGGCGACGATGCTGGCGCTGGCCGTTCTGGGCGAGGGTAAAGAGATTATTCTTTCCAGAGGAGAAATGGTCGAAATCGGAGGATCCTTCCGTGTTCCGGAGATTATGGAGACCAGCGGTGCTTTCCTGAAGGAGATTGGAACTACCAATAAGACGCATCTTTATGATTATGAGCGGGCGATTAATGAAAACACCGGCGCGCTGATGAAGGTGCATACCAGTAATTACAAGGTAGTCGGCTTCACCGATGACGTATCCGTAAAGGAACTGCGGGGGCTGGCGGATAAGTATGATCTTCCGCTGCTGTATGATCTGGGAAGCGGCCTGATGGTCAATCTGGAGGAGTACGGCATCATGGAGCCGACGATTAAGTCCGGCCTGGCAGACGGTGCAGACATCGTGCTGTTCAGCGGAGACAAGCTCCTCGGCGGACCGCAGGGCGGCATCATCGTCGGAAAGAAGAGCATTATCGACAAGATGAAAAAACATCCGCTGGCAAGAGTTCTGCGTGTGGACAAGATGACCCTGTCCGCCATGGAAGCGACCTTTAACACCTACTTTGATGAGGAGAAAGCAAAAGAGGAGATTCCTGTCCTGAATATGCTGACGAGAGATCCGGAGCTGCTGCGTCAGGAGGCAAGAGACCTGCTGCAGAGAATTCAGGCGCTTGATGCGGGATATGAAGCTGAGGTCGTTGCGTCGACGGGACTGGTCGGCGGCGGATCGGCGCCGGGGACAGAGCTTCCGGGATTCGGCGTTGCGCTGAAACATCCGTCCTTCAGTGAGAAAGAACTGGACGAGAAGCTGCGTGAAGGTCTGCTCCCGATCGTAACAAGGACGATTCACGATCACATTCTGTTCGATGTCCGCACGATGACCGGAAAAGAGCGGGAAGAGGCCGCAGAGAAACTGGGCAGAATCGCGGGCCGTTAACGGACCAGACGTAAAAACAGACAGAGCATATACATATAGAGTAGTTGCAGGAATAAGGGGCAGACATACATGAAAAATATTATTGTCGGAACAGCGGGGCACGTCGACCACGGAAAGACATGCCTGATCCGCGCTCTGACCGGAACGGACACAGACCGTCTGAAGGAGGAGCAGAAGCGCGGAATCACGATAGAAAACGGATTCGCAGACATGATCTGCGGAGACTATAACATCAGCATTATCGATGTGCCGGGACATGAGAAATTCATCCGCAACATGCTTGCGGGAATCGGCGGAATCGACATGGTTCTTCTGGT
>JBJFHK010000197.1:0-1739 GCA_051893535.1 Eubacterium sp. | reverse complement strand
CGGGTCCTGCGATTGACACAGCACAGGCTGTATAAGCGCGCCCCCTTAGGCAACCTCAGGAACCGTTCCAGAGCGGGAGCCTGCTACCTGAATTGCAGGAATTCTCTCGACAGGGCGAACTGGTATTACAGGTCCTGCGATTATTGCAAAAGACCCTTGGCACGGCATCAGCTATCGCGCTTATACAGGAGCAAGAGCTTTCCTCCAGATGGAGGACCTTCGGGGTGAAACCCGTAAAGTGAGCCTATATACCTCCAAGTGGACTAGTAAGAAATGAAAATCCTCGCTAAAGGCAACAATCGGAAATGAAACGATACTGCAAAGAAATCAGCATAACGAGCACGGAATTTATACTTGATGCCATCGAGGACTGGCGAAGCCACCGGACCGCAAAGGGTATGAGGCGAAGCGACATTCAAAGACTGTACAGGCACTTCCAGCACGACGAAGAAAAAATCGCGGAGGAATTATCAGAAGAAATCAAAAATCACTGTCTCCGGATCGCGCCTGTGCGGATCAAGCAAAAGGTCGATCACTCGAACGGAAAACTCCGCACGCTGTCCGTCGAGAGCGCCAAACAGCAGATCCTTGACTATGTATGCGTGCACGGTCTCCGTCCGCTTATGAAGCGGATTGGAGAGTATCAGTGCACATGCATTCCTGGGCGCGGGCCGGTCTGGGGAAAGCGACAGATTGAACGCTGGGTGAGAGAAAGCGACGTGAATTTCGTGTGTCAGGTGGATATCTGCAAAAATTATCAGTCCATCAAGCCCGACATGATGATGAGCTTCCTGCGAAAGCACATCAAAAACGATGATCTCCTGTGGCTGATAGAAGAACTCCTCAGACGCAATCCAGCCGGCGGACTCCCAATCGGGTCCGCCTTATCCGTATATCTCGACGCACTGTACCTCTCCCAGGCATATCACTATGTAATGGAGCAGATCCCCGCCGTGAAGCACGCCCTGTTTTTTGTGGATGACGTCGCCATGTACTGCGAGACCGCAGAGGATGCATACGCAGCAGGAAACCTTCTGCGCCAGTATATGGAGCGGATCGGACTACATCTGCACGAAGGGTATACCGTCGTGAAAGCTACGGAAAAACAGTACCAGGACATGCTCGGCTATCGGATCTATAAGGGCCACTCCACTATGCGGCGGCGTGACTACATCAAGCTAAAATCCGCCCTCCGAAGGATGGAGAAAAGCCCTGATCTCAAAAACGCCAGACAGCTCATCTCAATGAATGGCTTTATCAAATTCTCTGACAGTTATCGTTTCCGAACCAAGTATCACACAAAAACCATCATGCGCAAAGCAAGGAGGTACGTGAGTAAATATGAAAAAAGCAATTTTCAGCACAGAGCAGGACCCGGTGAAGATTTACGTTATGAGCGGAAAAACAACGGTGCAGATCTGCCTGAACGGATCCCCGGTCGACACGTCTGACGGGCAGGGCGGCACGATCAAGGCGTGGGAGTACGACTTCCACGAATTCACAGAGGCCGCTCCGGATACAGACGCCATCAAGGCCGCTCCGGAAAAGTACCTGGACTATGAGCCAGAAAAAGAACCGACAGCGGAAGAAAAAATTGAGAAGGCCCTCGCAAATTCCGAGTATGCAATTCTTCTAGCAGGAGGTGACACAGAATGACTTATAAATTAGCCAAGAAGTACTACAACACGATTATGTCAAATGGCGAGCGGATGTGGCCGAAGGACTGGATCTACGAGCTT
>JBJFHK010000196.1:0-42187 GCA_051893535.1 Eubacterium sp. | reverse complement strand
CGCAGCTTTTGTC
This sequence comes from Eubacterium sp., assembly GCA_051893535.1. Classification (GTDB taxonomy): domain Bacteria; phylum Bacillota; class Clostridia; order Peptostreptococcales; family Anaerovoracaceae; genus Aminicella. The sequence continues at coordinate 42,174 of JBJFHK010000196.1, read as the reverse complement.
TTGACTTGCATTTCCTGTCTATGCAGTTTTCTATGTTCGCGCTTGCTTTCACAAGCATGATCTATATTACCACGGCTCAAATCAGTTGTCAAGGAAAATTTTCATCATTTTTACTGAAAATCTCTCAGACACCAATTTTGGCGGTATACAGGCACTCTCAGGCGCGGGATCAACCCGCTCTCTCAGAGCGCTTCTCTATATTACCCTAATTACCCGATCAATGCAAGGACTTTTTTACGAAAATCGAAATTTCTTTTTACGCGGATTCGATAATCTCATACATAGAGGCCGCGTCTTCCTTCCGGACTGCATTGGGAACGGCCAGAACCTTGAAGGTTACGGACCCGTTACCGAACTCGATATGGACTGTGTCACCCGGCTCTACCTCTGTTCCCGGCTTCGCTGTTCTGCCGTTTACGGATACACGTTCTTGTTCGCAGGCCTCTTTGGCGACGGTGCGCCTTTTTATGATTCTTGAATTCTTCAGATACTTATCGATTCTCATGGAACTCCTTTCCCCTCTCCCTTTTCAGAGTACAAGAAAAGCTGCTGCATGGATGAAATGCAGCAGCTGATGATTTCATTATTCCGGTACGATTCCGCGCTGGACTATTTATTGACAGCGTCCTTCAGAGCCTTTCCTGCCTTGAATACAGGTGCCTTGGATGCCGGGATATCGATAACCTCATCCGGCTTTCTAGGATTTCTTCCCTGACGGGCCTTTCTGTCGCGTGTATCGAATGTACCAAATCCGATCAGCTGAACCTTTTCACCCTTTACTAGTGCATCTTCTATTGTAGACAGAAATGCATTAATCGCAACTTCTGCGTCTTTCTTAGTAAAATTTGTCTTCTCTGCTACTGCAGCAACAAGTTCTGCCTTATTCATTCTTATTATCCTCCTCATTATCGTGATTGACATCACGGAAAATTTACTTCTGTTATTTTCGCATCTCAGCTAGTATTTGTCAATACCTTATCACCCAAAAGCACTGATTTTACTCACTTTCACGTTATCTGTCCCATATTTCACCATCAGAAATGCGAAATTTTTGTATGAATTTCTGAACGTATTTTCCGCTTTGACACTGAATCCGGTATAAGGGAATTTATACCAGCCCAATATCTTGCGCATTGGCTTTTGTCCGGGTGATCGGGGGACGGAGTACTACAGCTGTTTCAGGATCCGCTGTACGGCAGCTTCTGTTCTGGCAATGGTCTCCTCGATATCGATCGTCTTGTACTCTCCGTCCTGGTACAGTACTTTTCCGTCTGCCATGGTCAGGAGAATGTCACTACCGGATGCGGAGTAGACGATGTTGTTCACCAGGTCGTGGATCGGGTGCATGTTCGGTACATCGGTGTTCAGAACGATCAGGTCGGCACGGGCGCCTTCTTTCATTATTCCGCAGTCGGTACGTCCCTGAGCAAGGGCTCCGGCTCTGGTTGCGGCGTAGATGACCTGTTTTGGCGTCAGGACGGTCGGATCTTCCGCTTTTACCTTTCCGATCATGGCAAGGGTTTTCATCTCCTCCAGGAAGTTCAGGCTGTTGTTGCTGGCTACGCTGTCTGTTCCGATGGCGAGGTTGATGCCCCTCTTCAGAATCTCTGCGCTGCTGCAGATTCCGCTGGCGAGCTTCAGGTTGCTGCACGGGTTGGTCGCAACGGTTACACCCTTATCTTTCAGGATGTCATAGTCTTCGCCTTCAATCCAGACGCAGTGGGCAGCGATGGACGGAACGTCGAAAATTCCGCAGTCGTTCAGGTACTGGACCGGGGTCTTTCCATCATGGCGCTGCTTGCACTCCTCGTGCTCCGTCTTTGTTTCCGATACATGAACGTGCATTCTTGCGCCGTTTTCCTTACACCATGCGGCCAGGGACCTGGCGGTGTTCTCGTCGGAGGTATACTCTGCGTGCAGGCTGGCTTCAATGATGACTCTTCCGTCTGCCGCGCCGTTCAGGCTCTGATAGGCTTCTTCCAGCTCTTTTGCGGCTTCCATCTTTTCAAACGGTGTTCCGTCGAAGTTGGTCAGAGAGCGGGAGATATTGTTTTTTGCGCCGCTGTCGATGACAGCATGAGCGATGTCAGGGACAAAATAATACATGTCAGAGGTGGAAACGATTCCGAAACGCAGGGATTCTGCCATGCAGAGCAGGGTGCCCCAGTAGACGGCATCGGAATCCAGCTTGGCTTCAAACGGGAAAATTCTGGTGTTCAGCCAGTCCTGAAGTTTCAGATTTTCTCCGTATCCTCTCATCAGTGCCATCGGAGAATGGGCATGTGCATTATAGAAGCCCGGCATCAGGAGACGTCCCTGTCCGTCATAGACTTCTCCGTAGTCCTCTTGCGGCATCGCTTTGCCGATGTAGGCGATGCGTTTGTCTTTTGTCCCTACGTACATGTGCTCCTGTACGTCCAGGTTTTCATCTAAAATCGTAATGTCACGAAAAAGCATAATAATCTTCCTTTCTTTTTAATGGTCTGATCCGGCAATTATTTCCCGGCGTTTTTCCTGCCGGCTGCTTCCGGGATCTGCGGCGCGGCCTCAGGTGTATCGTTCAGCGTTTCCAGAAGCCTGATCACATCTTCAAGTTCATGTCGGCGGACCAGCGGGATGCGGATGAAGGGCTTGACACCGCCATGGACGAACACTCTCGCGCCGAATACTTCATTCAGGTGAATGATGCTCATCGGGTTCAGCGGATTCTTCTCATCGAAGGACAGAAGCACGTAAGGCCCCTGTTCGTAAATTCTGGTCACAGCCATGCCCTCGGCCAGCCAGCGGATGCGGGAGACCTTGATCAGGTTCATGGTTTCCTTCGGAACATCGCCGAAGCGGTCGACCAGTTCATCGTACATGGAATCCTCGTCCTCTTCCGTGCGGACCGTTGCGATCTTCTTATACATCTGGATCTTCAGGACCTCATCCTGGATATACCAGTCCGGAATGTTGGCAGAAACCGCGAGTTCAACGGAGGTCTCCTCCGGATTCTCCGCGATGCTCTCACCCATGATGCGGCGGACTTCATCATTGACCAGCTTGGCATAGAGTTCATATCCGATGTTCATGATGTGTCCGCTCTGCTCGCTGCCGAGGAGATTTCCGGCACCTCTGATCTGCAGGTCACGCATGGCGACCTTGAAGCCGGAGCCGAATTCGGTGAATTCTCTTACGGCACGGAGACGCTTCTCAGCGACTTCGGTCAGGACCTTGTCTTTCTGATACATCAGATAGGCATAGGCCATGCGGCTGGAACGGCCGACACGGCCCCGCAGCTGATAGAGCTGGGACAGGCCATAGCGGTCTGCGTCCAGAACGATCAGGGTATTGGCGTTCGGCACGTCGATTCCAGACTCTACGATGGTGGTCGCTACCAGAACGTCGCTCTCGTGGTTGACGAAGTTCAGCATGACGTCTTCCAGGGTCTGCTCGCTCATCTGTCCGTGTCCCACGATGACTCTGGCCTCAGGAACGGCATTCATGATGCGTTCGGCAATCTGGTTGATGCCGCGGACACGGTTGTAAATGACGAAGGTCTGTCCTCCACGATCCATCTCCCGCATGATTGCTTCACGGATGACACCGTCGTCCATTTCCATAACATAAGTCTGCACCGGGAAACGGTCTTCCGGAGGTTCGGAAATAACGCTCATGTCCTTGATTCCGGTCATGGACATGTTCAGGGTTCTCGGGATCGGTGTTGCGGAAAGAGTCAGGACATCCACGTTCTTCTTCATTTCCTTGATTTTTTCCTTGTGCTTGACGCCGAAACGCTGTTCCTCATCGATGACCAGAAGTCCCAGGTCCTTAAACTTCACGTCTTTTGAAAGCAGACGGTGGGTGCCGATGATCAGGTCAATATCCCCTTCTTTCAGCCTCTTCACGATGTCTTTCTGCTCAGCTTCTGACCGGAATCTGGAGATCATCTCGACTTTCAGCGGGAATTTTTCAAACCTTGATTTCAGTGTGTAATAATGCTGATTGGCCAGCAGGGTGGTCGGAACGAGCATGGCTGCCTGTTTTCCATCGGCAATGCACTTGAACATGGCGCGGGCGGCAACTTCTGTCTTTCCGAAGCCCACATCGCCGCAGAGCAGCCGGTCCATGGCCACCGGTTTTTCCATATCCGCCTTGATTTCTTCAATCGCTCTCAGCTGATCGTCTGTTTCTGCATAGGGGAAGCTCTCTTCGAATTCTCTCTGCCACTCGGTATCCGGTCCGAAGGCGTAGCCCTTCGTCACTTCACGTTCTGCGTAGAGTTTAATCAGCTCGTCGGCCATGTCTGCGATGGCCTTCTTGGCCCTGGCCTTTGCCGTCTTCCACTCTGTTCCGGACAGCTTGTTCATCTTTGGCACGGCGCCTTCCGCGCCGATATACTTCTGCACGATGTCGAACTGCTCCACCGGAACGTAGAGAATATCGCTTCCCGCATACTTGATTTTCAGGTAATCTTTCTTCTCCCCGTGGAGATTCAGCTGCTCGATGCCTTCAAATTTTCCGATTCCGTGGTTCTCGTGAACGACGTAATCGCCCTTCTTCAGATCGGTAAAGCTCTGGAGCTCCTCTCCCTTCGTCTTGCGGCGCTTTCTGCGGCGCGGGGTTCTTCTCCCTCCGAAGATGTCCTGATCGCTGATATAGCAGAACTTTTCTTCCGGGAAGAGCATGCCGCTGGACAGAATACCATCTTCAAATGTGACTTTTGAGGCCAGCCCCTTATTCTGCAGGAATTCACGGAGATTCTTCTTCCTCTCCATGGTGCTGCAGACGATGGTGACTTTCACCTTATTCTTCAGCTGTGCCTGCACTTCATCCGTCAGCAGCTCCAGACGGCCGTTGAATTCCGGCATCTGGCGGCAGTGGTAGTCATAAACCTGACTGTATTCTTCCACTCCTTTCACCTGTTTCGGGAAGGGAGTGATAACATAGAGCGGGCGGCAGCGGTATCCTTTCAGCAGTTCATCACGGCCCGTCATCATCTTCATGTCTTCCGGCGCGATCTGTCCGCGTTCCAGCATGGTCTGGAAGTCTTGCTTCTGCTCCTTGCTGCGGGTATCCAGAAATTCCGTGATGCGGTCCGGATCGTCCACGATCAGCGTCCCTTCGCCCATGTAATCCCAGAGATATTCCGGATCATCATAGAAATAGTGCAGGTAGCTTCCCAGAAGCTGCAGGTTGGAGACATTCTCGATGTATTCGACGAGCTGGTCTCTTCTGCGCTCCAGATGGTGCGATGCCTCTAAAAACTCTGCAGATTCACTGAGTTTTTCGATCTGTTTCGTGTACGCATCGGAAAGCTTTTTTGCAGCCCTGAGGAAACATTCCTTGTCTGCCAGAAGATCCTGAGCAGCGCCGATCGTTATGGATTTCAGCTTGTCCCCCGTCGATCTCTGCGTATCGATGTCAAAGGTCCTGATCGAGTCCACTTCTGTATCGAAGAACTCCACGCGGTAGGGATCCTCCGCGTCCGGCGTGAATACATCCAGGATGCCTCCCCGGATACTGAACTCGCCTCTTCCTTCGACCATGCTCATCCGTTCATAGCCCAGATCTCTGAGATTTTCAGCGATCTGTTTCAAATCTGCGTCTTTTCCGTATTCCAGGCGCACAGTCTTTTCCGACAAAAGAGAGTGCGGCATCATCGGACGGACCGCCGCACTTACCGGCGCGGCAACGACACAGTTTTTGTCCTCCATGAGTGCCTTCAGTCCCTTCAGACGTTTCATCTGCTGGGAATTTCCTCTGGTTTCATAGTTCAGAAATAGCCGGTCCTCATTCGGCATGACGAGAACATCTTTTTTCAGGAAGAACTCCAGGTCCGATGCCAGATTTTCAGCCTGTTTCTGGGTGGCTGTCAGGATCAATGTCTTCCCCGGGTTGTTTCTGATTATTCTGGATATGATCAGAGCGGAGCGGCTTTCTGTCACTCCGGAAATACCTGTCACTCCTTTATTACTCATTCTCTGCCTCCGAAACTGTATGTTTATCCGGCGCGCTGTTTTCAGCACTGCCATTTCCTTCTGGCTTTCTGCCCGCCGCAGATTTCTTTTTCTTCTGATGTCTGGTGTTATAGCGGTTCATTGCCAGATTGACGTCATTTTTCACGATGCATTCTGCGGCGCGGCAGGCCTTATCCACGGCTTCTTCAAGCGGGTGGACTTCATCTTTCTTAAAGCCGCCCAGGACAAAGGAAATAATGTCTCCCATATGTTCTGATCCCGTACCGATTCTGATTCTCGGGAACTGATCCGACTGAATCTGGTAAATGACGGATTTCATGCCATTGTGCGTTCCCGCGCTTCCGTGCGGACGGATTCTCAGAGATCCCACCGGGATTTCCAGGTCATCATAAATGACAATCAGATGAGACGGATCAACTTTATAGAAATTCATGATCTCACGGATAGACTGGCCGCTTTCATTCATGTAGGTCTGCGGTTTTACCAGAATGACCTTTTCACTTCCGATCCGGCCTTCTCCGATCAGTGCCTTGAATTTACTCCGGTTCACGCTGATTCCCATCTGGTCTGCCAGACGGTCAATCATGATAAAGCCAAGATTATGTCTGGTATTTTCATATTTTTTCCCGGGATTTCCCAATCCTGCAATGATATACATATACACCTCATAAAAGGCCTGCCGGAGAGTATGCCCTCTGTCCGGCAGACCGTGTTCACTTTCTTCTTATAATGTTTCTGCCCGCACAGCCCGGTCAGATAAATGAGCAGGCATCTGCTGCGGACACCCGGAAGAGCCGCCTCCCGTTTTTTCCATGCGTCTTTCTTTTGTCCTACTTCTCGAACAGAACACTGACCGATCCGTTGGTGAAAACACGGGTAATCGCCTCGGCAAACATCGGGGCAACGGACAGGATTGTCATCTTGTCGATCTTCTTTTCTTCCGGAATCGGAATTGTATTCAGGAGAACCAGCTCTGAAATCGCAGAATCCTGCAGCCGCTGAATGGCAGGTCCGGACAGAACCGCATGGGTTGCTCCGGCTAGGACAGTATTGGCACCCATCTTCTTCAGGGCATTGGCGGCGTTGGTAATCGTGCCGGCTGTATCGATCATGTCGTCGACCATGACACAGTCTTTTCCCTCAATGTCCCCGATAATGTTCATAATCTCGGACTTGTTCGGCTCCGGACGGCGCTTGTCGACAATGGCAATCGGACAGTCCAGATACTGAGCCACGTTTCTGGCTCTCGTTACGCTTCCGTGGTCCGGGGAAACGACAACCGGATTCTCCAGCTGCTTATCCTTGAAATATCTGGCGAGAATCGGCATTCCGACCAGATGGTCCACCGGGATGTCAAAATAGCCCTGGATCTGTGGCGCGTGCAGGTCCATCGTCAGGACACGGTCGGCTCCCGCAGCAACGATCATGTTGGCCACCAGTTTGGAACTGATCGGATCTCTCGCCTTGGCCTTGCGGTCCTGGCGGGCATATCCGTAGTAAGGAATGACCGCGTTGATTCTGCCGGCAGATGCCCGCTTCATCGCGTCAATCATGATCAGAAGTTCCATCAGGTTGTCATTCACCGGATTGCATGTGGACTGGACAATATAAATGTCCCTGCCGCGCACAGTTTCCCAGATATTTACAGAAATCTCGCCATCACTGAACTTGGTCACTGTGCATCTGCCTAGGGGCTTGTCCAGCTTTCCGGCAATTTCAGCCGCAAGCTCCGGATGAGAATTTCCCGCAAAAATCTTGAATTCAGAGAAAGAGCCGTTGTTCATCTTACCGTACCTCCTGTCGACTTCACACTGCCTGCCGTCTGCCGGTTCTGCTGATTTCCGCAGGACTTCCGGACAGGCCGCAGTTATTTTTTCTTATTGCGTCTGTACAGTCCGCGGCGCTCCGCCCAGCCCTCGATGTTCGTCTGACGCTCTCTGGCAATTCCCAGAGCATTTTCAGGAACATCATCAGTCAGCGTGCTTCCCGCAGCAATATAGGCGCCATGGCCAACATTAACCGGTGAAATCAGGTTGGTATTGCAGCCGATAAAGGCTCCGTCTCCAACCGTTGTCCTGTGCTTTTCATTTCCGTCGTAATTGACAAAAACAATTCCGCAGCCGAGATTGACATCTTTTCCAACGTCTGCATCTCCGATATAGGTCAGATGCGCGGATTTGGAACCGTCTCCGAATGTGGAATTCTTAATCTCGACGAAATCACCGATCTTACAGTTCTCGCCCACATGGGAATGCGGACGCATATAGGCAAACGGACCGACATTGGTTCCGTTTCCAACCGTGCTCTCAAGAATAACGGAACTCTGAACCAGAACATCTTCTCCGATTTCAGAATCCACGATTCTGCTGTTCTGCATAATTCTGCTTCCGGCTCCGATGTGCGTTTTTCCCTCCAGAGTTACACAGGGACCAAGGTATGCACCCGGCTCAATTTCAACGGACGGATCGATATATACAGAATGAATATCCGCAATTTCCACGCCGTTTTCCAGATGACGCACTGCAATTTCCAGTCTTTCCTCTTCTTTTTTCTTATATTCTTCCAGCTTCATTATTTGTTTTCCGCCTCCAGAATGTAGTCTCCAACCTTGTAAATGTCTCCGGCACCCATGGTGATGACCATGTCGCCCTTCTTCGCGTTCTTTCTGACGAAGTCAGCGATTTCATGGAAGTCCGGCATGTAGAGCACTTCCTTGTCCGGTTTCTGCTCATGAATTGTCTTTGCCAGCTTCTCAGAGGAAACGTTATAGATATCCTTCTCTCTTGCAGCATAGATATCTGCCAGGATAATGACATCTGCTTCTTCCAGGGCATCGGCAAAGCCGTCGAACAGAGCCAGGGTTCTGGTGTATGTGTGCGGCTGGAAAACAACCCACAGCTTATTATGCGGGAATTTTTCCGCTCCGGTCAGTGTCGCCTTGATTTCTGTCGGATGATGCGCATAGTCGTCGACCAGACGTACGCCGTTTCCGAACATGCCGCGGACATTGAAACGTCTCTGGATGCCGGTGAAATTCTTCAGCGTATCCGTGATGGTCTTCACATCGATGCCCAGCTCATTGCAGCATGCAAAGGCAGCCGTCGCATTCAGGATGTTATGCTCACCCGGAATGGACAGTTCAACGCGTCCGAGTTTCTTTCCATTATGCTCCACATCAAAGGAAGGATATCCTTCGTGGAATTTTACATTGACCACGTGGTAGTCAGAACTGCTGTTGTATCCATAGCGGATAACATTGTTCTTTCCCTTCGTCGCCTCTTCAACGAACGGATTGGCATCATAGGCGATGATCATCCCGTCACTTGGAACGAATCCGGCGAATTTCTCAAAGGAAGATTCAATATGCTCCACATCCTTGAAATAGTCCAGATGATCGGAATCGATATTCAGGATGATCTCAATCTTAGGGCGCAGCTGCAGGAAGCTGTCTCTGTACTCACAGGCTTCCGCAACAAAATAGTCGCCGTGTCCGACACGTACATTTCCGCCGATCTCTGCCAGCTCTCCGCCCACGACAATCGTCGGGTCCAGAGCGGCATTTCTGATGATCAGAGAAATCATGGACGTTGTCGTCGTCTTTCCATGCGTTCCGCTGACCGCGATGCTGGTCGGATGCTCATTCATCAGAGTTCCCAGAAGCTCTGCTCTCGGAATCATCGGGATTCCCAGCTCTTTTGCGCGGACGACCTCCGGGTTAGTCTCCGCAATCGCTGCGGAGTAAACGATCAGGTCTGCGTCCTCAACATTCTCTGCGCGGTGTCCGATCTGAACCTTTACACCCATAGATGCAAGATGGTCGGTGATTGCGGATTCCTTCATATCCGAACCGGATACCTTGTAGCCTCTGGATACCATAATCTCCGCCAGTGCGGAAACGCCGATTCCACCGACTCCGATACAATGTATATTCTTATATTTAGTCAAATCTACCATTGACACACTCCTCCTGATTTTTTTACACCCTGCGGACAAATTCCGCAGAGCCGGCCTGTCTTAGTATACCACAAATCAGCGTTAAATAAATCTATTACGCGTACATCACGCGGATGATGTTGGTATCTCCGGCTCTTCCGATCGGAACACCCGCGGTCATGACCACCAGACTCCCTTCGCTGATGAAGTGTTTCTTCAGCGCCTGATCGACGCAGTGGCGGTAGAGTTCCGTCAGTCTGGCTTTCTGCTCGGCGCGGAGCGGCTGCACGCCCCAGACCAGTGCCAGCTGGTGGAAGGTCTTTTCATCCGGTGTAGCTCCGATGATCGGAATATCCGGCTGGAATTTCGACATCCTCCTTGCTGTAAATCCGGTCTGCGTAATGGCAAAGATGCATTTTGCCTCCAGGTCGTGTGCCAGAATACTGGCGGCGTGCCCCACCGCGTTCGTGACATCCTTCGTATCCATCTCATGCCATACCGGTACATTCTGTGCAGAATAGCTGTTCAGCTTATCCTCTTCAGCCTGGCAGGCGATTCTGCTCATAGCCTGCACTGCTTCCACCGGGAATTCACCGGCAGCCGTTTCTCCGGACAGCATGACTGCAGAAGTTCCTTCATATACCGCATTCGCAACATCAGTGATTTCCGCTCTGGTCGGAAGCGGTGAAGAAATCATGGATTCCAGCATCTGCGTTGCGGTAATGACGATTTTACCGGACTGCACACAGCGGCGGATGAATCTCTTCTGGATTCCCGGAACCTTTTCAAATGGGATTTCCACGCCCATATCTCCACGCGCAATCATAATGCCGTCGACTTCCTTCAGGATCTCCTCAAAATTCTTAACTCCCTGAACGCTCTCGATTTTCGCGATGATCTGGATATCCTTTCCGCCATTTACCTCCAGAAAATGGCGCATCTGCTGCACATCGTCCGCTGTTCTGACAAAAGACGCCGCAACATAGTCCACACCCTGCTCGATGCCGAACAGCAGATCGGATTTATCCTGTTCCGACATAAACGGAAGGGAAAGTTCTGCGTTAGGAATATTCACGCCCTTATGATCACTGATCACCCCGCCGTGAAGAACGGTAAGTTTTACATCTGTATCCGTGCAGGAATCCACCCGCATAACGATTTTTCCGTCATCGATCAGCACATGCGTGCCCTTATTAACATCCTGCGCAAACCGCTCAAATGTTATGGAAACACCGTGTTCATCTCCCTCGATGTCTCTGGTGGTGATGGTGAACGGCTGACCATCCTTAACCTCCACCTTTCCCTTTTTAAAAGTCTTCAGCCGGACTTCCGGTCCCTTCGTATCCAGGATCACCGCGCCCGGCAGGCCCAGCTCATCTCTGACTTTTCTGAACAGAGCGATATTACGTTCGTGCTCATCATATGTACCATGTGAAAAATTAAATCTGCCCGCATTCATTCCGGCTTCAAACAGACTCCTTATGGTCTTCTCATTATTCGATGCCGGTCCGATCGTGCAAATGATTTTGGTCTTTCTCATCTCTATTATCTGCCTTTCTAATGCAGGGCGTCAGCAGTGTCTCTTTCACTCTCTCTGCCGCGCTCCGCACGTAAAGTAATAACAATATACTATTTTACACTACAACAGGCGCACCAGAAGACTCGCCCTCTTCCATTGCGCCCTTATCTATTATAATGCGCAGCCAGTGCCGCGTAAACAGGAAAAGGAAATCCTTACAATCTCTTTATTCCGGATTTCCAGACAAAGTCCGAACGCGCAAGAGTTCTCCCGTATAAAAACCTGTTATTCCACAGCCGGCACTCCGCTTTCCACCCGCTGTTAAATACCCGGATTCCGGAAAATTCCGCAGGCGGACCATTTTTACACAGACAGAACACAGGAAAAACTCCCTGCAGAATATTCCGCAGAGAGTCTCTCAAAATGTATACAGCCAAAATGGGTCTTATTTATATGCCCTTTCATAGATTTTTTCACAGTCTTCCAGCGGCATCTCCGCAGGATCGGCCTTGAAGAGACCGGCCATGGCTGTCTGCGCGTTTTCTGCCATCGCGCGGCATTCCTCCTTCTGAATGCCGAAATCAGACATCTTCAGCTGGTCCACGCCGCAGGCCTTCTGAAGTTCTGTCAGCGCGTCAAGAAAATCTTCCGGCTTGTCTGCATCATGCTTTCCGAGGAAACGGGCCATATCGATGAAGCGGTCGTCACAGACATGACGGTTAATCCAGTAAGTGAAGTACTCCTTTGAGAGCATGATCAGTCCGGCTCCGTGCGGGAGATCCGGATGGAAGGCGCTCATGGCATGCTCCATGGAATGTTCTGACGTGCAGGAAGTAACGACCATGGAATATCCGGACATGGTGTTGGCAAAGGCCAGGGCTTCTCTCGCTTCCATGTCATTTCCATTTTCCACGGCACGCGGCAGATACTTTCCGATATTTTCAATGGCAGCACGCTGAATCATATCACTCATCAGGCTGTTTTTGTTGGAAATGTATCCCTCCAGAGAATGGAACAGTGCATCAAACCCCTGATAAGCCGTAAATTTAGGCGGTACCGTTTTCATCAGCTCCGGATCCACGATGGCAAGATCCGCGAACATGCAGTCCACACGGCCGATACCGATTTTTTCATTTGTCTCAGGATTAGTGATGACACCGACGGTATCTACTTCTGAACCGGTTCCTGCAGATGTTGTAACAGCAATAAATGGAAGCGGGTCGTTTTCAATCGGCATTCCCTTTCCGGTGATGCCTCCTGCATAGTCCCAGAGGTCGTCTGACGGCTGTGCGGCCAGCATCGCGATGACCTTGGACGCATCCATGACGGATCCGCCTCCGAGAGCAACGACAAATTCACAGCCGGAACGTTCAGCAAGTTTTGCTCCCTCTTCAACGACTGCCTTTAAAGGATTGGCCGCAATTTTGTTAAACACCTCATAAGTGCATCCAGCCTTGTCAAGTTCGGATTTCAGCTTATCCAGAGATCCATTCTTAATGGTGGATTTTCCGTTGGAAATGCAGATCAGGGCTTTCTTTCCCGGCAGCTTCTGTTCATGCAGCTTTCCCAGCGCTCCGCATCCGAATAATACCCTGACAGGGTCAAAATACATGAAATCTCTCATCGTCTTACCTCCAGTATATGTACTCTTCCTCTCTTATGATCGTTAAAATATCTCCAATATATTTATGGTATCACGAAATTCCTGATTATGCTGAACAAAATCTGTTTATACTTTTGTATATATGCACAGAATTCCTGTTATCCGGAATACGGGAACACACTGCTTCCGGCCGACCGGAGCATATCATTATTTTGCTTTTACAGACCAATGCAGGTACAATACAAAATAACAGACACCCGGAAGGAGGGTAATTATGACCTATAAGGAAATCATGGACTTAAGAAATAAAACGAATGCATTTGCCATCAAACAGGGCATTAAAGTAACAGAACTCAGTAAAGGCTATGCAAAAGCCTGGGTAAAAATCACCCCGGAACTGCAGAATCCGACTCATTCCGTGCACGGCGGACTCCTGTTCACCCTGTGTGACATCGCATGCGGATCTGCGGCTTCTTCATATGGCATCCAGATCACCACCGTCGACAGCTCCTTTCATTTTCTGAAAGCTGCAATTGACGTTCCCGAACTTTTTGCCGAAGCTCATGAAATCAAACACGGCCGCCGGGTCATGGTATTTCAGGCCGATGTTCTGGACCGTGAAGGGACCCTGTACTGCCGCGGAATCTTTACTATTATGAAGCTGAAAATGCCTCTTCAGGCGGACAAAACAAAAGAAGCGGCGGAATAGCCCTGGAGATACTATGAGAAAAAACACGGTCTCTGGCTGAATACTTTACTGCATCAGCCTGGGGGCCGTGTTTTATCCCATATGTGAATGACCGGCAGCCAGCCTCATGAAAAGAGGCTTTGAAAAATGAATTCTGCTGGACATCACCGCTATGCGCAGGTCTCACAATCAGCCGCTTTCCCGGCTTCCTTTTCCACCTTGCGCATTTCTGTTTTGACGATGAAAAATGCCGCAAGAGCGGAAAGCAGCTCTGTAATCCAGAAGGCGTTCCAGACGCCGGCGGCTCCGAGGAATCTGCTGAGAATGAAGGCGGCCGGAAGGATGACGGCGGTGTAGCGCAGGACGGAGATGATCAGCGACTGCAGGCCGAATCCCATACCTTCCAGCATGCCGCAGCCGGAAACGGATACGGCGGACACGATGAAGCCGAGACAGATGATACGCAGAGCCCGTGCTCCTGCCTGAATCGTCGCGCTGCTGGAAGTGAAGAGGCCGATCAGACTCTGCGGAATCAGGAGGCAGAGCAGGGTTCCGACAGCCATAACCGCCGCAGTCAGAAGCAGCGTGGTCTTGAAAATCTTCTTCAGGCGCCTGATTTCACCGGCACCGTAATTGTAGGCGGCGATCGGTCTTACCCCTTGAATGATTCCGTTTGCCGCGAGATAAATGAATGTCTGGAGCTTGTAATACACACCCAGAATCAGCACATAGACCGGGGCAATCGCAGCAAGAATCGCGTTCAGCGCAGTAATCATGACTGACGGAAGTGCCTGGTTGAAAATTGCCGGAATGCCGATGATATAGAGCCTTTTCCAGAGATTCCGGTGCTTCCAGCCGAGTTTCAGAGACAGATGCAGGGGCAGACTTCCGCGTCTCCACAGCAGCAGATAAATGACCAGCGACACAATCTGGCCGATGACGGTGGCAATGGCGGCACCGCGGATTCCCATTCTCGGGCATGGGCCCAGGCCGAAGATCATCACCGGGTCGAGGATAATGTTGGTCAGACAGTCCGATCATCGTCACTTTCATCTTTCCGACCGCCTGAAACAGCTTCTCATACACCAATTCTACCTGCATGACGACCGACGCGCCCAGTACGATCCAGGCGTATTCACAGCCGTAACGCAGGATGACCGGATCACTGGTGAACTGTCTCAGAAATGCCTTTGCGGTCAGAGTGAGGACGACCGTCAGGACCGCGGCATGGAGCAGGGACAAAAGGAGACTGAGCGAGGCAGCACCGTCCGCCTGCCGCCTGTCCTGTGCACCGAGGAAATACGCGGTCACTGCATTCGCGCCGACACCGAATCCTATGCTGACGGCTGCCATCAGGTTCTGGATCGGAAATACCAGCGAAAGCGCCGTCATCGCATCCTCACTGATTTTTGCAACGAAAAAACTGTCCACGATATTGTAGAGCGAATTGACGATCATGGAAACGACCATCGGAAGTGACATGGAAATCACCAGCGGCAGTATTTTTCTGGTTTTCATAAAAGACTGATCCATACGTATGCTGACTCCTTTCATTATCTTAAGTCTTGAAGAATGATGAATCCATGCAGATACTCCGTCCGGCTGAAAACCCAGGACAGGCCGTCCGCACAAAAAAACGCCGCAGAGGACCTGCAGGGGCTTTCAGGCTCCTGCAGAACTCTGTGGCGAAAAAGGCAATACTTAAAAATCCACACCCAAAGGCAGTTCTGCCTTCCCGGGTTTTAGCATTCTGTTTTTATGTTTCTCTTTCTGTACTGTGATCTGATCCATATAATCCGCTGCAGTTCAGCGGGTTCCTTCTTCCGGATAATGAATCACACAGCATTACGTATGTTAACACATTCTGCCGTCATTCTCAAGTCATCAGTCTTTTCTCAGCGCTACCGTTCCAGTCCGCTGAATTTCCTTAATTCCAAAGCTTCTGACCAGCTCGATGAAGTTCTCGATCTCATCCGGGGAAGCCTGCATTTCAATAATCATGTCCTTCGGACCCATGTGGACGATCTCTGCATGGTTGATCAGACAGATTTCAACAAGAGAACTGCGGTTAGCCTGCGTGTATGATACCTTGATCAGCATCATTTCTCTGCAGACACAGTTATTGTTTTCCAGTCTTCTGACCTTGATCACATCCAGCTTTTTATTCAGCTGTTTTTCAATCTGGTCGATTGTACGCTCGTCTCCGGTAGAAACAATGGTCATGCTGGATACATCATGATTTTCTGTTTCTCCTACAGCGAGCGAATCAATGTTAAATCCTCTGCGCGCGAACAGTCCGGAAATCTGGGAAAGTACGCCCGCCTGGTTTTCTACTAATACCGAAAAAATACCTTTCATCACGCACCTCCTATTTTGTATTATCCTCTGAAGCAATCTCGCAAACCATCAGACACGGATCTTCGCTGCCGAGGAACTGAGCGACACTCTCGTCCACGCGGCTGTTATCGTCGACATAAATATAGTCCATGTCGTAGGCTTCCGCGATCTTGTCGTAATGCGGGTAATCATAAAGCTGTACACCCTCATAACGTGAGTCATAGGTATTATACTGGTATTCACGCACCAGTCCGAGGTAGTGGTTTCTCATCACCACAATCTTCAGCGGTACATGATTGACACGCGCGGTCGCAAGCTCATTCATCGCCATCTGGAATGATCCGTCGCCGCAGACAGCCACAACCTGCTTTTCAGGCTGGCACATCTTGGCGCCGATTGCCGCCGGGATGGAATATCCCATCGTCCCCATTCCTCCTGTCGTAAGGAAACGGCCGCGCTTCATAATGTAGTTATCCGCAGACCAGAGCTGATTCTGCCCTACATCCGCAACATAAATCGCATCATCCTCCATTTTCGAGGACAGCGCCTTTACAAGCGTTTTCGGATTGACATACTGATCGCTGAATTTCCGGTGATCCACTGTATTTTCACGGACTTTCTTCAGTTCTTCCAGCCACTTTGTCGTATCTACAGTAATATTTTCTTTTGTCAGGATCTGGAAAATATCACGAACGTCCCCGACCAGCGGAATGGTCGGTCCGAGATTCTTTCCGATCTCTGCCGTATCAATATCGATATGGATAATCGTCCGCGTACCCTCTTCCAGATTCTTCGGCTTGGCGATCGCTCTGTCTGCAACCCGGGCGCCGACAATAATCAGAAGGTCGCTCTGGTCAACGGCACGGTTTGCGTACTGTTTTCCGTTATTTCCCAGCATTCCAAAATACAGATCATGCTCTTTCGGCATAACGCCAAGTCCCATCATGGTATGAACCAGCGGAATCTGGTTTTTCTCACAGAATCCGCAGACTGCTTTTTCTCCGTTTCCGAGAATGACTCCGCCGCCGGCACAGATCAGCGGCTTCTTTGACTGATTGATCGCTTCTACGACCTTTTTCACCTGCTGTTTGTTTCCGGTCTTCTTCGGCGGTTTATAGCCCCGGATGTGTACTTTTATATGATCATAATCAAACTCCGCAATTTCCTGTTTCTGGATATCAACCGGAACATCAATCAGAACCGGACCCTTGCGGCCTGTGGACGCGATATAGAAAGCTTCCTTGAAAATACGCGGAATATCTTTTACATCCTTGACAAGATATCTGTATTTGGTGAAAGATTCTGTTGCGCCGGTAATATCTGCCTCCTGAAACACATCTCTTCCCAGAAGTTCACTGCTTACCTGTCCCGTAATCGCAATGATCGGAATACTGTCCGCATAGGCCGTTGCAAGGGCGGTAATCAGATTGGTCGCTCCCGGACCGGATGTCGTCACACATACCGCCGGCTTTCTGGAAATTCTGGCCCATCCGCTTGCCGCATGGCCCGCAGACTGTTCTTCCCGGACCAGGACATGCTCAATATCCGAATCATAAAGCCCGTCGTAGAACGGGGCAATCGCAACGCCCGGATAGCCGAATACTTTCGTAATTCCTTCCGCTTCCAGGCACTTCACCATAGCCTTAGCTCCATTTAACATTTTGTCACCTGCTTTCATCAGATCAGCTTGCTGCACTCCACACGGGACTTCTCATCCACTTTCTCCCCCGGACAAAAAAGAACCCTGCAGGGGGCAGCCGCTCAGTAAAACAAACCATCCAATTTTGTTTATATAACTCAAAATTATTAATGAGTTAATGTGAATTATAACAAACTACAGCCCTGTTTTCAAGTAGAAGAAAAAACAAAAAAACGGCTGAGTCCGTGTTAGTTTCACGGATTCAGCCGTTTTACGAGAATTTATTCCATTATTTCATCTTGGAAATATTTCTTGTCTTGTATGTATACTGATAGTTGACACCATCAACATTGAATACACAGTACTTAGCCGTGATCTTTGTGATGGTGAATGTCTCATCAGAAGAACGTGCACTCAGTGTATTGATCTTCTCAACCTTCTTGCCGTTTGCAGACATACGGTACAGAGTTCCCTGTGTCTGATTTGCATCGT
This sequence comes from Eubacterium sp., assembly GCA_051893535.1. Taxonomy (GTDB): domain Bacteria; phylum Bacillota; class Clostridia; order Peptostreptococcales; family Anaerovoracaceae; genus Aminicella. Next base: position 24,003 of record JBJFHK010000196.1, on the reverse strand, counting down.
ACTTTACATAGTAGAAATATTTACCGACTGCTGTTGCTGTTCCGCAGTTTCTGGAGCCCAGCTTCTTCAGTCTGGTATATCCGTTTCCAGTGAACTGGAACAGTGCCTCTGTCTCACCAAGCGGAGTTTTTACCGGGTTTGCAGCGATGAAATAGTTTCCGATTCTTGCCTCAAGACATGTGTTCGGCATGAATACACTCCATGTGCCGGATGCAACATCATACGTGTATGTTGTACCATGGTTTGCGGAATTCTGGGAAACATAGATCTTGCCGTTATAGTAATCGGAGATGAAGCAGTAGTTATTAACGTCATATCCTTTCATCGGCAGTGTTTCCAGAGTCTTGGAAGTCTTCGTTGTGCTGTCTGTGCTGATCAGGGATGCAGATGTCTTATCTTCCTTCAGTGTGTATGTTGTCGTTCCAACAGTAACTGTCTTGGAAGCCGGCACACTGTACGTAACCTTTACAGCATTCTTTGTTGTCTTCTTGGAAGAGTTCTTGGATGTGCTCTTCTTGGAAGATGTCTTGCTGGACTTCTTTGCTGTCTTGGATGTTGTCTTCTTTGTAGTCTTAGAAGATGTCTTCTTCGCAGTCTTGGAAGATGTCTTCTTCGCAGCTGTCTTGGATGCTGTCTTCTTTGTGGTCTTGGAAGATGTCTTCGCAGCTGTTGTTGTGGTCTTGGCAGTCTTGGATGCAGTTTTTGTGGCTGCGTCTGCAGTGAAGCCTGTCGTGAAGCTCATCGTTACGAGAAGAGCCAGAGCGAGCAGAAGAACACCTGCCGTCTTCTTGATTTCTAATTTCATTTTGTTACACTTCCCTTTCCTTTGAAATAAATTCCAACGTGTATTATAACGCGATGAGACGCCAGTGTATATCTGTAAGATAAAAGTTCAAAAAAACATCACGTTTACTTCTTTCTGCTGTGATCTCTCCGGTCTTCCAGCCTGTGCACAAACCTGGGCTCTGTGGTTTTCCGCACCTGGGGCCTGCTGCTCTGCCGTTTGTAATGTCTTGAACTGAAATGCACCTGCAGCCAGACCGCAAATACCCATGCGGCCGCCAGCGCAAAAATATAGACAGCTGCAACGCCAATGGTAGCCAGAACCTGTACATACATGGAGTGTATCTGTCCCAGATACTTCGTCGGCAGCTGCGGAGAAAGCAGGAACATATAATTCCAGTCAAACTTGATGTCGATCAGAAGCACCAGGCCGATCGCTGCCAGATTTACGGATTCCGCGCCTTTCAATGACCGGAGATCGATTTCTTCATCGTGATTCAATATTCGCAGAAGCGCCGAATAGGCCAGCCCGATATGCGTGGCGAAAAAAGCGATTCTCGTCACGTGAGGAAAGGCAAAAGGCTTCGGGGTAGAATAAAATACCGAACTGATCCCTCCGTAAAGTGCCGTATAAATCGAGAACTGCTCCAGCGGCATCCAGCGCACAAAATACGTGAATATCAAAAGGATGCAGGCCATCCGGCAGGCATAAAGCGGCCACTTGTCGCCTCCGCTGCCGCTCACGGCGAACCAGATCATATAGGTAACCTGCCCTCCGGCCATCACCGTCAGACTGATTTTTTCAAGGCGGCGCATCAGTTTTCCGGATCCCTCTTTCCGCGAAGTTCTGGCAATCCAGGCAAAGCCCAGAAAAAAACCGATCACAATGATAATATGCGCAGGTGAAAATGAATTATAGATATGGTCATATCCCGTACGATTTACATAGTGAAAAAAGCTGCTCATAGCTTCACCTTTATTCCTTATTCTTTAATCTTTTATTCTCTGTCCTCTGATTTTATCTTTACCAGGTGCGCGCGGAAGCTGATGGACCTGGGCGTGCTGATTTCATCAAATTGAATGATATAGGCGTGTTTTTCCTCATCAATTCCGAGAACCGTCCCGTCATGAAAGATCGAATGGCGTACACGCGTGCCCTTTTTCATGGTATGCTGCTCATTTTCCATCCACCGTTCTTTCCGCTCAATATAGCTTTTTGCGTCACGGATCAGGCTGTCCTGCGGTTTCTCCGTAAACTCCAGATATTCCGGATCGATATCCAGAATAAAACGGGAGGGATAGCGGGGAGAACCGTCCACATTTCTTCCGGAAGACGCACTCAGGAACAGCCGCTTCTCCGCCCTGGTCATGGCTACAAAAGCCAGCCTCCGTTCTTCTTCCATGCCCGGCCGGCTAGTTACCTTCCGCGACGGGAAAATTCCCTCACACAGCCCGCAGAGAAATACATCCGGAAATTCCAGACCCTTGGCGGCATGCACCGTCATCAGCTTTACCTTATCCTGCGCAAGCTCCGCATCCGCATTGGAAAAGAGTGCCACATGTGATAAATACTGAGGAAGGTCCGTTTCTTCCCCGCAGGAAATCTCATAATCATAAATCGACTGCTTCAGCTCCGCAAGATTATCCAGTCTCTCCTGACTGCCTTCCGTACGCAGCATTTCTTCATAGCCGCTGTCATCCAGGATGGAAGAAAGAAGATCCGAAATCGGTCTTCCCTCATAACTCTCATGGTAGCGCTCAATCAGATTCACGTAATCCCGGGCACGCGTACCCTTCATCACCGGCTCATCCAGCGAAGCAGTCAGGGCCTGATACAGACTGCAGCCCTGCGTCTCTGCATACTCCTTCAGAAAGGCCATCCTGCGCTTCCCCAGATTTCTCTTCGGTGTGTTGGCCGTCCGGAGGAAAGACAGATCATCCTTATACACAATCATCCTCAGATAGGACAGGGCGTCCTTGATTTCCATCCTTCCGAAAAACTGAACGCCGCTGTAAATCGTGTAGGGTATTTTCCTCTTCATCAGGACTTCTTCTACAGCCCTTGTAACATAATGCGCCCTGTACAGAACCGTCATGTCATGATAGGGTTCGCCATCTTCATGAAGACGGGTAATCTGATCCGCAATCCATTCTGCCTCTTTTTCCGCGTTATCCGAAAGACTGCAGACAACCGGCTTTCCGTCCGGAAGCATGGGAATCAGATCTTTCTTTATCCGGACCTGATTCTTGTCAATCAGAGAATTGACCGCGTTAAGGATCTGCGGCGTCGACCGGTAATTCTGCATCATCATAATCGTCTCTGCATTCGGAAAATCCTCCTGGAAATTCAAAAGGTATCTTCCATTCGCTCCTCTCCAGGAATAAATCGTCTGGTCCGGATCGCCGACAACAAACAGATTCTTATGATAGTCCTGAAGAACCATCATCAGCTTATACTGCAGGTCGTCAATGTCCTGAAATTCATCAATCATAATGTATTCCAGACGCTTCTGCCACTTTTTTCTGATCTGCTCATTCTGTTTGAAAATATACAGCGTAAACGTGATCAGATCGTTATAATCCAGGCCGAAACATTTCTTCTCCTGATACAGATAGCCATAAAATATGATATCCATCGGATCGACGGCCTCCAGATATTTCTGGTGCAGTACATCCACAGACATCTCAATCATGTCGATGTAATAATCCGGCCGCTCCTTCAGTTTCAGCATCTCAATCCTGTCCCGGGCATGAGAAAAGGTCATATCCCTCAGCGTCAGTCCCCGCTCCTCATAGATCACCCCCAGCATCGCATCGATGTCAGAGTTATCCAGAACCAGAAAACTCTTCGGATACTGCACGGCATGGCTGTCCTCCTGCAGAACACTGACACAGAAACCGTGAAAAGTGTTGATGTATCCCGTATCATTATCCCCCGTCAGCGCGTGAATCCTCTGGCGCATCTCATTTGCCGCCTTATTCGTAAAGGTCACGCACAGAATATTTCCCGGCAGAATTCCCGCCTCATTCACCAGAAAGGCGAACCGGCTGGTCAGAGCCTTCGTCTTTCCCGATCCGGCGCCCGCAATCACCCGGACCACACCTTCTGTCGTTGTGACAGCCTCCCTCTGCTTTTCATTTAAATTCTCTAATTCACTCACCGTTTCTTCCCCCGCTTTTCCTCATTTGATACATTGTAGCATATCACGAACATTCGTTCTAGACAAAATTTAAATTTAAAAAAATAATCTGCAAGGAAATATTCACAATTTTATTGCCCCTGCATCTGCGGCATCTCCCGTCTTTTGTGGTAGTATTCATATATAGAAACAGAAAGGAGATATTTCCATGACTCCATTACTATATCTCTGGAGAACGGCAGCTTTTATTCTGGGCACGATATTTATCTTTACCGGAATAATTTCCATAATCTATTACTGGACGGAAAAAGGCCGGCTTCGCCTGGCCCGAACCCGGGCTGTCCGCAGTATCCGGCAGACGGAAAAGAAAGAAACCGTCCACCGGGCGGCGCTGATCACCGGGGCGTCCAGCGGCCTGGGAGCAGAATACGCAAGGCGCATCGATGCCAATCCGGAAAAATACAATGTCAATGAACTCTGGCTCCTTGCGAGAAGGGCAGACCGGCTGGAAAAACTTGCCGGTGAGCTGCGTCTGCCCTGCAGGATTTTGTCAGTGGACATGACGGATGAGCACGCGCTGGAAGAACTGAAAGAGACCTGCGAAGAGCTGAAAGCAGGGTCTGACTTTACCATCACGATGCTGATCAACTGCGCGGGGTTTGGAAAATCCGGAAATTATGATCAGGTCGGGGCAGAACATGAGGCGGCCATGGTACGCCTCAATGATGAAGCCGCAGTCAATATCACGCAGCTGTGCATTCCGTATATGAAGGCAGGGTCAAGAATTGCGGAACTCTGCTCAGTCGCGGGATTTCAGCCGATCCCGGGAATTAATGCCTACTCCGCATCCAAGGCCTTTCTGTATTCTTACAGCCGGGCGCTGCGGATTGAACTGATCAGAACAGGAATTTCCGTTACCGCGGTCTGCCCTTACTGGGTCAGAGACACGGAATTCATCTCCGTCGCAACAGGAGAAAAGAAGAATCCTTTCCTCTCCAAAACCACAAAAAGCGTAGTCTCCTGGTCGCTTTCCGACATCCGGAGGCGGCACGCGGTTTCTACCCCGGGCCTTGTGACAACGCTGGACCGTTTCTTCCGCGGACTGATTGCAGATTCCCTGCTCGCCCGTATCTGCGGGCTGTTCAGCCTGAAATAAACTGCAGAAATCTCATCAGAAGACAAAAGATAAACATACAAGAAAAAAGCCGCTTCCGGAAGAGGTCTGAGATTCTCCGGAAACGGTTTTTTTCATTCTATATTCAGCTGCTGCGATTACAGTGTCGCGCAGAGAATAGCTTTGATGCTGTGCATACGGTTTTCCGCCTCATCGAATACAACGGAATTCTTACTGCGGAAAACTTCATCGGTGACTTCACGGATATCATAGCCCTTTTCCATCTGCTCTTTCGCCATCCGTGTCTTGAAATCATGGAAGGACGGCAGGCAGTGCATGAACAGAACCTCAGGGTTCTCCGTGGATTTCATCATTTCTTCCGTTACCTTATACGGCGACAGCAGTTTGACCCTCTCCGGAATCTCCTCTTCTTCTCCCATGGATGCCCAGATATCTGTATAAATGACATCTGCGCCCTTCAGGCAGGCCGGATCCGATGAAATTTCAATGACAGCGCCCGTTTCCGCCGCTGCGTCCCTCGCTTTCTTGACAAATTCCGGGTTCATCTGATCATGCAGCTCTTCAGGACCGTATGCCGTGAAATGCATGCCCATCTTGCTGCAGCCGTACATCCATGCATAACTCATGTTATTTCTGATATCGCCGACAAAAACGACATGCACATCCTTCAGCGGCTTGCTGAGATGCTCTTCGATCGTCATCATGTCGGCCAGAATCTGGGTCGGATGATCATCATCGGTCAGGCCGTTCCAGACCGGGACACCGGAATACTCCGCAAGTTCATCGACAATCTTCTGCCGGTAGCCTCTGAACTCAATGCCGTCATAGATTCTCCCGAGAACCTTTGCGCTGTCCTCGATGCTCTCCTTCTTTCCTACCTGAGAATTATCCAGATAAACTGCGTTTCCGCCCTCATCTGCAACCGCAACCTCAAAAGAACTTCTGGTCCTGGTTGACGTCTTCTCAAAAATCAGGCAGATATTCTTTCCTTCCAGCATATGCCCCTGAATGCCGGCTCTCTTCTTTGCCTTCAGATCATGTGCCAGGTCCAGCAGATACCGGATCTCTTCCGGTGTAAAATCCATCAGCGTCAAGAAGCTTCTTCCTTTTAAATTCAGAGCCATAATTGTTCCCTCCCGCAGAATATTTTGTAATCCTGCTCATTTCTAAAATTTATTCTTATACATTTTTTTGGATTGATTTTCATACGATGGAATAATTATAACTTTTTTCTCATACTTTTGCAAGAGAGAAATGTAAATATTTATCTCTATTTTGCATTCGCTATGATGCCGGCAGACTGTATGTCCCGGCACAGGCAGCGGCCCTTCCCTATTCACAGCAGATTCCGCATTAAAGACATAAAAGGGACTGCTGCCCAGGATTATCTCTGATAACCCGGAACTGCAGTCCCTCAATTAACACATCGTAATTAGACGATTAAGCTGTAATTCTAAGCCTCATCATTCATGATCGCGCCCTTGCTTGCCGGCGCTACCTGATTGGCGTAGCGGCGCAGCCATCCTGTCTTGACATTCGGCTCGCGCACAACAGCCCTCTGCTTTCTCTTTTCGAACTCCTCTTCAGAGACTTCGACATTCAGCGTACCATTTTCGATATCGATGTCGATGGTGTCTCCCTCTTCAATCAGGCCAATATTTCCGCCCATTGCAGCCTCCGGGCAGACATGGCCGATGGAAGCGCCTCTGCTGGCACCGGAGAATCTTCCGTCTGTGATCAGCGCAACGGTCTTATCCAGACCCATTCCTGCCAGAGCACTGGTCGGATTCAGCATCTCACGCATTCCCGGTCCGCCCTTAGGGCCCTCATAACGAATAACGACAACGTCTCCGTCAGAGATGTGACCTGCATAAATTTCCGCAATTGCATCGTCCTCAGAATCAAAAACTCTTGCCGGACCGGTGTGATGCATCATGGAAGGATCAACTGCACTCTTCTTTACCACGCAGCCGTCCGGAGCGATATTTCCCCAGAGAACGGCAAGTCCGCCGACCTTCATGAACGGCTTCTCCAGAGGTCTGATCTCATCTGTCAGACGCTTCTTTCCTTCGATGTTCTCACCGACTGTCTTTCCGGTAACCGTCATACAGGAAGTGTCAATCAGACCGCCCCTGTTCAATTCCGCAAGAACAGCCTGGATGCCGCCTGCCTGGTCCAGATCGTGCATGTGCGTCGGGCCTGCAGGAGCGAGATGGCAGAGGTTCGGAACCTTCTGGCTGATCTCATCGAAAGTCTTCAGGCTCAGTTCTACTCCCGCTTCCCTTGCGATGGCAAGCAGATGCAGGACCGTATTGGTGGAGCAGCCCAGAGCCATATCCGCGGAAACCGCGTTTCTGATGGACTTTTCATTGACGATCTGACGCGCAGTAATATTCTTTTCTACCATGTCCATGATGGCCATTCCGGAATGCTTGGCAAGCATGATTCTCTTTCCTGTGACAGCCGGAATCGTTCCATTTCCAGGAAGCGCAATTCCGATCGTCTCACAGAGACAGTTCATGCTGTTTGCCGTGTACATGCCGGAGCAGGATCCGCAGCCCGGGCAGACATTCTGCTCAAAATCCAGAAGACCCGCATCGTCGATGATTCCGGCTTTTCTCGCGCCGACTGCCTCGAACATCTTGGACAGAGAGGTCTCTTCGCCGTGAACCATGCCGGCCATCATCGGACCGCCGGAGCATACAACTGTAGGCACATCAATTCTCAGAGCACCCATCAGCATGCCCGGAACGATCTTATCGCAGTTCGGAACCAGAACCAGTCCATCAAACTGATGCGCATTGGCCATGGTCTCAACACTGTCCGCAATCAGCTCTCTGCTCGGCAGGGAATATTTCATGCCGTTGTGTCCCATGGCAATTCCATCACATACGCCGATGGAAGGAACCATGATCGGAGTGCCTCCGGCCATGCGAACGCCGGCCTTGACCGCCTCCGTAATCTTATCCAGATGAGCGTGTCCCGGAACAATGTCGCTGTACGCGGAAACGACGCCGATCAGCGGACGCTCCAGTTCTTCCTTTGTATATCCCATTGCGTAGAACAGACTTCTTCCCGGGGCTCTTTCAACGCCCTTTGTTACATTGTCACTTCTGCGTGCCATATCGTTTTATTTCCTTTCTTGCGTTTCTTTTTTGTCCGGCAAAAATCAGCCTGGCAAGGGGCCTGCCTCGTCTGTCCTTCCCGAACTCTGATAAAAATACCTTACTTCTTCTATATACGCAAACAGGCCGGGGGCGAAACCGCCACCGACCTGAAAATTTCTGATTCCGTCTGAATTAGTCGTTCAGCCAGCTCATCATGCTGCGGAGGTCTGCTCCAACCTTGTTCAGAGGATGATCTGCCTGCATTCTTCTCATAGCGAGGAAGTGAGCCTTGCCGCCTGCATTGAACTCCTTCTTAAAGTCGGAAGCAAATGTTCCGTCCTGGATATCCTTCAGGATGGACTTCATTCCCTCACGGGACTCCTTCGTGATGACCTTAGGTCCGCTGATGTAATCACCATACTCAGCAGTGTTGGAAATGGAGTATCTCATCATGCCAAATCCCTTAGCATAGATCAGATCTGTCAGCATCTTCATCTCATGGATGCACTCGAAGTATGCCATTTCCGGAGCATATCCAGCCTCAACCAGAGTCTCCCAGCCAGCCTTCATCAGCTCGCAGACACCGCCGCAAAGAACAGCCTGCTCACCAAACAGGTCAGTTTCTGTCTCTTCCTTGAATGTTGTCTCGATGATTCCGGATCTGCCAGCGCCGATTCCAGATGCATAAGCCAGTGCGATGTCCTTAGCCTTTCCTGTTGCATCCTGCTGAACTGCAATCAGGCACGGAACTCCGGAACCCTGTGTATACTGCTCACGAACGATGTGGCCAGGTCCCTTAGGAGCTACCATGATGACATCGACATCCTTAGGAGGAACGATCATCTGATAGTGAATGTTGAAGCCATGTGCAAATGCCAGAGCATTTCCAGCGTGCAGATGCTTCTCAATCTTCTCTTTATACAGAGTATCCTGCAGTTCATCCGGAGTCAGGATCATGACGATGTCTCCAGCCTCAGCTGCATCTTCAATACTCATAACTTCAAGACCGAAATCTTTAGCTTTCTTCTCATGCTTGGAGCCAGGTCTCAGACCTACAACAACGTGAGCACCGCTCTCTGTCAGGTTTTCTGCATGAGCATGTCCCTGGGAACCAAATCCGATGATGGCGATTGTCTTTCCATCCAATACGCTAAAGTTACAATCCTGATCGTAATACTTCTTGATTGCCATTTTTCTTCTCCTTAATACCAATAAAGTTAAAGTAAAACCAATTCCGGAGTACTGCTGTACAGTCAATCCAAGCTGCCTTCGCAGTTCAGAGAAATCTCTCTGCGGCGCTCCGCACTCACCGATGGGCTTGCTCATCTGCACTCACATCGCTGATGTGGTTTAAAGTATATCACCATTTTTCTGTGTGTCAACACTATTTTTTGAGTTTTTAACAAATATTTTTAGTGAAATTTGATTTATAACACAAAATTATACATAACACAATTTTATTTATAGATCTGGTGATGTCAGGAGCTGGCGGGAGTACCTCTAGTTTTTTCGGTGATCTGTACGCAGCCGGATGCCTGGAACGTCTCCCGGCTCCCTTCGCGCCTGCTCACGCATCCGACTCCGCCGGCCTTCTCCGTGGGAGTGTCTCAGGCTTACTTTGTTGAAAAGAGATAAAGCAATATAATGTGGAGTCGGGAACAGCATACAATCCGCGCGCTTTCCTGACTTTTATTTCCCATGGTCGGGAAAGCGGTCCGCTCACCCTGAGTTCCCGACCGCCGGCAGTATCTTCATCGTAACTTTACACAACAAAATCCAATATTTCTGTTGACAAAACCCAAATTTCAAGTTACTATACCTTTACGCTTTAATCAGCGAGACGAATAAAGTTTAGTTGATTCAGGCGCAAGGATAAATGAATATATTACACTTAGCCAGCGATGACGGGAATAAATCGATGACCACCGGCAGTACAGAGAGCAGCCAGCTGCTGAGAAGGCTGCAGCCAAGGACTTCTGATGTCTCACCCCCGAGCGGCAGAATGAAGCGGACGCTGAAGAGTTTCCTTTCAGGGTTCCGGATATCAACTATCACGGACCGGACGCAGAAACTCAAACAGACTGAATCTCATGGATTGGATGAAATGATCCGGGCTGAAATCAAAGCGTCAAAAAGAGTGGTACCGCGGAAGCGATTGAATGTTTTCGTCTCTTTGTAATTGGAGAATTGCAAAGAGGCGTTTTTTTATGCTTCCATCGAAGCGGCGCCGGGGAACTCAGAAAGCTGAAAGATGCTTTTACAGCGTCCGCGGATTGATTGTTTTACTTCAACACCCACAGGAGAGGAGAATACGTGATGATGAACAACTGCAGAAAGTACAAACCAGGATACTATCCCGTCAGTGCCGAGTATAATGACTGGGTAAAGAAAGATCATATTGAAAAGGCTCCGACATGGTGCAGCGTAGACCTGCGCGACGGAAACCAGGCACTGATCGTTCCGATGAATCTGCAGCAGAAACTGGAATTCTTCAAATATCTCTGCGATATCGGATTCAAGGAGATCGAGGTCGGATTCCCGGCAGCATCGGACACTGAGTATGAGCTGGTCCGTACGCTGATTGAAAAGGACATGATCCCGGACGACGTGACCATTCAGGTTCTGACCCAGTCCCGCCGTCATATTATTGAAAAGACTTTCGATTCTCTGATCGGCTGCAAGAACGCAATTGTACATCTTTACAACTCCACTTCTGTTGCTCAGAGAGAGCAGGTTTTCCGTAAATCCAAGGAAGGGGTAAAGAAAATCGCAACGGACGGCGCCAAGCTCCTGAAGGAAATCGCCGCTGATAAGAAATATAAGGATACGAACATCCGCTTTGAATATTCTCCAGAGAGTTTCACCGGAACAGAACCGGAATACGCACTGGAAGTATGCAATGCCGTTCTGGACATCTGGGAGCCGGATGCTGAGCATAAGGCCATCATCAACCTCCCGGCAACCGTAGAAATGTCCATGCCGCATGTATTTGCCAGCCAGGTCAGCTACATGAACCACAACCTCCACCACAGAGAGAACACGGTTCTGTCCATCCATCCTCATAACGACAGAGGAACCGGTGTAGCCGACACAGAACTCGGCGTACTCGCAGGAGCTGACCGTGTCGAGGGAACCCTGTTCGGAAACGGCGAACGCACAGGAAACGTCGACATCATTACGGTAGCGATGAACATGTTCACCCACGGCGTTGATCCGCAGCTCGACTTCTCCGACATGCCTGGTGCAGTCGAGAAATATGAGAACTGGACCGGCATGACCGTAGAGCCGCGTCACCCGTACTGCGGCGAACTCGTATTTGCGGCCTTCTCCGGATCCCATCAGGACGCTATCGCCAAGGGCATGCGCTACAGAAGGGAACACGATCCGAACCGCTGGACCGTTCCTTACCTGCCGATCGATCCACATGATGTCGGAAGAGAATATGACGGCGACGTCATCCGCATCAACAGCCAGTCCGGCAAGGGCGGAGTCGCTTACGTCATTGAGCGTGACCACGGCTTCCAGATCCCGAAACCGATGCGCGCAGAGGTCGGTTATATGATGAAGGGAATTTCCGACCACACACACGAGGAGCTTTCCGCAGAGAAAACCTTCAATATCTTCAAGAAGGAATACATCAACGACTTCACGCCGCTGGACATCCAGACTGCTGTATTTACCCACGATGAGAACACACACAAGCAGGGCAGCGACAGTGTAAAGGTTGACATGCACGTGGACATCGACGGAGACCAGTTCGACTGCTCCGCATACGGCAACGGACGTCTGGACGCCGTCAGCAATGCGCTGAAGAAGACCCCTTACAACTTCAACAACTACAAATTCGTCACCTACTCCGAGCACGCACTGAGCGCGGACTCCAATTCACAGGCTGCCGCTTACGTCTGCATTGCGGATAAGAACAACGACGAATTCTGGGGAGTCGGCACACACGACGACATCATTCTGGCTTCCGTCAACGCTCTCGTCAGCGCACTGAACAGAATGAACCACGCACACCCGTTCATCAAGTAAATACTCCGGACGCCGCGGGGATTTTCCCCTGCGGCCTCTCCTTAAACAGCATGATCGATATCAGCCTATATATAGTAGGTAGGAACTCGACAAAAAACACCCAGCAAGAGCGCAGGCTCTAGAAACGGAGAAGCAACATGGGAATGACAATGACACAGAAAATCCTCGCGGATCACGCAGGACTCTCTGAAGTAAAAGCCGGACAGCTCATCAACGCAAAGGTTGACATGGTCCTGGCCAACGATATTACCGGCCCGGTATCCATTAAAGAATTCGACAAGGCCGGATTTGACAAAGTATTTGATAAATCAAGGGTTTCCCTTGTCATGGATCATTTTGCCCCGAATAAGGACATCAAGAGTGCGGAGCAGTGCAAGACCTGCCGCATGTTCGCAAAGCGCTTCGACATCGACAACTTCTACGATGCCGGAGACATGGGTATCGAGCATGCCCTGCTCCCAGAAAAGGGACTGGTCGCAAGCGGCGAGGCTATCATCGGCGCAGACTCCCACACCTGCACCTACGGAGCCCTGGGCGCCTTCTCAACAGGAGTCGGCTCCACCGACCTCTGCGCGGGCATGGCCAGCGGCATGGCATGGTTCAAGGTTCCTTCCGCACTGAAATTTGAGCTGAAGGGTCAGCTTCCTCCTTTCGTATCCGGAAAGGACGTCATTCTCCACATCATCGGAGAAATCGGCGTAGACGGCGCCCTGTATAAATCTATGGAATTCACGGGAGAAGGCGTAAAGTCCCTTTCCATGGATGACCGTCTGACCATCTGCAACATGGCCATTGAGGCCGGTGCAAAGAACGGCATCTTCCCGGTTGACGACATCACAAGAGAATATATGAAGGGCCGCGTTGACCGTCCATATAAGGAATACACTGCCGACCCGGACGCAGAATACGAGAAGACCTTCACCATCGACCTCTCTGAACTCCGTCCGACCGTTTCCTTCCCTCACCTTCCTGAAAACACAAAGACAATTGACGAGGCGAAGGGTGTGAAGATCGACCAGGTGGTTATCGGATCCTGCACCAACGGCCGCATTTCCGACATGCGCGCAGCGGCAGAAATTCTGAAGGGCCGCCGCAAGGCAGACGGCATCCGCGTCATCGTGATTCCGGCGACACAGAGCATCTATAAGCAGTGCATGCACGAGGGCCTCATCGATATCTTCATCGATGCCGGCTGCGTTGTATCCACACCGACCTGCGGACCATGTCTCGGCGGTTACATGGGCATCCTTGCAGACGGTGAGAAATGCATTTCCACAACCAACCGCAACTTCATCGGCCGCATGGGCGCAGTAACATCTGAAGTTTACCTGGCCAGCCCGCAGGTTGCCGCGGCATCCGCCATCACCGGCGAAATCACCAACCCAGAGGAAATCTAGTCCCGGACGCAGAAAGGAAGACGACAAAATGGAAGACGCAAGAGGAAGAGTGCATAAGTACGGAAACAACATCGACACAGATGTGATCATTCCGGCAAGATATCTGAATTCATCAGATCCGGACGAACTGGCTTCCCACTGTATGGTGGACATCGATCCGGATTTCAGCAGCAAAGTACAAAAAGGCGACATTATCGTCGGCGGCGAGAATTTTGGATGCGGATCATCCAGAGAGCACGCGCCGATCGCCATCAAGGCCAGCGGCGTCAGCTGCGTAATCGCTGCTACATTCGCGAGAATTTTTTATCGGAATTCTATCAACATTGGCCTGCCGATTCTGGAATCGCCGGAAGCAAGCAGGGCCATTCAGAACGGCGATGAAGTGTCTGTTGATTTCCAGAAGGGAACGATAAAGGACATCACAACGGGAGAAGAGTTCCAGGCGCATCCGTTCCCGGAATTCATCCGCCACATCATCGATGCGGGTGGACTTCTGGCGGCACTGAAGGAAGAGCAGAAATAGGAATCTGCCGCATCAGAACAATCAGTGGGGATTATATCTCCAGCCAGACAGCAGCGTCTGACAAAAAGATAAAGTACAGGATTGCAGAAAACAGGCTGGACTCTTGCGCGTTCAGCCTTTGTCCATAGAAGCAGAAAAGGGGTATATCATGCATTATACAATCGCAGTTGTTCCGGGAGACGGCATCGGCCCTGAGGTCACAAGCCAGGCCGTTGCGGCCATGAAGAAGGCCGGAGAAAAATACGGAATGGAGTTTACATTTAACACGGTCAAAGCCGGCGGCGCGGCCATCGATGAGTTCGGTGAGTGCCTGCCGCAGCACACGATCGATGTCTGCAAGGCCAGTGATGCCGTGCTGCTGGGTGCGGTCGGCGGCCCGAAGTGGGATGCTCTGCCGGGTGAGCAGCGTCCGGAAAAGGCTCTGCTGGGTCTGAGAAAGTCTCTTGGACTGTACGCGAACCTGCGTCCGGCAATGGTATTCCCGGAGCTTGCGGACGCATCTCCGCTGAAGCCGGAAATTCTGAATCAGGGTCTGGACCTTCTGATCGTCCGTGAGCTGACCGGAGGCATTTACTTCGGTGAGCGCGGCCATAAGGAGACAGACATGGGTTACGCGGCTTACGATATTGAGCAGTACAGTGTCGGCGAGATTCAGCGTATCGCGAAAATCGCCTTCTCTATGGCCCAGAAGCGCCGCGGAAAGGTTTCCAGCGTGGATAAGGCCAATGTTCTGGACACTTCCCGCCTCTGGAGAAAGACGGTTGCGGAGATGGGTAAGGATTATCCGGACGTGGAACTGAATAATTTCTACGTTGACAACGCCAGCATGCAGCTGGTCAGAGACCCGTCTCAGTTCGATGTCATCCTGACAAGTAATCTGTTCGGCGACATTTTGTCCGATGAGGCAAGCCAGATCACCGGCTCCATCGGCATGCTGCCGTCTGCAAGTCTGGGAGAAGGCAACTTCGGCATGTATGAACCGGTACACGGTTCTGCGCCGGATATTGCGGGAACTGGCAAGGCCAACCCGATGGCGGCAATTCTGTCTGCTGCCATGCTGCTCCGCTTTACGCTGGACCAGAGGGAAGCCGCAGACGCCATTGAGAACGCGGTAAAGCAGTTCCTGAAGGACGGATACCGCACAGCGGATCTTGCCGGCGGCGCAGATGCCTGCTCCACGGAAGAGACAGGCCGACTGATCTGCGAGCGGATTCAATAAAAAGCTAATCACATATTCTAATCTTTTCGGGATGCGGAGCGGAAAATCATTTTCTGTTTCGCATTTCTTTTCGTATTCTGAAGGAAGACGGCTGCGGCACAGGCAGCTTTCTTCCCTGCATTTCTACTCTGGACAGGCTCGTCAGATTCTGAAGCATATACAACAATTCCGTATTTTGTCCAGACACAGACTTCTTAATGATTCTTTATGTACCTTACGCAAGATTTAAGGTTTTCAGGACTTGCATTATACCTGCGTTTTCTATATGATATACAACGTTGACACTTCCAGTTGTTGACAATATCATAAGAAATCACCCTCTGTAAATAATAGAAAGCGAAAGAGACATCAAAGTGAGAAGTCATTATCATAACCGGCGCAGTCCGGGATTTTCAACAAAAGCGGATTATGACCGTGAAGATCTGCTGATGGATCTGAGAAGATTTATCAAAACACCGGGCGGGATCGTCTGCATTATCATTATTATTCTGGTTCTTGTATTTATATTTAATCTGCTGAAATTCAACCGTCATGCTTCACCGAATGATGCGGGCGTGCAGAAAAATGTCAAGACCATTGAGTCCTATGATTATTCCAGCGTCGCCAAAGTACAAAGCAAGGTCAATGCCCTGGATGAATCGAACCCGACAAAGGGCGGTGGCTCATCTTCCTCGTCTTCCGGAAACTCCAGAGTCCAGTATATGAAGAAGTTCAACGGAAGCGTTGTCGTGGGCGACTCTCTGACCGAAGGTCTGACGGCTTACGGATTCCTGTCCGATGACCAGGTATTCTGCAAGATCGGCGCCTCCGTCATGCACGGTGACAGCCTGTTCACTTCTGCAGCACGCACCTATCCGAAGAACGCCTTCTTTGCTTTCGGTATGAACGACATGGGCAACTACAACGGAAACCCGAAACCGTTCATCGCGCGCTATACCGAGCTGCTGAAGAAATTCCATAAGATCTCGCCAAAGACGAAGATCTACATCTGCAGCATCACCAAGCCGAGCGACAAGACGCTGAAGAAGCGCAAGGTCCTGAAGAACTACAATAAGTTCAACACGGCACTGGAAAAGATGTGCGGCAGCAGTTCAATGTCCTCCATCAGCCCGGTCTACATCAACATCACCGGAATTCTGGAGCAGCACAGCAATCTCTACGCTGGCGACGGCATCCACGCACAGCCGGCCTACTATCCGTACTGGCTCGATGAAATGGCACAGAAAGCGGGGCTTTAATGAATACAATCTATAAACACAGCAGCATGATCATAAAAATCGTGCTCGTGGCTGTTCTGATCGCCTTCCTGGTAACCGTGTACGCACAGAACAACGCAAAGGACGTTCCGATGAGCACTATTGACAAGGCCTTCCAGAAACAGACCAATGTCACGACAATGAAAAAATGCACTTCCCGCGAACTCATGGAATTCATGGGAATCGATTCTTCCCAGTATGAGGGATTTATGTATTACAAGAGTAAAAATGCACTGGGTGTCTCCGAAGTTCTCGTTCTGAAGGCCCATAAAGGAACTTCCCTGACGGGAGCCGAGGACGCGGCAGAATCGCGTATTGACAGCCAGACCCATACATTCGAGAGCTACGGTCCGCAGCAGGTCGCCATGCTGAAGAACGCCATCGTCCTGAAGAAAGGCCAGTATCTCTTCTACTGCACAGCCAAGAACCCGGATAAATATGAGGAGGTGTTCAAAAATGTTATTTAGCAGTATCATCTTCCTCTTTTACTTCCTGCCGATCGTTCTGGGCGTCTACTTCGCAATCCCGAAACGCTATCTGCGGGCGCGCAACATGGTTCTGCTCATCGCCAGCCTGTTCTTCTACAGCTGGGGCGAGCCGGTCTATCTCTTCCTGATGGTCTACAGTATCTTCTTCAACTACTTCATGGCCATACAGATTTACAACGAGCAGCACCGCGGTGGTTCCGGAAAGCGCAATCTGGTCTTCACCCTGATCGTCAACCTGTTCATCCTCGGATTCTTCAAGTACTACGGATTCGTCATGGACACGATCAACGGCGTGTTCGGCCTGCACATTAAATACACCGCCCTGTCGCTCCCGATCGGTATTTCCTTCTACACCTTCCAGGCCATGTCCTACATCCTGGATGTGTACAAGCGCACGGTCCGTCCGCAGCCAAACCCGCTGAAATTCGGTCTTTACCTCTCTCTGTTCCCGCAGCTGATCGCAGGACCAATTGTAAAGTACAGAGACGTAGCCGAACAGCTTCAGTATCGTGAGACGACAAAAGAAAAATTCGGCCAGGGAGCAATCCGCTTCATGTTCGGTCTGGGTAAGAAGGTTATGCTGGCTAACTACTTCGGCTCGCTGAATACAGCCATCACCTCCCTTCCGGACAGCAAGTCGGCAGTAATCACCGCCTGGATGGGCGCAATTGCCTATACCCTGCAGATCTACTTTGATTTCAGCGGATATTCCGACATGGCCATCGGACTCGGAAAGATGTTCGGTTTTGACTTCCTGGAGAACTTTAACTATCCGTATATCTCAAAGAGTGTAACGGACTTCTGGCGCAGATGGCACATGTCCTTAAGCGGCTGGTTCCGTGAGTACGTTTACATCCCTCTGGGAGGAAACCGGGTAACTGTTCCGCGCCACATTCTGAATCTGATGATCGTCTGGGGCCTGACCGGACTCTGGCACGGCGCAGCATGGAACTTCGTGTTCTGGGGCCTGTATTACGGTGTTCTTCTGGTCATTGAGAAATACCTGATCGGAAAGTATATCGCCAAGGCTCCGGCATGGGTACAGCATGTCTACGCCATGGTCATCGTTATCATCGGATGGGTATTCTTCAGCAGCGCAACGCTGGGAAAAGCCTGGGATACCATCGGCATGATGTTCGGCATCGGCGCTCCGGCATTCATCAATACCCATACGCTGTATCTGATCAGAACCAACATTCTGCTTCTGATCGGCGGATCTCTGATGAGCAGCCCGAAGCCGATGGAGAAATTCAGACAGCTGGAAGCACGCTTCCCGGTACTGGGCCTGATCTGTGTATTCAGCATTCTGGTCCTGAGCACCGCCTGCCTCATCTACAGCTCCTATAACCCGTTCCTGTACTTCCGCTTCTAGGAAAAACAGGCAGATGTTACGGCAATACAGAATCGAAGTGAGTAAACGACATGAATAAGAAAAATTATCGTATCATAGCGGCGACGCTCTTCTGTCTCGTCCTTGCGGTAGTATTCGTCGGCAACCTTATTTTGCCGGATAAATCCTTCTCCGCGCAGGAGAACCGCATGCTTCAGGAATGGCCTGGCGTCTCCCTGAGCAAGTTCATGCAGGGACGGCTGGAAACCAAGATGGAAGATTACGCCAACGACCAGTTCATGATGCGCAACGGATTCATCAAAGTGAAATCCGCCTACGACACCACCCTGGGAACACTGGAATCCAACGGCGTCATCCGCGCAAAGGACCATTACCTGATGGAAGACATCAGCAGCCCGAATAAAACCTATATGAGCAATACGCTGAAGAGCATGAAGAAATTCAAAAAGAAATACAAGAATCTGCACATGTATTTCCTGCTTGCTCCAAACGCGGCAAACATCCTGAGCAGCAAGCTGCCGAAAACCGTGCAGACGGCTGACCAGAACGCCTATATGGACAAGTTCTACAGCCAGATCAAGGGATTCGGCATTCATCCGGTTGATGTACGTCCGGCGCTGAGAAAGGCTTCTAAAGATCCTTCCAAACAGATCTACTACCGCACCGACCATCACTGGACGACAGAAGGCGCCTACACCGCCTATAAAGCATCGGAAAAGAAGCTGAAAATCAAGGACAATACGAAATATAAGTCCTTTGTCGTAAAGAACAACTTCTACGGCACCCTGTATTCCAAGAGCGGATTCACCAACGGTCTCTGCGATCAGATCCGCCTCTACATGCCGAAAAACAAGAAGGATTACATTCCGTCCGTCATGTACTACTCGGATACCAAGACCAAGACGACACACTTCTACGAGCTGAAAAACCTGAAGAAGAAGGACGCCTACACGGTATTCGGCGGAAACAACCACCCGCTGTACACCGTCAAGACTCCGGTGAAATCCAGCCGCCGTCTCCTCCTGATCAAGGATTCCTACGCCAACAGCTTCCTGCCTTTCCTGGCAAGAGACTTCCGCGAGATCGTCGTCGTCGACCCGCGTTACTACTTTGGAAACATCAACAATGTGATTCAGTCACAGAATATCACTGATGTCCTCTTCCTGTATAACGCAAACACCTTCTTTACAGACAGTTCCCTGTCGATGATGCTGGGAAATTAAATTCTGTATACTGACCAGATCCCCGGTGCCTTCGTGCACCGGGTTTTTTATAAAAAACAAACCTAGTAACTCAATAGGAGTATAATAAGAACCCGGAAAGAAGGGATAAACCATGAGAATTACATTTACAGACTGCATGATGATCTTTCTGCTCATTCTGCTGATCGCAGCGATCGGAGCTGCCGTCACTGGTTACCGGAAAGGCAGCCGCCCGCTGACGGTACTTCCACTGGTCTTTTTCGCCGTGATCTGCCTGATAACATATTTTGTCCGCTATTCCTTTATGGCCAGTCTGATAACGGTTGTGTCCGTACTGCTGATTATTGCGATTACGGTGACCATCATCGGTCATAAGAAAGGCAGCCGGCTGATGACGGTACTTCCGCTGATCTGCTTTATTGCGATCTGTGCAGCCATTTATTTTGCCGGCGCATACTCGATTGAAAGCATGTAGAAAATGCCGCATACGGGCTGTTTTGGCCCGTACGCGGCATTTTCTATTTCCCGACCGCCGGCTCCTCCCTTTGAACCTGATCCCATCCTTTACATTACATATTATAATGTTTCTTTTAAAATCATTAATTTTACAAATCATGCCCCCTGCCATATAATAAAGACAACAGAAAGGGAACAAGATATTGTCTCTCCCTGATAATGAAATTTCAAGGATGATCACCCGAAACAAACAGAAACGAAATATTTGAAATATACCAAGGAGGTAATTTCCATGTCAACACTTATTCTGATCCTTGCATCCGCATACATGGGTGCCATAGTCGCAATTTCTTTCCTTACAACATCGGATAACAATGCCAGTGACCAGGCAGCAGCCTGATCAATTCCACCCCTTTTATAGAGATCACTGATAAAAAAGCGGCATCAGGCCGGGAAGTTCAAGCTTCCCGGCCTGATGCCGTTTCGGTTAACAGTTCTGTTTTCTGACTGCTAATGGATATCAAAAAAATGTTTTTCTGTCCGGTCTGTCTGTTCTTCCCGGGAATTCAACACAAAAGCTATAGAAAGTTCTTCAGGAAACTCCGTCTGTGAATCGGCGTCAGGCCGTGCTCCCGCAGACCTTCGTAATGGGCTTTGGTGCCGTATCCCTTATTCTTTTCGAAGGCATAGCCGGGATACTGCTGACTGTAATCGATCATCATATTGTCTCGTCTGACTTTGGCGATGATACTTGCAGCTGCGATGGACGCACTCTTGAAGTCACCTTTTGTCGGAGAAATCTGATGAAGGCCGGCTTCTTCCAGCTCGGTCAGGTGAACGGCGTCGATCATGACCAGGGAAATCGGAGAAAAGGCGGCAGCGGCCCTGCTCTCTTCTCGCCGGTCTGCGGCTTCTTCCATGGCGGCCAGGGCATCGGGATTTCCCGGAAGGTCCATAGCCGCCTGCTCTGCGGCCCTCTCATTCACAAGTTCTGCCTTCTGTCCGGCCTGACCAGATGCGGCTGGACCGCCGGAAAGCCGTTCTCTGAGCATTTCCGCGGCATTCCTTACCGCATCAGCCATCGCCTCTTTCGTGGCGTTTAAAATGTTGATTTCATCGATTCTTCGGTTGTCCCGCTGTCCGAATCCGTAGGCCAGCGCTTTCTCACGGATCAGTACATCCAGTTCCCGGCGCTTTTTGTCCGTCAGCTTTTTCGAGTCGTTGATTTCAAACACGTCAAAGTCTTCCGGAAGAACAACGGCAGCGGTGACCACCGGCCCGGCAAGGGGCCCGCGGCCGACTTCATCGACGCCGGCAATGTACTGGAAATCCTTCCGGTACTGGCCGTCAAAACTCATCATCTCAGAGAAATGCTGTTTTTTCTGTGCAATTCTTTCTGCTTTTGTTGTCATTTCATGACCTGCCTTTTCCCGCGGCATCTGCCAGCGCTTTCTCCCGGCTGTCCCGGATACATATAGAAAAACATTTTATCTGATTTCTGTGATCTCTATTCTTCTGCCTTTTCCAGAGTAATTCTTCCGATCTTTCCTGCCCGGAATTCATCCAGAACGGTCCTGGCGCAGCGATCGTAGTCAATCTTCTTTCCCGGCATGATGAATCCGCGTTTTCTGCAGATCTCCTCCATCGTCGCAAGCGGAGTCTCTTCTACCTGCTCCAGGCGGTAACGCTGACAGAGAAGCTCCGGATATTCATTCTGCATGTATTTTATAAATTCCAGTCCCAGGCTTGCGATATCCAGGATTTCGTCCTTTATGGATCCACAGAAGGCCAGCGCAAGGCCCGTGTGCTGGTCATCCAGCTTCGGCCAGAGGATTCCCGGCGTATCGAGCAGCTGCATGCCGTTTTTCAGCGTCAGCCACTGTTTTCCTCTGGTGACACCCGGCTTGTTTCC
Source organism: Eubacterium sp. (assembly GCA_051893535.1). GTDB lineage: Bacteria > Bacillota > Clostridia > Peptostreptococcales > Anaerovoracaceae > Aminicella. The sequence continues at coordinate 1,999 of JBJFHK010000196.1, read as the reverse complement.
GGTTCTCGTGCTCTTCCGGTTCGTCAGACGATTGATCAGAGATGACTTTCCTACGTTCGGAATGCCGACAATCATCAGACGCAGCGGTTTTTCACGTTTTGCCTTTGCGACAGCGTCGTGCTTTTTTCCGTCTCCGGCTTTCGCGGAAGCGCTGTCTCCGCTTCCGGCGGCCATGGCTTCCTCCCTGCGTTTTTCTTTTGCCACAGCAACATCCTTCTGCACCTTATCCATGACGTTCATCAGCGGTTTTACGCTGCCTGATGTACAGTCCATGATCACCGTATATGTGCCGCCGCCGGACAGCTTTTCCTTCCAGAGGCGGTTCTGCTTCTCATCGGACAAATCACTCTTATTCAAGACGATAATGCGCGGTTTCCCCTTCACCAGTTCGTTGATGACCGGGTTTCTGCTGGACACGGGGATTCTCGCATCGATAACCTCAATGGACGCGTCCACCATGCCCATATTCGTCAGGATCAGATCGCGGGTCTTCTTCATGTGGCCCGGATACCAGTTGATATGTTCCATATTTCCCTCCTGTTTCTCTGCGCCGGATCAGCCGTCTGCAGGCGGATCACTTTTCTATGCGGCGGTGCCGGTAATTCCCGGCTGTTTTCTATGCAGCATCTGAAACAAAAAGAAAGAGGCCATTGCATCATCCGCAACGGCCTCGCAGCATCCGCACTTATGCGTCTGCTTCTGCGTTCTTCTTTCTGATTTCCTTGGTCTTGACTCTTGCAGCCTTACCAGTTCTCTCACGCATGTAGTTGAGCTTGGCTCTTCTGACACGTCCTCTTCTGACAACCTCGATATGGTCAATCCATGGGCTGTGAACAGGGAATGTCTTCTCTACGCCGATTCCGGAAGAGAATCTTCTTACTGTGAAAGTCTCGCTGATGCCGCCGTTCTGACGCTTCAGAACGTAACCTTCGAACATCTGGATTCTTTCTCTGTTTCCCTCTTTAATCTTGATGTAAACGCGGACTGTGTCTCCGACTCTGAAATCAGGAATATCCTTCTTCAGATACTCGTTCGTGATGGAATCAATAATATTCATCTGTTTCTCCTTTCAGCGTAGACGTTCTTACGATGATTGCGATGCGGCTCCGCCGCGCATCCAGAGGAACGCCCGTCATACCCGAATAGTATACCGCGCGGAGCCTCAGATTGCAAGGAAAAAACATCTGAACGGCCGATATTTTTACTTCTGAAAGCTATTACTCGGCCCGCGGATGCGTCCGGTCATAGACGTCCTTGATCCGTTTTCTCGTGCTGCCGAAGTAAACCTGTGTCGCGGTGATGTCCTCATGTCCCATCAGTTCCTGCAGGGATTTGATGTCGATGCCCGGTAGTTTGACAGTTTCAAATTCAAAAAATCGCTGTAAGCCTTGCAATGGCTTTCTTTTTTTGTCAAATTTTATTTAAATTTATGTAGTATTTTGTGGTATTGTATGGTATAATAAAGGCAGGTATAACTTGATCAATCGTTGAAATTTAAATGTCTGGAGGACTACCATGCGACTCAACATCGTAAAATCTAAAAATGCAGAGCAGCTGTACATTATCAAGTCTTATCGTAAGCCCGATGGAAAGTCTACAACCAGGATCGTCGTGAAACTTGGCACAATGCAGGAACGCCTTCCTGAACATGATTATTCCAGAGACAAAGTTATCGCATGGGCCAAGGAGGAAGCCAGGAAATACACCGAGCAGGAAAAAGAGGGTACCCTGGAGGTTCCGATCCTCTTTTCAGAAAAAAAGCAGCTTCAGTCTGATCAGAGAACTACGTTTGACGGTGGATATCTGTTCCTTCAGAAAGTATTCTATGACCTTGGAATCGACAAGACCTGCCAGCAGATTCAAAAGAAATACCGTTTCCAGTCTGACCTTGGAGAGATCCTTCGCAATCTGGTCTATGCAAGAATCCTGGATCCCGGCTCCAAACTGTTTCTGATTAGCTTCTAAGTCCAGGAACTGCCCTTTCTGAATGTCCACATCC
>JBJFHK010000195.1:0-1747 GCA_051893535.1 Eubacterium sp. | reverse complement strand
TCATGATGATCTTATTAAAATTAGCTCGCGTACGTAAATCCGTACGTTCTATATACAATACTATTACGAAGTCAGTATCATTTCAACTATTATTAACAAAAATTAAGAGTCACTCCTTGCGCGTGTTTTTTGTCGAATGGGGATGCATCCGCCTCTGAAAGTAAAAAAACGCGCAGCCTGCAGCTCATGGAAATCCACGAACTGCCTGCTGCGCGGTCTGTTTATTCATATGAAAGAGAAAACGGATGGCTGTTTCTCCTTATTTCAGCGGCGAATTACTCCTGCTCGCCAGACTCCTCTGCGCCATCAGCCGGCTTCTCTGCAGAAGCATCCGCGCCTGCAGACTCTCCGCTTGCCACGGAATCAAAGGTGGTATCGACATGGAAGTCGTGCATCTTGTCTCCGGTCTCGCGGCGGTCGTCATTAGACGGTTTTTCTTCTTCCTTGTTGAAGGAGTTCATGTAATCGGTGTTCTCTCCGTAGTCGACCTGAATGTCGCGGTATCTGCGCATTCCGGTTCCGGCCGGGATAAGCTTTCCGATGATAACGTTCTCCTTCAGACCTTCCAGATGGTCGGTCTTTCCCTTAATTGCGGCATCGGTCAGGACACGGGTTGTCTCCTGGAAGGATGCGGCAGACAGGAAGGAGTTGGTTGCCAGGGATGCCTTGGTGATTCCCAGAAGCATTCTCTTATATTCCGCAGGATGTTCTGTATTCGCGTTCGCTTCTTCGATCTCGCTGATGCTGTACATGCTGCCCGGCAGGAGGTCGGTGTCGCCCGGATCCTCTACACGGTACTTGGAAAGCATCTGGCTGACGATGATCTCGATGTGCTTATCGTTGATATCTACACCCTGGTTTCTGTATACGCGCTGGCACTCACGGAGCAGGTAGTCATAAACGCCCTCGACACCGCAGTATTTATAAATATCATGCGGGTTTAGAGGTCCTGCAGTCAGGTTGTGTCCGGCCTGTACACGGTCGCCAACCTTAACGACGATTCTCGCGCCGTAAGGAACGATGTATTTCTTCTCGAGTTCGCCCTTCTCATCCGGCTCATCGCAGTCAACGATGATCTCAGACTTATTGTCCGTTCTCGGGTTGATCTCACGGACGACTCCGTCTGCCTCGCAGATCTCGGCAAGTCCCTTAGGCTTACGTGCCTCGAACAGCTCCTCTACTCTCGGAAGACCCTGAGTGATGTCGCTTCCGGCAACTCCGCCGGAGTGGAATGTTCTCATGGTCAGCTGAGTACCAGGCTCTCCGATGGACTGTGCGGCGATGATTCCGACAGCCTCTCCGATGTTAACCTCATGACGGGTCGCCAGGTTTCTGCCATAGCACTTTGCGCAGACTCCGCTCTTGCTCTTGCAGGTCATGACGGATCTGATCTTGACTTCCTTGATTCCGGAATCCTCGATCTCGTGTGCCTGCTCGTCGGAAATCTCCTCATTGCGGTGAACGATGATCTCTCCGGTCTGCGGATGCTTGATGTCCTCTGCCGCGGTTCTTCCGGCGATACGGTCGAACAGGGTTTCCAGAACTTCCTTTCCGTCGACGAATGCGCGGACGACAACACCGTCGGTTGATCCGCAGTCTACCTCGCGGACGATCATGTTATGGGAGACATCTACCAGACGTCTGGTCAGGTAACCAGAGTCGGCTGTACGCAGTGCGGTGTCGGCCAGTCCCTTTCTCGCTCCGTTGGAGGAAATGAAGTACTCCAGGATGGACAGACCTTCACGGA
>JBJFHK010000194.1:0-1751 GCA_051893535.1 Eubacterium sp. | reverse complement strand
TGACGAAAAATAAGAAGATCTATCTGGTCGGCCTGACCCTGGACGGCTGGGGTGATGACGCCCGGGTTCTCTGGGAACTGAACGCAGCCGGATTTACCAATGCCAGAATCGTCAACGGCGGATTCCAGGGCCTGAAGGATGCCGGTGTCAAGACCCAGAAAGGCGCATCCACGCCGAAGCCGGGCAAAGTAAAGGTTACAAAAATCAATTACAACCATACCATTACAACCGAACAGCTGCAGAAGCACTATAAGGATTACAAGATCATCGATGTCCGCACCAAGGCGGAGTACAACGGCGCGACCAAATACAAGGAAGCAAAGGGCGGCCACATTCCGGGAGCCGTGTTTATGCCATACACTGGATTTTTCCGTGACGACAGCACGCTGATTTCCAAGAAGGATATCGATGCCATGATGAAGAAGGCCGGCATTTCAAAGAACGACAAGATCGTGACCTACTGCACCGGCGGCATCCGTTCCGCTTATGTCCAGCTGGTTCTGCAGATGAGCGGCTACAAACATACCTATAATTATGATCAGTCTTACTGGAGATGGTGCAGAGTCGGCAAAGTTTCCACCACCAAGACTAAGTAGAGATATAATTAATGAGGATATGTCTGCCGGACCATCCGGCATTCACATATGCAATGTTACTGTGATCAATTAATTCAATCATATATAAGCATAATTGGGAGGTATGATTCTAATGGTTAAAACAACAAAACTCCGCAAGTTTGCGGTCGGCATCCTGGCTGTATCGATGACGGTATGCTTTATGGGCCTTGGTCAGTCATCTTTTGCCGCTGCAAAGAAGAGCTCGACATTCACAGGAAAGTACGTCTACAGTGCGGCCCAGGCAAAGAAGGCGCTGAAGAATAAGAGCGTCAAGCTGGTCGACACCCGCGGAGCAGACGCCATTAAGAAATCCGGCACGATTAAGGGCGCTTCTACAATGGTATGGCAGCAGATTTCCCATACTCCGATGACGGATGGAACCCAGCCGGGAGAGGCTGGATTTGCGCGTTCCCTGTCGGCAAAGGGCATGAGCAAGGCGCTCGGAAAACTGGGACTGGGTGTAAACGATAAGATCATCCTGATCAGTGACGGTTACGCATCCGGCGGCTGGGGCGATGACGGACGCGTTGCCTGGCAGCTGATCCAGTGCGGATATAAGAATGTACACATCGTTAATGGCGGTGTTACCGCACTGAAGAAAGCGGGAATGAAGACAACAAAATCCGTAGTCACACGCAAGGCAAAGAAGGTTACGATTAAGAAGGTTGATACGACATCCCATGACATTACAACCAATGCACTGAAGAAGAACTATTCCAAGTACAAGATTATTGATTCACGTACAGTGAAGGAATACAAGGGCGCTCAGGATTACGGCGAAACCAAGGGCGGTCATCTGAAGGGCGCAGTAAATATTCCGTTCGCAAGCATGTTTAATAAGAATGGAACACTGAAGAGCAATGCTGCCCTGACCGCTATGTTCAAGAAGGCCGGCATCAATAAGAATGACTATGTCGTTACTTACTGCACAGGCGGAATCCGCTCTGGTTACATGCAGCTGGTTCTGCAGCAGTTAGGCTATAAGCATACCTATAACTATGCCGAGTCTGTATATCGCTGGTCGAACACCGATGCGGCAGGAACGGCAGATTACTGGGTAAATCTCGGAAAATAATGGTATAGTAAACTGAAAACCGGAAGTTCCGGCATAAATGAATTTTGCAGAGACTCCGG
>JBJFHK010000193.1:0-8994 GCA_051893535.1 Eubacterium sp. | reverse complement strand
TGATTGAAACGATCAGGTCTTTTGTTCTATCCTTTTCTGTTATTTCCATTTTTGTTATTTCCATTTTTGTCATTTCCATGTTTCTCATTTCCATAATTATCTTGTCCTTTCTTTTTTGTCCTTTCTTAACGTTATCATGATCGTAACAGCTGCTGTTTTCCTTTTCTTCGCAGCATGGTCAGGAGTGAGAGCCGGGCAGCCGGACTGCCTTTCAGCTCTTCTCCCGCGGCCTGTCTGCATCAGGCACTCGCCTCCCTTCCCGCCGACAGGTCAATCACGAAAAACTTTAAGGTTCCGTCGATCCATGCGGTAATCCCGATTTCTGTGTCTGAAGTCCTGTGGATGATAAGACCCATCCAGGGTTCCAGCCAGTCCAGACTAGTGAGAACCGGATCAATAGCTTTAACGTAACGTTTTTCCATTTCATCAGTCATTCCATTCATTTCATTTTCCTTTCCTTGTTCAACTGTATCTTTCCTTTCAACATCATGAATCATAGCATTGCCGGATTCCGATTTTTTCGTACCATCGACCGGGCTGACCGGTAGAGTTATCAGAATACAGGAGGGTGTTTTCTGCACGAAAAAAGCTGCCCCGGTTAATTCTCATAACCTGAGGCAGCAGTTTTGCTGCTGATCCTGGATGGGCCTGAAATGCGGCAGCGGACCATTCATATGCTAGCCCAATACCAGACACTTGGTTGAGCTTTCTCCCGAGTCAATGGTAACAATCGTATCATCTTCCTCCAGATTTCTGAATGTTACTCCCGTCCATTGTCTCTTCGTATCAAGGAATTTCACCATGTCGATCATTGCCCGGGACAATGAATCCTTACTTCTCTTCGCGCGTGAATTTTCCCTCACGATAGAACTGCAGTTTCCTTTCTGCTGATGTGCAGATTCTCTCCGCCAGTTCCTTCGGCTCAAGGACAACGACAGAATTTCCGTAGCTGAACAGCCAGCCGCGGAAAGAATCCATTCCGATGACCTTGTCTGTGTAATAATACACATTTTCTTCCGTTTCTGACGGAGTCAGCTTCCCGTATTTTCTGTTGACGATATCCGCTTTTATCTTGCTGAGGATGTTATTTGTCTCTGCATAGATCTTCACCTTCACGTCCGCCGGTTCGTCTTCCGGCTTCACGTCTGCGCCCCAGATATAGTCAAAACGTTCCAGTTCATCCTTCATCCGCTTATTCATTTCCGGCATCTTTTCATTGGCCAGAATGCGGACTTTCTCGATATAATCAAGCCTGCGGAGGAAATAGATACTGCGGCTGTACTCCTGGGGTTCATCCATCTCATCCTCCGGCTTTCTGTAGAAAACCGCGTAATTTAAATTGTTTGAAGTCGTGTGGAGAATTCTCACCGGGAAGAGAGGCGCTTCCGTTCTCCCGAAATTAGTGGTAATGGCAACGCCCTTTCCGTCGTCAATTGCCTGCTGGATCCAGCTCTCCACATTATAGGTGTCCTGCTGCGGATTTAACGTCTCCGGCAGCTGCTTGATGATCAGCATCTCATTCAGCGGCGATCCCTCATGAAGGACGCCGTTAACCAGCGAGCGCTCCATCGGCTTCAGGAAAATCGGGCACTCTTCCTCATAGAACAGCGAATCGAAATGGAAGGGAATCGGGATATTTTCCCATCCCTCTTCCGGCTTGTCCAGGGCGCTGATGATCTTCACCAGTTCTTCCATGCTTCCGCCAAAACAATTCCGGAGAGCCGGATTCGCAAGGAGAAACATTAAATCGTTTCTGACCTGGGCTGCAGGGAGATCCATTTCACGGCTCAGTTCCGCGGGGGTTTTCCCCTTCTTCGCATTTTCCGCCCCTTCATCATCTTCCGGGATACTCAGATGAGAAATCAGCACGGACATACGGACATATTTATTTTTCAGATACTCTTCCATGTTATTTCTCCTCCTCTGCATATCTCGACAGCAGCTTTTCTGCGGCGGCGCACATCTGCTCCGCCAGCTCCGGCGGTTCCATCACGATGACCGAGGAGCCGAATCTGCGGAGATAGCGGGAGAAATCACTGAGTCCGACAACGGTATCCTCATACTCAATGTATTCTGCTGTCCATTTAGAGATTCGCGCCCCGGATGTCTTCTCCCTCGCGTGCACGATCCGCTCGACTTTCCTCCTGATAAAATCTCTGTTTTCAAAACGCACCCGGACCTTTACCGGCTGATCATCGCTGACGGCCCACATCTGGTCGATGTAGCTGCGGTCCGATGTTCTGTGGTAAACCAGATTTTTCTCTTTCATATTGCAGGACATTTCCTTTACCCGGTCCAGACGGATCAGATAATGCCCCGAACCTCCTTTAGAATCGCAGAGAAGATAGATCATATTGGTCTCTGTATTATACAGGATATGGGAGATTTCTTCCTGCCAGACTTTTCCATTCTTCATGGTCAGGATGACCGGATGAGTGGAATACGGAAGCTGCATCAGCTCCTCCAGCTTTTCCTTAACCTCTTCAGAAAGGCTGCAGCGGCGGCCGAAAATCAGCGCGCCGTGTTCTGTTTCCCCGGCTTCCATGGCGTAAGGATCCTTCTCCCTGAATTTTTCATACAGCTTCTCCATCTCTTTGTTCAGCTGTGAGCATTTCCCGCGGAGACGGCAGTGATCATTGAAATTTTCAATTTCCTCTTCGGTGTAAAAGGATGGAAGGAGGGCCCTGCCTTCTTCCGTCAGATAACACATAATCGGGCTTTGACTATCGTACTGATTCGTACGGATATAGCCTTTCTTCTTTAAATTTTCCTTGTATTTGTCGAAGCTGCTTTGACTGAATCTTGTTCCATGAGAATGACGCGTTATCACCGGAAACTTTTTCAGCTCGTCCTCTCCTGTTCCGGAAAACTGCTGATACTGCTCGACCAGACCCGGCCGGCCTGTCCGGATTCCCGACGATTTATCGACCTTCTGCTGATAGGGAAATCCATTCTCGTGCCTGCTTAACAGGAAGAGAATCATCCACTCTGTCGCCGTATCTTTATCGAACTGCTCCATCTGATCGAGTTCCGGCAGGTCCTCCGTCAGCGTGAAGGGACCTCTTCCCTTCTGTTCAATCTGATAGCCCTTCGCCCGCAGCGCCTTAATAATATCCGTCAGGGAGGACTTTGGAATTTCCTTGTCCCCCATCTGACGGAGTTCTTTTCCCGTGCACGGTCCTTTTCTTAAAAGAGTCAGGACATGCTCCATCTTCTCCTGTTTGCTTATCCGTTTTTTTCCCGCCATAACAGCCCCCAGTATCTTATTAATATGCCATATCTCTTCTGTATTCGCAGCCATGCTCCTGCATGTTTGCGATTCTGTCATCTGTACTCGGATGAGTGCTCATCAGCGCGGCGAAGAATCCATGTTCACCATCTCCTGAATAAGTATCCAGGAAGCGGCAGAGCTCCGTACCATAACCCAGTTTATTCGCAAATTCATCAGCTGCGTACTCATGCTTTCTTCCCGCAGCATTCAGCATCATCAGTCCGAATTTTGCCCACAGCCATTCCAGAGCGGTAAAGATCCCCCATACCAGCACGGCAAGCAGGCTGCGTCCAGAAGGATAATAGTGATGATAATAGCAGTCCGCTTTGAAAAGTACTGAAACAATTAATGCCGCGAAGGTCGAAATCAGCTTCGCGATAAATAAAATCACTGTAACAATAATATTTCCCACTCCGACAAGAAGCAGCAGGTCCGTATCCTTATGAGAGATATGCGCGAATTCATGGGCCAGAACCGCCTCGATCGTATCATCCGTCTGATTCAGCAGACCGGTGTTCACGCAGATCGTGTTTCTGCCGGTCGCAAAGGCGTTCGGATCATCATCCTCATGGATAAACAGTTTGATATCCGGAGACAGATCCGGATCCTCCTCTCTTGCCTTCTCATAGACGTTCTGGAAAATCGGCTCCAGTCTTTCCTTGTCGTCCGTGCGGCGGATTTTCTTGCAGCCGGTCCGGAAACGCATGATGCTTTCTCCAACCGGTGAAACCGCAAGCATCATCGAAAGCACATACACCACCGCCGAAATAAGCAGGGCGCCTGCTCCCCAGGGAAGGAAGTTCGAATAAACTACAGAAAAAATAATCAGCAGATTGATAAACAGATAGATCAGCATCGTAAGGTTATTTTCTCTGAACAGCCTTTTCATTAACTCTTTGAAATACATCATAAACCTCTTTCTAACTCCGTGTTTCATCTTACATTGTTAATATAGCAGAGTGCCTTCCGGAAAAATCCGTACCATTCCTGCCGCCTTATACAATGCATTCCCCTTGATTTACCATCCCTTCAGCTCTTAATGCCTGAAGTAGTGAAGCAAACCTGTAAAGATAGACGGATGGGATTCTCCTTGCTTTTCTGTTTTGTCCGAAGCGGATTCTTCCTGATGCTGTCCGGATTTCACTGCTTCAGCATCTGCCTCCTGAGCAGGCAGGGAAAAGATCTCATCCGTGTCCGCTTCCGGAATATCACTGCTGACCTCCATTTCCGGCGGCTCGAAGGTGAGGATCCCGATGCTCATATCGTCCTGGGAGTGCATCCGGAAAGCATAGTCCAGCTCTTCCGTCAGCCGCTTCTCCACATCCTCTTCCGGATACTCACGGCACCAGCGGAACAGCGTAGAAACGGCCCTGGCGCAGCTGCCGGTCATTTTATCATAGAGGGACGCCCCGGCTCCGTCACTGCAGAGCAGGAAGCCATCGGACATCTCCTCGTTTTTACAAATCCTGATCCGCAAGTGGGAAACCGCATTCTCTCCGGACAGAAAGTATGTCTCTTCCGCACTCTTTCCGTTTTCCGGAAGGGATGCCGCTTTCACTTCCCCGTGACTGCTGGAGAAAATATAACCATCGCCGATATGTATGAGAATGACCTCTCCGCGGTCGGATACGGCCGCCGCCAGAAGCGTGGCGTCGCATCTCAGCATCTCCGAACGCTGTCTCAGCCGTTCCTGACATCCGTCCAGCAGGGTCGTCTTTAATTCCTGCAGGTCCGCCTTCAGGGCATCGTCAAAATGATGCACAAGGAAGTCCGCAAAATACTCTGCCGCTGTTTCTGAGGCGATCTCTGAATGCTCCACACTGCCGGCGCCGTCGGAAAGGACAACGCAGGCCGCGTGTTCGCTCCTTTTCTTGCAGACATAATCCTGGCAGGGCAGACCGCGTTCCTGGTGGAAGGAGCCGATCTGCCTTCCCGTTACCATTTTATTTTCTACCATTTACAGAAATCCCTCTTCATTATCTGTTGATTCTCTGCTCAGACCCGCCGCGCTTCTGCTGAGCATGCTGAAGAAATCGTCAATTTCCGTCAGATCCGTGATCGGCTGCACGGTTCCCTCAGGAGTAAAGGCTTTCAGGCTCCTGCCGTCATCCTTCTTATCCAGATTCAGGCACTGAACTTTCAGCTCTCTGTTACGAATACGGCTGCAGACTTCCCTGGCCACTGCGCTTATATCATCGGTCGGACGTCCGTCACTCATGATGATCAGCCACGGCTTGTAATGGGAAATACCCATATCATCATACTGCTCCAGGCGATCGTCGATGGCAGACAGTGCCTGTCTTACCTCTGCCGCAAGCGGGGTTGTTCCCGATGCTTCCAGCGGCTTAAAGTTAATTTTTTTCACGCTTTCAAACTTGATGTCCCGGTCAAAGCTGATAATTGACATGTCAATCGCGCTTGAAGCGTAAATATCTTCTTTACTGTTATTAATGAATTTCCGAATCTGCTCATTTACGCGGTTCATCTTGTCTCCCAGCATAGACAGGGAATTATCCACGCAGAAACAGATAATCAGACGGTCAGAAGGATTGCTTTTCAAATCCTCTACCAAACTTCTTTCTTGATCAAGAACTCCAGGCATTTTTACTCACTTTCTTTTTCTGCTAATTACAAGTTATATTTTCCGATGCTGTTAACGTCTCCACTGACTTCTGCAGGAACTGCAGACTGGTTCTTTTCCCTCCTGCTGAAGCTGCTCATAGTAATACTTCTGCATCTGGAAAGTCCTTCCGCATTCTGAGCATTCAACATCAATATCGCTTCTGCACTCATCACAGAGGAAATTCCTTCTTCTGCGCCTGATGTCATCCGCGCGGTGTTTTGTCATCGTATAAGCGTTTCCACACCAGGAGCAGTGAACGGTTACCTCCTGCTTGCAGTCATCACAGTAGAGCCTTACTCCCTTCTCCCTGAGATTATCCCTTCTCCGCGGATTGATACGGAAAGGCTTTCCGCAGTTCTCACATTTGACAAGGACACCCTGACGACACTGATTGCAGTACATGGTTTCCGTCAGATTACTTCCAAGTTCTACCAGTGCTTCTGCGTACTTTGTAAGAGGTTTTCCGCACTCCTTACAGAACAGACGGGTCGACAGCTTCTTCTTCAGGCGGTTTGCCGAATTCTGGCAGTCATCACAGAGATGCGGCTGACCATACTTCTCCTGGTCCTCATAGCGCCCTTTCGGCATATTTCTCTTTTTTCCGCAGTTATCACAGATAAAGTCCTGAGTAAATCGTTCACCTGTATCACTGTTATCCCAGTAAAGAACAGGATGCAGCTCCTTACTGTATTTTCCGCTCTTCAGGTCTCTTGCATACCAGTTTAAATGGTAGATCCAGATGTCCATTCCCACGTCCTGGCGCTCATGGAAAACCTTACCAAACAGCGTACGGATATGGCCTGGAACATTGTTCCACATCATGCGGAAGCCCAGCGGAGTCTGACTGCCGTCCACCATGTTCTGTCCATTGTTATCGTAGCGGAATACGAAGTTATATGCCAGATGGGCCTGTTCCATATCTGTCGCGTTTTTCCCGACAAAAGGCTGCTTGTTATCCATCAGCAGACGGAAGAGCAGCACGGCTGTGGAATAATCCTCATTCTCGACGGTTCTCGGGTATTTTTCAAAATGTACTTCATCAATAACCGAAGCATTCGACCTCTGATACAGTTCCGGCGATGTAAATGCGCTGGTTCCCACCGGACACAGGTAATCGGTGCTCTTCTGCGGATCGTGAATCTGGAAACTGTCACAGTCTACGAGCATAAAGCGGTGCTCATGCGGATTCTGGACATCGTACATCATATTCTTCGGGTTGATATCACCGATCAGAATTCCCTTCTCATGCAGCGCCCGGATCACTTTACAGAGCCGGATCTCCAGCTCTACGATATCAAGCCGGCTCCATCCGGAAAGGTAAGTGTCTATGACAACCGGTGAATTGGCCTTCAGAACCGTCTGTCCAAACTCCTTGTACCCGGAAACTTCCGGCATGAGATAGCCGACCTTTTCCTGCTTCTGATTCGTTACAACCGAGATCGGCCAGCAGACTTCTTTAATATGCGGATCGATGGCACACATCAGTTCCAGCTTTCTGAAAGTCTTCGCATACAGATGGTTCGCATGGTAAATTTTTGCCACGATGCCTTTATGATCAGTTTTATATACTGCTCCTTCTCCGCCCAGTCCGAGCTGCTGGCCAAGCTTATATTCATTTCCGTCCTTATCGTTTACGATATCTCCGGTATTCTGAATCGGCTTCGCTTCTCTTTTCTCAGCTGAATTGGACTTCTTTATTTCTTTCCTGACAGCCTTTTCTTTCTTAATGATCTTTTCCGGCTGTGGTTTTTTCTTTACTTCTTTTGTTGCGGAAGTAACCTTATTCTTCTTTTCTGATACCGGGGCAGTTTTTTCCTGTGCCGTTTTCAGACTCTGCTGAGGGATTGTCTTCGCAGGCTTTTCCGGATTTTCCTTTTTCTCCTTCTGTAATTCCCTTTTTACAGCATCCGCCTTTTCCCACTCCTTCATAAAGCGGAAGACGAGAATCATGGAATCTTTACGTATCCTGCACTGCGTATTCAGGTTCTTTGTGTATATCGGCTGGCTGTTGATCAGAATAACATTCCTCATATCATTATCAGCAATCAGTTTCTTCCTTAAAGAAGCCGAATTGGAAAGGAGCACAAACATCTTATCCTGATTTTCTTCCAGAATATCCAGGATATTTTCTTCGCTGCTCTTTTCTTCAACTGTGGCAGGAGGAAGATATTCCACCGTACCCCGGCTCTGCATAATATGCATGATATTATGCGTACGCTTGGCGTTGCTTATCTCCTGGGGTGTTGATTTTCCGCTGAGATTTCTCTCTATACGGTCCATATCCCTGCGGGTGGAGGATTCAATAAAAATTTTCCTTCTATTATTTGCCAGAATACCGGCAAGTTTTTCCGGAATAAACTTATTTATCCGCCCGTTCAGCCAGATATCTTCGCCAACAATGAAATTTGCCTTGGAAAGAAGTTCATTCCACAATGGTTCGTGCACACTCCCGCCTATGAAAGCATCCAGTTCCTTAAAGGAATCTGCCATCCTGACATGACTCGCAGTAGCAAATTCATTATCACTGTTTGCAAACAATTTATTATACTGAATAAGCTTTTGCAGGTTTATGTCAATATAGTTTTTAATCTCAACAAAAGGCGTCCAGTACAAAACCTGATTTTTCTGGTCAAAATTATCGTAGAAAGGAGGGTTACTGCAGACAGTAAGTGCGAACTCTTTTTCGTCTGGTTCCAGATGATCTGTCAAATACTCAATTGACAATGACCCATGCTTGTATTTTTCAAGCTCACTATCAATGTTCTTCCTATACTGCTCCAGCTTTTTCTCTTCTTCAACATCACTGAAGTGCAGGCAGTCAAAGACAAATCTAATATCATTGAGTTTTTCTTTAAATACATTATATGTAAAATTTGATGCATCGCTGCCCTTTTTATGACTTATAAATTCATTTTTTGTCTCTCTTACATCCCTGAGCTTGTTTTTAAAGCTTTTTGAAGGTTTGCAGAGATAATGTTCCTCAATGTACTTATAGAAATTCTTACAATTGATTCCCTCGTTGCCTTTGTTATCCTTAGCCTTATCCATATAGCTAAGAATATTGATTGCACCGGTTATATCGCATCCTTCACGAATGAGC
>JBJFHK010000192.1:0-9052 GCA_051893535.1 Eubacterium sp. | reverse complement strand
AATATTATGAAATTTACACCAGTAAAGGCTTTCCGGCTGTCGAGGGCTTCAGTAAGTCCGAGAGAGAAAACTGCATGTTTATTCTGATTAAGGAATATGACGATTCGGAAGAGTAGAAGCTGGAAGAATTGTGATTATGGTGAGGACAGCCGGGACGGAGTGAAGGGCAAAAGGTAAACAGGAAGACGGGTGATATCAGATGCAGGAAAATGAGATAAACAAAGTGCGGCGGGGATTTTCCCCGAAGGATGAAAAGCAGTTTTCGGAGGCGTCTGTGCAGCTGCTCCGCAAAGCCGGTGAAGAGGTGCGCTATCTTCTTAACCGCGGCTATCATCTGAAACAAGTCACAAAATTCGTGGGGAATCATTACTTGTTTTCTGAGCGTCAGCGTCTGGCCCTGGCCAGGTCGATCGCATCTGACGGTCAGATTGCCGGAAGGAAAAGCCGGGAAATCAGTCTGACAGAAGGTGAAGAGGATCCGAACTTTACCGGATTCTCTGAGATCAACATTGACGGCTTCAACACGATTATCACATTGGAAACGGCTTTATCCGCTTCTCCTGTTTTCCGGGGAATGGACGGCTGCGTCCGGGATCTTGCGGGACTGCACGGAACTTATCGAATTATTGATGTCACAGCTGCTGCAGTCGATCTGCTTTTTCAGAAGCTGGAAAGCCTCCGGACTAAACACGTGAATATCTGTCTGGATGCGCCGGTTTCCAATTCCGGCCGTCTGAAAACCCTGCTTTACGAACGGCTGGAGGTCCTGAAATGCAGCTTTTCGATGGACGTTTCCGTGATTAATGACGTCGATGCGGTTTTGAAACAGTCTGGGCATGTGGTGAGTACTGATTCTGTCATTCTGGATAACTGTCAGAGCTGGATCAATCTTATTCCGGAAGTCCTGAAAGAATGTGACGGGGTGTGGATGGTGGATCTATGTCTGCAGATGTGATCTGTTGTATTGTAAACAGGAAAATAATAGAAGTTTGTTGTATAATAATAGAATAATAATTATACATATAATATTCGTAAAATACTTGTTATTGCGACTTGCATGTGTGATAATAATCATTGATTTCTGGAGAAAGAACGGAGGAAACGAATTAATGTTTACTGCACATATTCAGCCAGATACTGGAGTTGAGCAGACATGCAGACAGCATTGTCTGAATACAGCAGAATATGCAAAGGATGATCTTTCCGGCATCGGGTTAGGCAAAGCAGGCTGGTTTGCCGGAGCTGTACATGATATGGGGAAGTTTACCGCTGATTTTGACTCATATATCCACAAAAGCGCAGACGGACTTTCCGTAAAAAAAGGATCTGTTATTCATACTTTTGCTGCAGTATCGTATATTTTAAACAGATTTCATAATAAGGATAATAATTCTCTTTCGATGCAGGATATCTGTGCAGAGATTTTTGCTTATGCTGCAGGAGCTCATCATGGAGAATTTGACTGTGTAGACCCGGATGGAAGGTTAGGATTCCTGCACAGAATGAAGAAACAGCCGGATTACGATCTTCGTGCTGCAAGAGATTATTTTCAAGAATGCATTGGAGAAAGTGAATTGGAGGACCTGTTTAACGCAGGATCTGCTGAACTTTCTGAAGCACTTCAGGACATTACAGCAAAAGCAAACGATGCCCGGGAAGTCTATTTCTACGAAGGCATGTTTGCGAGACTACTTTTATCTGCAGTTATTGATGGAGATCGGAGAGATACCGCAGAATTTATGGCCGGCGCCGACTTTTCAAAAGTTGTATCTGCTGATTCTGGATTATGGAAGAGTCTGCTTGCTGCGTTAGAGCATCATCTGGATCAGATGGACAGCAGTGCCGGTATTCAGGCCGCAAGAAGAGATTTGTCCGATTACTGTAAAGACTTCAGCTCTTGTGAGGAAGGAATTTACCGGCTCGATCTGCCTACAGGAGCGGGAAAGACATTATCCGGCCTCAGGTTTGCACTTGCACATGCAGCGAAGAAAAAGAAAAAGCGGATTATCTATGTGGCACCTCTGATCAGTATTCTTGACCAGAATGCTGATGTGATCCGGGATAATCTTGAAAGAAGCGATATTGTGTTGGAGCATCATTCTAACATTATTACAGATGAGATGACCGATGATGAGCTGCACCAGTATGAACTTCTGGCAGAGACATGGGATTCTCCAATCATCATAACGACACTCGTGCAGCTTCTGAACACAATTTTCAGCGGGAAAACAACCTGCATCAGAAGATTTCAGTCGTTAGCAGAAAGTGTGATTATTTTCGATGAGGTGCAGACAGTTCCGGCGAATATGCTTACGCTTTTCAACCTTGCTATGAATTTTCTGGCGCAGGCATGTCATGCTACAATCCTTCTCTGCTCAGCGACGCAGCCATCTTTAGATGAACTTGAGCATCCGATGGAGATTCGTAAAGAACAGTTTGTTCCAGACAGGGAAATGGAGAGGTATAGAGAGGTTTTCAGGCGGACAAAAATCACCTGGCAAGGTGATTATCAGTTCGATGATATTCCGGAATTCTTAAATGCGTTGCTGATGGACAGGGAAAGTGTTCTGGTTGTCTGTAACAAAAAGATGCAGGCAGAGAAGCTGTTCGAGGCTGTAAAAGAAATGAATGGTGTAAAAACATTCCATTTATCTTCTGCAATGTGTATGGCCCATCGGAAAGCAACGCTTGAAGAAATGTATCAGGCGTTAGAAAAGCACGAAAAAATGATCTGTATTTCTACTCAGGTTATTCAGGCCGGCGTAGATATTTCCTTTTCGGCAGTTGTCCGGTTTGCGGCGGGACTGGACAGCATCGTACAGGCGGCGGGAAGATGTAATCGAAATGGAGAATCAGACAGTCCGCTTCCTGTATATGTAATTAACTGTGCTGATGAACAGCTGAAAATGCTGCCTTCTATTCAACGCGAGAAATCAGCATTTCTGGAGTTGGTGCATGAGTTTGAGAAGAATCCGCAGAAGTATGAAGATGATCTGGCGTCTGAAGAGGCGATCCGGTCATATTATCATTATCTGTTCCGGGACATCAACAGGGTAAGCGGCCAGATGGATTTTGTGACAGGAAAAGGAAGGCCAAGCATATTTGAACTGCTGTCAGATAATGGATCATATGTACAGATGAGTGCAGATCCAGAATATCTGCAGTCATATATGACCAGACAGGCCTTCAAAACTGCTGGTGAATCGTTCCGGGTAATCGATAATGAAGCAAAAACAGTCATTGTTCCCTACCTGAATGAAGGAAGGGCGTTAATCGCAGAGATTTACTCTGAGAAAGCAGAGAAGGATTATCGATATATGAAGTCTCTGCTGAATCAGGCGAAAGCATACTCTGTATCGGTTTATTACTGGCAGTTTGAGAAGTTAAAACAGGATGGAAGAATACATCAGGCAGAGGAAAGTATTTATACTCTTGACGAAAACTGTTACGATAAATACATAGGATTGAACGTGGAAGGAGGCAGTGAGGAATGCATCCAAATATTGTAGAATTTGAAGTTTCCGGAGATTATGCATTATTTTCAGATCCGGTTACAAGAATTGGCGGAGAGAAGTCCAGTTACCAGGTTCCAACTTATGAAGCATTGAAGGGAATATTATCTTCTGTGTACTGGAAACCGACGATTATCTGGTACATCGACAAAGTTAGAATTATGAATCCGATTCAGACAGAAGTGAAGGGAATGCGGCCGATAAAATATAATGACAGTCAGAAAAATGATCTGGCCTATTATACCTACTTAAAGGACTGCAGATACCAGGTTCAGGCACATTTCGAATGGAATGAAAACCGCCCGGAACTGAAAGTTGACCGGAATGAGAACAAACATCATGAAATCGCAAAACGAATGATCCGGAAGGGCGGAAGAAGGGACATTTTCCTTGGAACCAGAGAATGTCAGGGATATGTGGAACCTTGTGTATTTGGCGAAGGTGAGGGATTCTACGATCAGATCCCGCGTCTGGATTTCGGTGTTATGTATCATGGAATTACATATGCCGATGAAGCGTATTCAAATGAGACGGATGGACATATGACGATTAATTTATGGCATGCCGTTATGAAGCAGGGTGTCATTGAATTCCCGAAGCCACAGGACTGCGAGATTCACCGGATTATCAAGGAAATGTCCATGAAATCTTTTGGGAAAGAGAAAGAAAATTTCAGCGGTCTTGGAGAATTTGAGGAGGTTGAATAATGGGTCTTCTGCAGGAAGCAATAAAAACCTATGACTGTATGTCCGATTTTGTCGGGAAAATACAGGCTGGAAAAGAACCCTTGTCTCCGGTTGGACATATAGTAACGCATGTTCAGATTGAAGTTACGGTAGATCAGGAAGGTAATTTTGTAGAAGCAAAAGCACTCAGCACAGATGAAAATCTGGTTATTATTCCTGTTTTAGAGGAATCTGCAGGAAGATCCGGAAGTGCAGTCCGGCCGCACCCGCTGTGTGATCAGATCGGATATGTAACAGAAGTTCATCCAGAAAAGCATGAGAGTTATATGAAGCAGCTTGAAGGATGGAGTCTGTCCGTTTATTCGACAGAAAAGCTCAAAGCAATTTATTCATATTTAAAGCAGGGAACGCTCCTTAAGGATCTCAAAAATGCGGGACTTCTGAAGGAAGAAGATGGGAAAATTAAAAATGAAAAAGATGTTATCTGCTGGTCTGTAATCGGACTGGGGGAAGACAGCGGACCGGTCTATCAGGATAAAAAGATGTTTACTTCCTGGCAGAAGTATTATTCCGATGTCCTGGATAACGATAATCATCTTGATTTCTGCTATTTGACCGGAAAATATGAGGAAGTTGCTAAACAGCATATGAAAGGTGTAGTAGCAGCAAACGGAAACTCAAAGATCATTTCTGCTAATGACAAAACGAATTTTACTTTCAGAGGACGTTTTCTTGATTCTGGTCAGGCGTTGTCGATAGGATATCTTTCTTCACAAAAAGCTCATAATGCATTGAAATGGATTGTTTCAAACAGTGGTGTCCGGGAAGGAAACCGCGTATTTATTGCATGGAATCCGGAAGGTGCAGAGCTACCATCGATTGTAAATCCTTTACTTCAGAATGTAGAGAAAATTCACTACACCCCTGTGAATTACCGAGAACGGCTTAAAAAGATTGTAAATGGCTTTAAGGCTGAGTTTCCTGATAATGGACGAGTCGTCATTGCCGGATTTGATGCTGCTACGAGCGGACGTCTGGCGGTAACGTATTACAGTGAACTTATGGGTGCATCGTTTATTAAACGCCTCGAGTCATGGGACAGTACATGCTGCTGGACGGATTCAAATTATGGTACATATGCACCTTATTTATATTCAATTATCCAGTTTGCATATGGACTTCCGCGTGAGCAGAAGGACAGGCAGGTAATATCCGTTGATGATCGTATTGTTCCTGAACAGATGCAGAGACTGATTCACTGCAGAGTTGATGCATCAATGTTCCCGGAAGATCTTATGAGTGCGCTGGTACACCGTGCAGGAAATCTGAAACTGTATAAGGGTGAAAACAGGAGAAAGCTGCTATTTACTGCATGTGCAGTAATCCGTAAATACTGGATTGATCATTTTAAGGAGGAATGGAAGATGGCGTTAGATCCGAATTGCAAGAATAGAAGCTATCAGTTTGGCAGACTGCTTGCAGTCATGGAAAAGATTGAGCGGGATGTACTGAATAAGGCTGATGATGACCGGGAAACGAATGCAATCAGAATGCAGCCTGTTTTTGTAAGGCGTCCTGGCTATGCAGTCAAGTCGGTTATGGACAAGCTGAAGACAGCGTATTACCCGAAACTAAAGGAAGGAAGCCGTGTCTATTATGATCGGCTGATTGGAGAAATTATGGATAAAATTTCACAGTCTCCGATTGAAGAATATAACCAGTCACTGGATGAGACCTATCTGCTGGGATATTATCTGCAGAAGAATGCTTTATATTCAAAAAAAGAGAAAGATATTGCTGAGAATAAACAGGAGGAAGAATAATGGGTGTTTTGAAAAATAAGATCGATTTTGCAGCTTTTGTTGCGGTAAGTAATGCAAATCCGAACGGAGATCCATTGGATGGAAATCGTCCGCGTACGGACTATAACGGATACGGGGAAATTTCCGATGTCTGCATCAAGAGAAAACTCAGAAACCGTCTTCAGGACATGGGAGAAAAAATCTTTGTGCAGTCAGATGATCGTGCTGACGATGAGGCAAAATCTTTGAAGGAGAGAGCAAAAAGTCTGGAGAAGATTAAGGATAAGGATGAGTTTGCTGCCAAGGCATGTGAAAACTGGCTTGATGTCAGATCCTTTGGACAGGTTTTTGCATTTAAAGGGTTCAATTGTGCATCTGTCGGTGTCCGCGGACCAGTATCTGTGCATCAGGCAGTAAGCATGGATCCGGTTGACATCATATCTATGCAGATTACCAAAAGTGTTAATGGTGAGCCTACGAAAAACGGAGAAAAAGGCAGCGATACGATGGGATTAAAACACATGGTTAAGTTTGGCCTTTACGAAGTTAAGGGGGCGATTAATGTCCAGCTTGCAGAAAAAACCGGATTTACTGAAGAGGACGCAGAAAAGATCAAGGAAGCACTGAAAACCCTTTTCGTCAATGATTCCTCTTCTGCAAGACCAGATGGATCGATGGAAGTGGTTAAGTTATTCTGGTTTAAACATAACTGCAAAGACGGACAGTATTCATCTGCGAAAGTTCATCGCAGCGTTCATGCTGTTAAAAAAGATGGTATCAGTGTCCCGACATCGGCAGATGATTACGAAATTACAGTAGAAGCTCTTCCGGGACTTGAGGTTGAAGAAATTGAAGGAATGTAGCGAATATCTGATGATATCAGGAATACAGCATTTTATTTACTGCCGCAGACAATGGGCATTAATTCACATTGAAAATCAATGGGTTGAAAATGGTCTGACCGCTGAGGGAAGGGTCATGCACAAACGAGTGCATGATTCTTCCATTCGTGAGAATCGTTCAGGTGTTATTACTGTTCGTGCTCTGCAGGTACGGTCCAATTGTTTAGGCATTACGGGTGAATGTGATGCTGTGGAACTTCATCCGAATTCAGATGGTATAGGATTGTCTGGATATAAAGGGAAGTGGAATGTTGTTCCAGTAGAGTACAAACATGGTGATTCAAAAGTTTCTGATTGCGACAGGATGCAGGTTGCTGCACAGGTTTTATGCCTGGAAGAAATGTTATGCTGTACTATCCCGGTTGGTGTTTTGTTTTATGAAAAGACAAGGCGGAGAGAAATTGTTGAAATCGATAAAGAACTGAGAGAGTCGACAATTAAAACTATTGAGGAGATGCAGAAATATTTTCAGCGCGGTTATACACCTTCGGTCAAAACAGGAAAAAAGTGCCGGCAGTGTTCGCTGAGAAATATCTGTCTGCCTGACATGCTGAGAAAAGCAGAGAAACACGGGGTAGAACGATATATAAAAGAACATCTGGAGGAATGATATGCAGAAGCTTTTGAATACACTCTATATAACATCGGAAGATGCATTTCTGGCTCTGGATGGAGGGAATATCTCGGTTTCGACCGGGGAACAGAAAAAGATGATTCCACTTCATACGCTGGAGTCAATTGTCAGTTTTTCCTATAAAGGGGCAACGCCGGCGTTGATGGGAGAATGCGTAAAAGAAGGTATTCAGCTTTCCTTTTTTAATCCGTTTGGCAGATTTCTGGCTTGTGCAAATGGGACCACGGATGGAAATGTATTTCTCCGCCGTCAGCAGTATCGATATGCAGATTCTGAAGAACGTGCACTGCGGCTGGCAAAAACTTTTATTTATGGAAAACTGTATAATAGCAGATATCTGCTGCTTAAATTCGGCAGAAATTACTCTATGAGAGTAAGCCAGTTGGATTTTCAGGATGGTTCTGACCGACTCAAAGAATTGCTGAATGAAGTTAATGCTGCAGACTCCTGTGCAGAACTCAGAGGTATTGAAGGAACTGCAGCAAACGTGTATTTCGGATTGTTTGACCAAATGATTTTACAAAATAAATCTGTATTTCATTTTCAGGGGAGAAATCGCAGGCCGCCTACAGATCGTGTGAACGCACTTTTATCCTTTGCGTATTCCCTGCTTGCAAATGACTGCAGTGCAGCCCTTCAAGGCGTTGGTCTGGATCCATATGTAGGTTTTCTTCATACGGACAGACCGGGCCGCAGGTCTCTCGGATTAGATCTGATGGAAGAATTTCGTTCTGTTTATGCAGACAGGTTTGTTTTGACATTAATTAACAATCGGATTCTTGGAGCTTCAGATTTTGTCGAGCAGGAAAGCGGTGCGGTGATACTTACCGATGATGGAAGGAGACGATTCCTCCAGGAATGGCAGAAGAAGAAACGTGAGACGATTACCCATCCATTTCTGAAAGAAAAAATGGAGTGGGGCCTTGCGCCGCATATTCAGGCCATGCTTTTAGCCAGGTGTATACGCGGGGATTTAGAAGATTATCCTCCCTTCTTCTGGAAATAGGAGATTGAAATGCTTGTATTAATAACGTATGATGTAAATACAACCTCAGAAAAAGGAAGAAAGAGATTATCTCAAATCGCGAAAGCCTGTGTTGCATATGGCCAGCGTGTACAAAATTCTGTTTTTGAGTGCGATCTTGATATGGCAAAATTTGTTACACTGAAAAATCGGCTGCTTAGTATTTATGATCCAGACAAGGACAGCATCAGGTTTTATAACTTGGGTAACAACTATGCGAAACGGATAGAGCATTATGGAAAAAAGACTTCCTATGATCCTGAGGGAGTATTAATGTTATAGTCTTTATCGGTAATCGGGGTGCGAAGTATAAGCTGTTTAGAAATTACAGGGAGGTTCGCACCCATAAAATTCCCGTTGATGTCTACAAAATTCTTCAGCGGGTAGCTGAATATCAAAAATATTGGGTGATAAACACAAGAAAAATCTTGAAATCAGCTGATATTTTAAAATTTGGCTGTCGCACCCCGCGAGGGGTGCGTGGATTGAAAT
>JBJFHK010000191.1:0-1765 GCA_051893535.1 Eubacterium sp. | reverse complement strand
CTGTTTACTCTATTCTCCCCAGCCCTGCTGGGGGATTAAGTTCTGTTTCATTTATTTAAACGTAACAAACCGCAGGAAAGCAGCAGACAGGAAATGTATACCGAGCATCCCGCAGTAACAAAACGGAAAAAGCTTCTGGAATCCCGTTTTCAGACTTCTGTAAAAGATGATCTCCAATACGCGAAAAAAGGCGACCGGGAACTTACAGAGGAAGAAAAAGAAGAGATCTCAGAATACTGGAAGCAGTACAGCTTTGCTGTCACACCTGATTTCAGAACCTTCCAGGCCTATTACAACCGGACCGGAATCCACGATCCCCGGTTCGTCCCTTACTGTTTCAGAAGGCTGTTTGCAGCGATACTGCGAAATGAAAAGTACCGGACTGCCTTCCAGGATAAAATGTATCTTCCAAAAATTTACCCCCACATCCGCCAGCCAGGGATGATCATGATAAAAAACAGTGAATATATTCTGGACGGAGATTATCTGCCAATCCAGATAGAAGAAGGTGCAGAACGCATCAGCAGAATCCTGGATCAGGGAAAAGAGGCAGTTCTCAAATCTACGCATTCTATGGGCGGCGGTATCTCTGTGATGTTTTTAAAAGACCTGAATAAACAGGAAATTGAGGCAGTCCTGAAAAAATATTATGGGGATTTCCTTGTGCAGGAAGCCGTAAAACAGCATCCTGCTATGGCAGCACTCAATCCTTCCACCGTCAACTGTCTCAGAATCATCACCTTCCTCTTCCAGGGAGAAGTACACGCCTTATCTGCCCTCGTAAAAATCGGCAGTCCGGACGCCCGTGTCGACAACTATAAACACGGCGGACTAATCTGCGGAATCGACATGGAAACCGGAAAAACAAAACCGTATGCGCTGGATACTGCCTATAACAGAGTCACCGAAACACCCTCTGGAGCAGATCTTTCCGAGGGATATACGATTCCATTTTTCCACGAAGCCGTGAAAGCTGCCGTAAGATCCCACTACGATACGGCCGTTGCAAAAATGATCGGCTGGGACATCGCCATTGACAGCGAAGGTCCTGTCCTGATCGAGCCGAATTTCTCCTGCGACTATAAAATGAACCAGGTCGTCTCAGGTCCGCTGTTCGGCGACCTTGCCGATGCGATATTTGACGAATATTTCAACCATAAATTCTACAGGCTGGAAAATAACCGGGAATGGCTTTACCGCGAATTCGCAGACCGGATTGAACTGCATCAATACATTGGCAGAGAGAAACACGTGACCGTCCCGGATACGCTGAACGGAAAGCCGGTCGTCCAGATCCGCAGCAAGTGCTTCTTCCAGAACCCGTATATTCACTCTGTCAAAATCCCAGATTCTGTAACGGAAATGAGATTCAAGGCTCTGGCAGAATGTCCGGAACTTAAACATGTCACCCTGTCCCGGAATATAAGAATCATTCCAAACGGAGCCTTCCAGAAATCAAAAAAACTGGAATCTGTAGAGGGCATGGACCATATCGATTTCATCGGAAGCGATGCATTTTATCTGTGCAGCAGAATTCCGCAATCCATCCGATTCGCCCATATAAAAAAGCAGCCGGAAGAAATGACCGCTGAGGAGCAGTAATTCATGAAAAATGAACAGCAATTAGAAAAGAAACTATCCCCGCTGAATATCTGGGCGCTCGCACTTGGCTGCATCATCGGCTGGGGCGCATTCGTCATGCCTGGCGACGAATTCCTGCCAAAGGCCGGTCCGCTGGGAACACTGATCGCCATTTCCATCGGCG
>JBJFHK010000190.1:0-1770 GCA_051893535.1 Eubacterium sp. | reverse complement strand
ATGTTTCTGTAGCTCAGCAGGATAGAGCGTCCGCCTCCTAAGAAGAAGGCTTCCTGCCGCCGGAGAGAATTTTGAAATTTTGACGGTAGTTCGAGTCGGATGCAGATTTACACCAACTGCTAACGAGTGGCGGAAGGAACGTTTTTACAAAGATGGTCATTCGGGAGCCGGAATTGATTAGCAAAAACGAGTTTTTCTAATCGAAAAAGGCTTCCGATTTACATACCGGACCTTGACCGGGGCGCGAAAAACCGCGTAAAATCAAGGAAAATTACATATGTCTCTGTAGCTCAGCTGGATAGAGCGTCCGCCTCCTAAGCGGAAGGTCGTGTGTTCGAATCACATCAGGGACGTTACCCGAAAAGGCGTGGAAGATTTCTTTGAAAGTCTCCCATGCTTTTTTTATTTCATCTAATCATTTCGGGTTTCGATTAGAGGACTGCTAATAAAACAGGCGGTTTTTCTAACGGGCAAAATCAGGCCCAGGCAGCCGCTCTGCTAAAAATGGCGTAAGGTTCCCTGATTACCGGTGTATGTATGTGTTTTTCTGTTGAAAACGCACAGGTTCCGTCGGAAAGGATCGGAAAATAAAGATAGGCAGCTTATGTTCTGCAGGCGGATTTCTAATCGCGTTAGATGAGACCCGCAGGAAAAATTAGATTTCTAATAACGAACGCCGGAATTAGATCAGGCAACAGAATATCGATATCTTACATAGCCCCGCAGTGTCAAAGATCACTGCGGGGCTTTTGTCGTCTCCGGGATAGCCCGGAACGGGACAAATACATGGAGGGTATCAAGGTGAGAAACAAAACAAGACGAAAGACAATCGTGATCGACGGCATTCATTACTTCGCGGATAAGCCGGAAACCTGCCGTAAGTGTTTTTTCTGGAAGAACCGCAAGGCCGGGTGCATCCTGGGCACAGAGAACTGCTATTACCTCGCGGAGGTAATCAAGACGGAGCAGGAAAAGAAATGCGAAAACTGCTGCTATGCAAAGGACAGGCCCTGTGTGAGTGCTGTCTGCTACAAGGAACTGAACCGGTGGATGAATGCCAGACGGATGGAGAAAGCAGGTGGAGCCAATGCGTGATCAGGAGGAACGGCTTCGGTATTATGAGCATCTCTGCCGGAAGGCGGAGAAAAATACGTCTGCGGAACCTATGAGCTGCGCGAAATGCGCTTATCACAGGGAGGATTTCCGGTATCGCACCTGCGTCTTCACAAGGTGCCCATACGGTCGGAACGTGGATGTATTTCGAAAGCAGCCACTGAAGAGAGAAAAAGTTGCGAAAGGCGGGGTGAAATAAATGCATGTTTGACTATTTCTACGGCGCGCAGGCAGAACAATTCTCCTTCTACCGTGTGCCCAAGGTCCTCTTTACGAGGGATCAGTTCAAAGATCTCTCGGCGGAGGCAAAAACGCTCTACGGAATCATGTTGGATAAGCTGGATCTCTCCGTCAGAAACAACTGGACGGATGAACAGGGCCGCGTGTATATCATCTACACCATTGAGCAGATCATGCGGGATTTAAACTGCGGCAATAAAAAAGCCGGTCAGCTGCTTCAGGAGCTGGAGGAGAAAGGCGGACTCATCGAGCGGAAACGGCAGGGACTGGGCAGACCAAATCTCATCTTTGTCAAAAACTTCATCTGCAGTGTGGATAACTCCGGGGAGGGACATTTCAAGAAGTGTCAGAATGACACGTCAGGAAGTGTTCTTTCGACATCTCCGGAAGTGTCAAAACGACACGGAATCAATACTA
>JBJFHK010000189.1:0-1781 GCA_051893535.1 Eubacterium sp. | reverse complement strand
TTTCTTATGCTGACAACATCATAGGCAATTCAGGATGCGGATTGTCGTACTTTGGTCTCAGACAAAAACGTAACTATTCAGATATGAATATACGCCATGGCCACAGCGACGGCCAGCGCATTCGCCTTCATCAGCGTGTCCTGCATTTTCTGCGGAATTCTGTTTCCGGCAAGACAGCCGGTCGCCCCGGCATGCAATACGTCCTCCCTCAAATCTTTCACGGCCATATAGACAGCGGACAACCCTTGTATTTACGACAAACTCATCTCCTGCTGTTCAATGCGTTCAACAGCGTCCACTGTAATTCCCAAAGCCGCAGCAATATCTTCTTTACTGAATTTGCCAATTCTTAGCATTCTCACGACAGCTTCATGCTGTGCCTTGTCGTACCCCTGTACCATTCCTTTTTCTATGCCCCTGTTTTCGACTCTGTCCAGAACGTCACACATATTAACACCTTCTTTCTTCTTTGAAAGATCTGCTATTATATCTTCGAATCTTTCATCGTCTGTCAGCACAGACATTAATTTCAAAGTCGCGTCAACATGATCGATTGTCTCGGCACTTGGCTTATAGTCATCTGTCAATCTCTTTTGGACAAAATAATCCGCCACATACCGGAAATCACTTTTAAACCACTTCACCTGCTCCGGTTTCAAAAAAGCTACCTGAAACAAATTTTTCATTTCATAGTCGCTCACAAATGGTTTGTAGGACTCAGGAATATCAAGTACATCAGTGAGGTGCTGACTGTACGGCCACGGCTTTAACCCAAAATAAAGAACAAGAGTAATCACCGGATATGCCCGGTTAATGTTCTTATCAAGCAACTGCGAGCGATAGCCTGCACCATCATATCCGATCTGCCGCAGAGGCATGAATTTTTCTGCCTTCGTCTGATGTTCAAATCCGGCCATTACCACGGTGAGATTGTCTTGCTTCAGGAACTTGGTCACATCCCGTTCCTGCTCATGCAGTTTTCCATTCGCCTTATACTGACTTTTGTCCTTTGCATTAACAAGATCATCCGGCGATACAACCTGTTCGCCATGAAAGAGAAAACCATTCATAATATCCGCAAAGACATCATCGTAATCAGCCAATAGCTTTTCGCTAATATCTTTTTCCGCCAAGCGCCTCACCTCCTTCGAGCAAGGGTGAAATTATATTACAATCTTTGAGACATGCAGTCAAACCACTGAGTGTCCCTTGCATAAATACATCTCCACCAAAATTCCAGCACAAATGCCACAGCTGTTGAGCTTCATTCCTAAAGGGGGATCCTCGGTCATTAAGTAACCGGGAAGGTATCTGCCTTATTCCGCTTCCTCACTCTGTCTTCGGAATCTTTCTCTCCACGAACCAGAGTCCGTTCTCCTCATAGTACAGCGAAATCGGATTTCCGCAGACCATACACTGGTACCGGATTCCGGCACCGCCCGCCTTAAGGCTCGCCCTCCTGTCCATCCTGAGGATTCGGTCGATCGGGTACCGCCTTCCATCCTCCCAGACAATCAGAAGCGGCGTGAGTACGCCGTCCGCCGAAAAATCCGCCTGTACCTCGACATACGCCTTGTACGGATTGCCCTCCGTTACCTCTTGGCGTTTTTCATAAAGTGCCGGCATTTCCGGACGGTCCGATTTTCCCGAATCATGATGATAATCATATACACCCATTCTCTGTTCCTTCTTTTTCTGCTGAATGCTGCCTGATCTTCTCATCCATTCTATCAGTAACAGCAGAGTACCACGTCCAAACGTCGCAGAGACGCCTGGGCGTG
>JBJFHK010000188.1:0-9205 GCA_051893535.1 Eubacterium sp. | reverse complement strand
CATGTTCGGAGGCATGCTCACCTCACCAGGGTTCACATATGCGGAGTTTTAATGGCGCTTGCTCTCATGAGCGGGAGCGCAAGCGAACCGCGAATGATGAGAAGGCGTTCATGGAATTGCCCTTGCGACCACGAGCTGAAAGCGAAGTGGAAGCAATGGGAACTCCTGATGCTGACGCCGTCCAGGAGCAGAAACGAAGCGCTCTGCGACTGGCTAACGGCGTGTCGTATATGCTGGTGCGGCCGGGAGACCTAGCCTTGCGACTGGCAAGTGCGTTCTCATTAAAAACCGCACGCAGGCAGAGCAATGGCAGGTCCCCTGTCAGGCTTGCCGCAGAGACCGAGCGGTTGCGAAGGTCGATGCGCTGCAAGCTACGGCCTTGTACATTAACAAATATGACGTTCGATCAGCTAGCGGAACGTCGTATATATCCAATTAACGGAGAAAACATCAAATATTCCCGACTTTAAGAACCAGAATTCGGTCGGGAATCTCCTTTACGCAGACCGGTTTCCCGACCGCAGGAAATAAAAGTCGGGAAATCACTCTATTCAATCCACTTTACCGACTGCCATTTTTTCTTAAACTGGATTATTATACAGTATCCTTAACGAATCCTTCCATCTCCGCTTATTTTATATAAAATGCAATACATTCTTCGACCCAAAAGTCGGGAAATTACCCAAGGTTGAATCAATTCCCGACTGAGAGAATACAAAAGTCGGGAAATACTTGAAAATTCAATGATTCCCGACTCCCAAAACATAAGGTCAGTCGGGAATACCTTCTGTACAGACCGGTTTCCCGACCCTGGAAAAAGCAAGTCGGGAACCTGCCTTGACCGCTCCATTTTCCCGACCACCAACGTTTCACAACCCTGATTATTATACTATATACCTCCGTCATCCATCATTTCTTCCAGACGTCCTGTCTGTCAGCTAGTGTCTTCATCTCCTGGCTCCTCTGTCAGCCAGCGTCTCCTTCATCCTTCCTCGACGCAAAAGCGTCGGACAGGTTTGTTATCGTCTGACGAATAGAAAAAAAGGCAGATGCACTTCGCACCTGTCTTTTTTCTGCCTTCACGCTCTTTCCAGCGGCCCTCAGCCAGCCGCCCACTGCAATTTCCAGCAATTACAGAACATATTTCTCTAACCGGTCAAAGGCCTCTTTAATCCTGGACAGCGGCAGCGCGAGATTCATCCGGATGCAGTTCTTCTTTCCGAAAATTTCACCGTCCTGCCAGGCAACACCGACGTCCCAGCCGGCTTTTTTCAGTTCGTAGATCGTCTTCCCATGCTCTTCCAGCCAGCCGCTGAAATCAATATACAGCATGTAGGTGCCTTGCGGCATGGAAACCTCTGCGCCCGGAATATTCTCCTTAATATAGGAGACGGCATATTTTACATTTTCTGTCAGTACCTCGCGCAGCTCATCGACCCACTCGCGGCCTTCCTCAGAATAGGCGCCAATGAGCGCATGCATGGACATGACGTTCATGTCGTTCAGGTGCGTTCTTCTCAGTTCAGCCAGGTAGCGGTCTCTCAGCCACTTGTTATAAATAATGCTGTAGCTGCCGACCAGTCCGGCCAGATTGAAGGTCTTGGAAGGCGCATACAGGGCGATGGTTCTCTGGCGGGCGTCCTCGTTCACGCTCTGGGTCGGGATATGATGATTTCCATCCAGAATCAGATCCGACCAGATCTCATCCGCGATGACATAAACCTGATTTCTGCGGTAAACATCCATCGCCTTTTCGATTTCTTCCCTTTCCCAGACACGGCCCGTCGGATTATGCGGAGAGCAGAAAATCGCCGCATGAATGTTATTCTCCTGGATCTTCTTCTCCATATCCTCATAATCCATGCGCCAGATGCCGTTCTCATCCTTCTTCAGATCAGAATGCACAATCTTATAGCCGTTCGGCTTCAGCGTGTTGGTGAATCCGATATAAGTCGGACGATGAACCAGAACCGCGTCCCCCGGGCCGCACAGCACTTTCAGCGCCGCCGCAACTCCGCCGAGCACACCGTTCAGATAGTCGATATGGTCTGCCGTCAGGTTTTCCACCTTGTTCCTGTCCTTTTGCCAGGAAATGATCGCGTTATAATACTCATCCGGCGTCAGATAATAGCCGTAAGCCGGGTGCTTCGCACGCTCGATCATCGCCTGCGGAATCGTCGGAACGGTCGGGAAATTCATATCTGCAATCCACATCGGGATGACATCGAACCCCTCCTTCGGTGCGTCCGGCGCGAATCCGAACCCCTTCTCACTGCCGACACTGTCATAGGCCGCAGCGTCCTTGCCCCTGCGCTCCAGATAACTCGTAAAATCGTATTTCATTCTGCTTCTCCTTTAAATGATTTATGCCGCTCCAGTCTCTCCGCCTGACAAAACAGACGCGCAAGAGGCTGAAACGGCTGTTTCAGCTCACACGGTAATGCCGATGCACACTCTGTACCCGGCAGAATTTTTTGTCTGCCTTTTATTATACCCGGATCCGGCCGGATATAAGCGAAGCCTGCTTTCCTGCTACTTCAGCATAAAGTTATTCTTCTCCAGCATGCCGTTTACCTTCTTCAGAAGATCGGTAATCGGCAGATGCTGCGGACATACCCGCTCACATCCGTGACACTCGATACAGGCAGACGCGCGGCCAAAACCGTCTGTCACGAGGTTGGCGTAGTATTCCTGCTCCGGCGACCAGTCCCTTCCCGGGCAGAGGCTCTCCGTGTTATACAGAGTAAAATAGCGCGGGATCGGAATATGTTTCGGGCAGCTGTTCTCCTCGATGCAGTAGCGGCAGCCGGTGCACGGAATCGCGATGGATTCCCGGATCATCTCAGCGGCCTTCTTTAAAAGGTCCTTTTCCTCCTGATTCAGCGGCTGGAAATCCTTCATGTAAGACGTATTGTCCTCCAGCTGCTCCATGTTCGACATACCGGAAAGCACAACCTTCACCATCGGCAGGCTCGCGGCAAAACGAATGGCCCAGGAGGCCGGACTCCAGTCCGGATGGCAGTCTTTCAGCATCTTTTCAACATCTGCAGGAACCTTTGCCAGCGTTCCGCCCTTCACCGGCTCCATGACGATCACCGGTTTCTGATGCTTCTCACAGACCCTGTAGCATGCGCCCGACTGAATCGCGTCGCTGTCCCAGTCCAGATAATTGATCTGCAGCTGGACGAACTCAAGATCCGGATTCTCCGTCAGCACCCGGTCAATATGCTCCGGCGTATCGTGACAGCTGAAGCCGAGATGGTGAATCTTTCCTTCCTTCTTCATCCTTCTGGCAAAATCAATCACATGAAACTTCTGCGCTGTCTCATAATTGGTCTTGTTCATATCGTGCATCAGATAATAGTCAAAATACTCGATATGCAGTTTTTCCATCTGCTCTTTGAAGATTCTCCCGACATCCTCTTCCTTTTTCAGCATGCCAAGCGGCATCTTGCTGGCAATCGTGAAGGAATCCCTCGGATAACGGTCCACCACCGCCTTTCCAACAGCCTCCTCACTCTTGAAATCATGGTACATATACGCCGTATCGCAATAAGTAAATCCCTGCTGGAAGAAGCGGTCCGCCATCTTCTCAACCCGCGGAAGATCAATCGACGCGTCATCATTCTCATCCGTCTGCGGAAGCCGCATAAACCCGAAGCCCAGCTTCATTTTCGGATCTTCTTTCGTATACTTTCTTTCCATATCACACCACCAATCGTTTAACTGCGATATATATTTTCGGGACAAAATTTACCCTTCAAGGAAGCCGCTTCCATGACCTGCTCCCGCCGTTAGATAAATTTCAAATTTTACTGCCCCGCCAGCCGCATCAGACATCGAAAACAGACAAAAAAGGACCGGGCATCTGCCCGGTCCTTTCAGTCGTTCTGCTGACACCCAGATCAAGTGTAACATAAAACCACTATTTAATCTAATGTATACACCCTTCAATCTGTCATCAGAACGTTATTATTCGCTGTTATTTCGTTCGATCGTTTCCGATTAAATCTCGTCAGCGTGAATCCACTTATTGAACTTCTTACCAAACGGCATCAGAAGGATTCCGATAACCAGAATGATTGCTGCAAGCAGTCCATAAGCCTTGATGAAATCGAATTTATCCATGAAGTTGTACAGAGGTCCGTAGATCAGTCCTGAGAAGAAGATGATCAGCGGCCATACACCAAGCAGAGTTCCCAGCAGGGACTTCGGTGCGTACTTACTGATGAAGGAGTTGCCCAGAGGTGAGAATACAACTTCTCCGAGTGTCATGAACAGAGCGGAGAGGAATACAACCCATACACCAACCTGAGTCTTTCCTTCGCCGGACATAGCTCCTGCGAGTGCCAGAACAGCTACGCAGACACCAAGGACGAAGATTCCGAAACCAGTCTTGGTAAGGAAGGACCAGTCCTTGCCCTTCTTGTCCAGTGAGGACCAGATCTTAGCAAAGATCGGGCAGAAGATAATGCAGAGCAGTCCGTTCGCGGAGTCGAACCAGGATGTCGGCATGGTGAAGCTTCCGATGTTCCAGTTTGCCCATGCAAGACCACCCTGTGAAGTAGGTCCGAATTTGTAGTATACAGGCATGTATACCATGTACCATACCAGCCAGAAAATACCGGACAGAATAGTTACCAGAATAATTGCTGTAACACGGTTCTTCTCAACAGATGTGAGTGCTGTCTTTTCTTCCTTGACGTCAGCCTTTTCAGCGTCCTCTGTACGGTTATCAACCAGGAACGGCTTGATTCCCGCGTCACCTAAGGACTTCTGACCAATCAGCCACCAGATGCAGTCGATGATCAGGAAGATTCCGCAGGCAAAGAACATTCCTCTGTATCCGAACTTTGTTGCTGTTGCAATCAGTACCAGGAATGTTGTTCCGCAGAAGGAACCGATGTTTACGAAAGAATACTGCCAGCTGAATACGGTATCAAGGAATTCAGCATCGGCTGCCGGGAACTGACGTCCCTGAATTCCGGAAACGTTTCCTTTGAAGAAACCTGTTCCGATCGCGATCAGGGCAATCATAAGAACGATCATGCCCTTTCCATGCGCAACGGATGCGCAGAAATATCCGGCAGCCATCAGGATTTCACCCAGCGGTACCAGTTTTCTTGGGCTTGCCCAGCGGTCTGCGATGAAACCACCGATAACCGGCGTAATGTAAGTGAAGGCTACCAGGAATGAGGAGAACAGAGCTCCTGTGTGCTGGGACAGCCCGAGTCCGCCCTTTGCGGACGCAACTACGATGAATGTTGCAACTCCCCACTTAGCTGCATAGTATGCCAGACGCTCAAACGTGAATGACAAACTGCAGACGTAGAATCCAAACGGGAACGAATGCTTTTTCGTCTCTGCCATTGAATTACACCTCCTAAATTGAAATGAATGATTGAAAATGAATATTTTGGATGTTTCCATCCGCCTGCTTTCTGCACACCTGTCCGGCTCTCCGGATGGTTTGTGCTTAATCACAAGTAGACTATAAGTTTACCATATGCCCATCACATTGTAAATAGAATTTATGCACAGCGAATAAAGAAATTTAGATGCATTTGTGACAAGCTCTGATAAATAACGGTGAACGTGAAGGGGGTTCAAAAATCACTGTACAATTTTTTCAGTAAATAAATTAATAAAGCGAACAATTCTTCACGTTCATCCGATTATAAACAACTTCAGTTTCCTGATTAGTCGTGCTGGTTCAGCCACTTGATCAGGAGATCAATGTACTTCTCTGTCTCTTCGACGAAGCACATATGATGGGAATGTCTGAACAGCTCCCACTTGGAATCCGGAATTCCGTCGTACATCGTCTTAGCGATGAGCGGTGAGCAGAGATCCTGAATTCCACTGCAGATGAGGGATGGGATCTTGATCTCGTTCAGGCGGTCAACGTACTCAAAGTCTCCCAGTGTACCGGATGGTACGAACTCGTTCGGTCCCCATCCATAGAGATAAGCCTCGTCACCGTGCTTCTTCTCCCTGCTCAGGCACTCCGGAGAATCTTCTGTAACCGGGTAATCACAATATCTTCTCATATATTCAGCAACAGCTGCATCATATGCCTCGCCGGTGAAGTCCTTTGTATCCATTGCATGATAGATAGCCTTCTGCATGTCTTCCGGCATCATCTTGATTCTTCTGAGGCCTTCCTCTGCCCAGAGGCTGCTGCTCGGATGACCGCTGGAAATAACATAAGACTTTACACCCTTCGGCTGACGCTCGATGGCATAGCAGATCTGCAGCATTCCGCCCCAGGACTGTCCGAGCATATGGCACTCATCCAGATCCAGGTGCTTGCGCAGTGCATCCAGCTCGTCCATCCATGTGTCCTGATTCCAGAGTTCAGGATGTCCGTCCAGATAAGAATTTCCGCAGCCGATCTGGTCATACATAACCAGCTGACGGTCGTCCATGTCTGCTACGCAGTCCAGAACCTCAAAATAGTTGTGTGTGGATCCCGGGCCGCCGTGCAGGAAGACCAGCGGAGCCTTTCCGTTGTCCTTGCGCTCGCCTACGATTCTGTAATACGTCTGGTGACCGAGAAATGGCATATAACCTTCTGTAACCTTTGCCATTGTTTTTCCTCCTAAATATATAAGATGAAGATAGAATCAAAATTCATAAATCAACCGATTATGAAAAAATTCTCCTGACGGCTTCCGCACATCAGGAGAATTGCAATCAAAACCTAACCTGAAAACCAGCGGATTATTTCCTCTGTTTCCGACTATTTTCCGTCTGGAACGTCGATGAGCTCTTCCTTCGGGTAGTGGTTCAGAACCTCGCATCCGTCCTCTGTTACGATGACGATATCCTCAATTCTTACACCGATTCCCTCATCATAGAGGTAAATTCCCGGCTCGATGGAGAATGCCTGACCAACCTGGATGATTTCATCATTTGCAGAAGAAACGTCGCCGACTTCATGGTCCTCAAGTCCGATGGAATGGCCCAGTCTGTGTGTGAAGTACTCGCCATATCCTTTGGATGCGATGTAATCTCTTGCAGCTGCATCAACATCGCTCATCTTTACGCCCGGCTTGGCTGCTGCGATTCCGCGCTTGTTTGCTTCCAGAACGATATCATAGATCTCTTTCTGTCTCTCATTATGCTCGCCGATGAATACCGTTCTTGTAATATCAGAAGCATAGTTCTTCCACATTCCGCCGATATCGAAGATTACGCAGTCACCGTGCTTGCCCTTGGAATCATCCGTAACGTGATGCGGGTCAGCAGCGCCCTTTGCATAAGCGGTGATCGGGTCGAAGGATACGTCTGTGAATCCGACTTCCTTGCAGAGCTCTCTGCACTTGTCGTTCAGCTCGCGCTCTGTCAGTCCCTTAGCGCACCAAGGAATCAGCTTGTCCATAACCTCATCGATCTTGGCTGCGGACTCTCTCATCAGCTGCTTCTCGCCTTCATCCTTGATCTGTCTTACTTTGTCGACAATTACGGAACCGTTGACGAACTTGCTGCCGCCCTTGAGCTCCATCAGTCTCAGCAGGAATCTTGCCGGCCAGTTCTTATCAACGCCCATCGGAGCATCCTTGTCTACAAACTGGCTCAGAATTTCAACGCCGTCCTCTACATCGTCGTAGTATGTCAGAGGAACTCCCAGATCTTCTGTCTGTGGGAACAGCTTGTTCAGTACCAGATGATTGTCGCCGTTTACATTGATGTACAGAGCCAGCATTCTCTCACCCGGAATGATCCATTTACCTGTCAGGTAGAAAATGGATACCGGATCAGAAATAATCATCTGCGGAAGATTCTGTTCCTTCATCTTCTCAACGATTCTGCCCAGTTTCTTAGAATCTAACATTTTGTTCGCCTCCTGAATATTTATTACAGTGCTCATTAACAATATCAATGATACATTCAAGTCAAATAATTGTCAAACATTATGAAAGCGAAAATACTGAAAAATAAAAGTATACATGATTTTTTCAGATCCGCTGCCTATACTTTTGTTATCCTGCTGTTTATTTCCATGCCCGATTTATCTATACCCATTTATTTTTCAATACTTTCTACACATTCAGAAAATCAATAGTATCCATTGTTCTGTACCGGATTACAGTCATTTCTACGAATCCGGTATTTTGTTTTCAGGCCCAAAACCCGGACGATTTTTTCATGTTTTTATACCACGTTCTATACCAAAGTTCGCCCTTAATTTACATTTCTTTGTATAAAATTTTCTTTCCAGAGTATATTTTATTTTTCATCCTGCCCTGCTCAATTTCCTGTATCGAGCAGTAATTTATTACTTCTTGTCCTGGCGCGGTTTCTGCCTTGCATGCGTCCCGCCTTCTGCGTATACTACTCTATAATATGAAGCTGCCGTTCTGACTTCAATCACAGTACAGTGCCGCTTTAACGTAGTAAAGGAGTTTGATTCATGAATATACATCCATATATTTCCAGCGAATCCGATGATTTTTATCACATCTGGGAGGCCTGCTTCGGTGATTCTCAGGATGTCATCGACGAATTTCTGGATGCTTTCAGCGGAAACATCCGGGAGTTCACACTGACCGGTCAGGATGATCAGGTCTGCGCCGCACTGACCCAGTTTCACATGGGGTCCCTGTTCATGCAGAGCAGCAATTCCTCTGTCCCTGATGCATCCGCATTTCCGGTACAGATCAGCTACGCCATCGGCACCGATCCTCTTCAGCGCGGCCATGGATACGGTTCTGCCATCACGCAGTATGCCGCAGAGCAGGCAGAAACAGACGGATCCCTTTCCGTTCTCTCTCCGGCCGACCAGGGTCTGGTAAACTTTTACCGCCCGCTGCACTACATTCCCTTCTTCTATAAAGAAGAACTGACTGCAGAGGCCGCTGGTCATGACCAGAATATTGCGGAGATGAAAATGCATCCGGTTTTAGCATCAGAATACAATCAGTTCCGGGAAGAATTTCTCTCCGGCCGTCCCCATATCCGCCTCTCTGACCAGGCGCTCGCCTATGAAACTCTCTGTACCGGAGCAGAGCCGCCAGAGGGATCACCAGCCGTCTCAGATCATGCTGCAGCTTCTCCTGCAGACAGTCCGGCAGAAAATACGGAAGAAGGCCATCTTCCGTCCAGCGGATTTTTCCGCTGCACGGCGCCGCTGTCCTGCATCTGCAGCATCGAACCGGCTGAAGATGACGATCTTCTGTACATTCCCGAACTTCTCACAGAA
>JBJFHK010000187.1:0-1797 GCA_051893535.1 Eubacterium sp. | reverse complement strand
ACGAGCTGCGAGTCCGTCGCTCTCCCAGCTGAGCTATATCCCCATGTCGTTAACAGTTTCATTATAGTCCTGAAACAAAAAATTTTCAATGTAAAATATTTTGAAATATGAAGTGAGAAGCGACCAGGACGAAGCATATGAAATACCGCAGGGCATCTATCGTGCAAAATAAACCGCACTACTGGACCTTCCGGGACACATGCTGATCAAGAACTGTGGGTTGGTCAGAGACAAACTAAGCTGATTGAACGTGAGATTGTAACGCAGCCTGATGCATGGACCTCTGAGCGCCTCGCTGCCAGACGATCGGCGGCCTGACTCCGGAGGGCCGTCGGAGTCGGAAGCGTGAGCATGCGCGAAGGGAGCCGGGAGGCGTTCCAGGCATCAGGCTGCGTACAGCTCACAGAAAATCGGGAAGGTTGTCGGTAAAAAACTCACTAGCTCTTGACACCATCGAGGGGCTGAAGATGGTATACTAGAAGTGTATGTTATTTTCGGGTGCGCGCCGGAGGGATGAATTTATGGAACTGTACATTATGCGTCATGGGCAGACGGATATGAATATTTCAGGGAAGATGCAGGGGCACATTGACTGTCCGCTGAATGATACGGGAAGAAAGCAGGCAGCGGCTGCTGCGGAAGTCATCCGGAGAAATCATCTTTCCTTTGACCGGGTGATCACCAGCCGCCTGGGCAGGACCAAAGAAACCGCGGAAATTGCGCTGGGTCTTCCGCGCACAGAATTTGAGACGGATGATCGGATTATTGAGATTGACTACGGTGACTGGGACGGAAAGACTTATGAGGAAATGGGGCCGGAGATGCATGCTTTCCTTCAGGATCCGGTAAATATTCACGCTCCGGAAGGAATCGAACCTTTGGAAGAGGTGACCCGGCGTGTCGGGGAATTTCTTACTGATCTTGCGCAGAATGCCTGTCCGGAGGATAAGATTCTGGCAGTAAGTCATGGCGTCGCGATCAGGGCGATGTTTGGCTGGATCAGGAATCTGAAGCGTCCTGGCAATGAAATCTGGCGGATGCCGGTGGACAACTGCGCCATTTTCTGCTCAGAGCTGAAAGACGGAACATTTTCCGATCCTGAACTTCTCCGCTGAGATGGCGTGCTTGAAAACTGATAATAAAAGAAATAGAAGAGGAGAAATATATATGGAAATCAGAACAGCGAACATGGATGACCTGGATGCTGTAACACAGGTAGAGGCGGAATGTTTTCCGGCTGCAGAGGCAGCCGGACGGGAATCGATGGAGCGCCGCCTGAAGGCCTATCCGGATCATTTCTGGGTACTTGAGGACGGCAGTAAAATGGTCGGATTTGTCAATGGAATGGTGACCGACGAGGAGCATCTGGCGGATGAGATGTATGACGATGCTTTTCTTCACGATGAGAACGGTGCCTGGCAGATGATTTTCGGGGTGGACACGATCCCGGAGTACAGGAAGCAGGGCTGCGCGGCGATGCTGCTAATGCATGTTATTGACGAAGCCAGGAAGCAGGGCCGGAAGGGGCTGGTGCTGACCTGCAAGGACCATCTGGTGCACTATTATGCGAAATTTGGTTTTGTCGATGAGGGAATGTCGGATTCCACTCACGGCGGAGTGCCATGGCATGAGATGCGCCTGACCTTCTAGCTGCCGGCGCAGAAACAGAAGAAAAACATGCCATTCTGGTATACTGCAAACACGATTGACGAGCTTTATAAGTATCGTGCGATCATCTGTGGAAAGAAAATTACATGGAGCAGGTGTAAATAGCGAGTGGCTGAGAAATGATAAGAA
>JBJFHK010000186.1:0-9337 GCA_051893535.1 Eubacterium sp. | reverse complement strand
TTTTAATTTCACTTCTGCCTTTTAGATGATCTGCAACAATTTCAGACATGAGGAGAGATACTTCATGCGGCGTATAGAACTCTCCTGCTTTCTTTCCGGCATTTGCAGCAAAGTTAGAGATGAGATATTCATAGATGAAACCAAGGACATCATAATCCTGCTTGCCGTTCATAGGGATCTCGTTGATCAGCTGAATCAGATCACTGACAGCCTTGGTCTGTGATTTGGTATTATCACCTAGTTTGGAAAGTCCTGTTTCCAGTGTCTCAAAGATGCCTTCAAAAACCTTCTTATGGGAAGGAGAAATCAGACGATTAAAGGAAGAAAGTCCAGTGCGGACATTATCAACCGAGAAATCAGATCCCATATGAACCCACGTAGAAAACAGATCCTTGTATGCTATAAAATAGCCAAGGCTCTGCTGAGCACTGGTTTTGCTGGAATAGGAATCATCTGCTTCTTCATTCACATAATTTTGGATACTGTCCGCATCATAGCCACGCTGATATAGCCATTGTTCCTCTTTATCCGACAGGAACTTGTAAAAGATGAAGCCAAGGATATAGTCCTTGTATTCATTTGCTTCAATTTTGGACCGCATACGATTCGCAGATTCCCATATCTTTGCCGCTAACTGTTGTTTATTCATTACCCTCTCCCTCTTCTCTGTTTTTTCTTCGAGGATCTATCGGTTTTTTGGTGTCCTTCGGTATCAGCCAGGTCTTTCCTTTTTTCTCTGCACCGGGCACCCTGCCCTGACTACATAAAAAAGAAATTCTCCGACTTGAAATTCCCCAGATTTTTGACATTTCTGCACTGGTGATGTAATCCATGTCCTAAGTCCTCCGTATCTGCTCTGTATCGCAGGTACATATCTGAATCCGTGATGACCTTCCACATCATCGTCCTAAAAAGCCATGGGATCAAATAACTCTGATAAAAACTTTCGTGCCGCTGCTCTGGAATATAATTTCATTATAATCATGTATCGGAATACTTTCCACCTCTTTCTCAATTCAAGCGATAGTAAAATAATGCAGTAATGAGCTATCCCGAGTGATTATTGTAGAAACGTGATAAATACACTGGGTCTGCCGTGTATTCGGGATAATCCTGGTTATCAGGAAAAAAGAGTTATCAGGAATGATGACAGATAACGCAATTATTAAGCACTTGCTTTAGAAATTATTCCTGATAACTCTGATTGTCTTGACTGATCCTTTCATTTTCATAATTACAATTCATTTCCAAGGATTTCCTGATAACTCATAAACCTCCTTGATATGATGAACTGACAACTAAATCATCACATCATATTAAGGAGGTTAAGCAATGGATGTGAATACAACTGCCTTCCAATTGGTAGAGGCAAAAAAGAAGGCCGGATA
Organism: Eubacterium sp.; assembly: GCA_051893535.1. GTDB lineage: Bacteria > Bacillota > Clostridia > Peptostreptococcales > Anaerovoracaceae > Aminicella. The sequence continues at coordinate 7,949 of JBJFHK010000186.1, read as the reverse complement.
TGCTGTCTGTACGGCTCTCACTCAATACCGGGACAAATATTTCCCGGTCGTACTTTACTTTGAAACGCACGGCTCAAAGGAATGGAGTGAGGAATTATCGCAGGAATACCGTGCGCATCTGAAACGACGTGCCGATGCTAACGAGATTGGCGACTCTCAATATCGTCGGCTCCTTTTCGGTTTGGATGAACTGGAAGAGTTCAGAAAAACAGGAAAGCTTTTGTGGCCGTTTCGTCGCAAAAAAGAGGGGTTTTCCCTGTCTCCTTATTACGAGCGGATCAAGAACGAATTTCTGCAGAGTGAGGATTTCCATCCTAACACCAGAGGAGATATTATCTGGATCTGTGACAGATACTTTAGCTGGCTGCAGATCAACGGATACCGCACGCTAAAAAAAGTGGATGCTGAGGTTATACAGGAATACCTTCGCATATCTTCTCTGGAAATGAAGGCAACGAGCCTATACAACATACGTCTGTACATGAGAAAGCTTTATGTCTTTTTATTTCATGCCGGATACAGCTGTTCAGACTATGCACTTCTGTTTTCCTTCCGCGTCTCGCGGGAACGTCCACAGCAGCCGGCGGCAGATCCTGAAGAAGTACGGCTTACGATATCTGCAATTGACCGGAATACACAAAAAGGGAAACGGGACTATGCGATTATCCTTCTTGGCGCTGTTCTGGGTATGAGGGCCGGCGACATCATTCATTTGAAGCTGAAGGACGTTGACTGGGCAAATGGAGAGATTCGCTTCTGTCAGTCAAAAAATACAGAGCCGGTTGTTCTTCCTCTTACACAGGAAGTGGGGAAAGCACTTAAATGTTACATTCTTGAGGGCCGTCCTGATTGTGATTATGAAGAGGTGTTCATCCGCATGTCGGCTCCCCGTCAGCCATTTGTTGATGGTTCGGGGATTCAGTTTCTTTACAGGGAATACCGAAGAAAAGCCGGGCTTTCAAGAGAAGCCTTTGACGGGAAAAACTTTCATTCCCTCCGACGGGCCGTCGGGAAAAACATGATCACATCAGGTGTCCCTGTAACCACAGTAGCTCAGGTTCTTGGACATGCAAATGTGAACTCGACCAAGAAATATATCGCACTGGACAGCACGCATCTCAAGGAATGTGCCCTTGATTTCTCCGGAATCGAGGTGACGACATGAAAAAGAATGCCAATTGCCTGGAGCAGGATATTGAAAAATTTCTGAGCTTTCAGATTTCTCTTGGTTATCAACGTAACTCCTATGAATCACAGTTGCGATCATTTGCGGATTATGTCCTGGAATTGTACCCGGAAACAGACATTATATCGAAAGCAATCGTAATGGAATATCTGGAACAACAAACCTCTGATCTGCACAGGAAAGCGAGCGTCCTGCGCCTGTTTGCCCAGTATCTGAATGCGGTTGGAAAAGAAGCATATGTTCTCCCAACAGAGATGTTCCGGACACCAACTGCACAGGAACCATATATCTTTTCTGATCAGGAATTGAAGAATCTGTTTTCGGAGATTGACCGCATTAATCCGGAAAGAGGATGGATAGCTTCCGTTGCTCCCGTTCTGTTCAGGTTAATCTATACATGTGGGCTGCGTCCAAAAGAAGGCCGGGAGCTCCGCCGTAATTGGATTAACTTCGAAACCGGTGAGATCAGAATTGAAAAGTCAAAGGGGAAAAAAGACCGGACCGTCGTCATGTCGGACGATATGCTGGCTCTGTGCCGTAAGTTTGATAAAAAAAGAACAGATGCTTTGATCAACAGCGAATACTTTTTTGCCAGGCCGGATGGAGATCCGTTTGCAGAATTTATGATCCACCAGACTTTCATCAGCTGTTGGAAAAAGTCTGCTGGACTGGGATCGCATGACCGTTATCCGAGAAGCATCCGCGTTTATTCTCTGCGGCATCGGTTTGCGACCGCTGTTATCCATCGTTGGCTTGATGAAAAAAGAGATCTCAGAAACAAGCTCCCCTATCTTCAGGAATACATGGGCCATACCAGGCTGAACGAAACCGTATACTACCTGCATCTGTTGCCTGAAAATCTTCTGACCTCTGCAGGAATTGACTGGAATTCGTTTGATGGACTGATTCCGGAGGTGTGGAAATGAAAGGAGTAAAAGACGAAGGACTTTATAAAACGATTCATGATTTCCTGGAACTCTATCTCCCGAAAATGCGGAAGTGCAGTCCTAACACAATCCGGTCATACCGGAAGACGATATCTTCCCTGTTGGACTTTGTAGCAGAAAAAGAAAACGTTTCTCTCGGAGAGATCACGTTCTCTATGATTGGTTCCGCTGCGGTCACAGCATTCCTTGATTCTGTGGAAACTTCTGGGGCATCTGTAGTCACACGGAATCAGAGACTTCAGGCAATTCGTTCTTTCTTCACTTATGCTGCAATGATCGATCCGGCCTATGTCTTCTATAAGAATGAAGTCAGCAAGGTGCCGGCGAAAAAGAATGCGTCACAAACGGTTGTGGATTACCTTTCCGAAGCTGCAGTAAAGGCGCTGTTTGAACAGCCTGATGTATCAACTGAGAAAGGCCTAAGAGATCTCTTCCTTTTACTGATTATGTATGATTCTGCCGCAAGAGTTCAGGAGATTGTTGATATCCGACTCTGTGATCTGACCGCCGGTAAAACACCCACTGTAGTCCTCCATGGGAAAGGATCGAAGACACGGATCGTTCCGTTAATGCCTTCAACTATGAAGCATTATGATTTGTATCTCAATACATTTCATCCGGATGCCAAGTCAGAGTCGGACGAATTTCTGTTTTACAGTGAAAGGAATGGTGTGATTAACAAACTGGACACCAGCACTGTCAGAAAAATGATCCAGAAATATGGTGAGAAAGCCAGAGAGACATGCCCCGCAGTACCGAAAAAAATGCACCCTCATCTTCTTCGGCACAGCAGGGCCATGCACCTGTATCAGCACGGAATGGATATCTCGCTGATCTCTCAGTGGCTTGGCCACGCTCAGTACGAAACCACTTTGATCTATGCATACGCCGACACGGAGCATAAAAGAAAAGCAATAGAACAGGCCACGCCTTCGAACAGTATCCTTAAAACCAGAAAATCTGTCAAACGTTTTGTGATTACAGATGACGACATGATTCGCAGGCTTTATGGCCTTGCATGAGTTATCAGGAAAAGCCATAAAGAGATGTGTATACTCTTTTCCGGTACTATTGGCCAATATACTCAGAGTTATCAGGAATAATTTCGTCAGGTACGGCATCAGTATTGTGTTTTCTTTTGCCGTTCCTGATAACTCATTTTTCCTGATAACACAGTTTATCAGGAATTCCTGATAATAATGGCAAGCAGTGTCCTTTTGTACAAACAAAGGACTTCGCTTGTTGGTGGGCATCCCCCAATCCCCCGAGAACTGTCCTCTGGACAGGCTGCGCACAGACAGGTCTGACGCTTTCGAAAGCCGGCATTTTGCGGCAAATAAAAAAGCGGGCAGACAGCAACCTCTCGATTGCCATCTGCCCATGCCTTACCGATGCTTCGATTTTGGATCTTTCTCTTGCTGCCGCCGCTGTTCTTCATCGATCTTCAGGAACCGATCGATGTCCTGCTTTGCGATCTGGTAGTTCATCATTTCCTGCTTTACGCTGCGATAGTCCTCGTAGAGTTTTCGCTTCTCTGCAAGGATCACGCCATACTCTGCCGACAGATCTTTTACCTTCGGAAGTCTCTTCAGTCCCCGCTTGTTAAAAGCTTCCTTTGCCGCTTTATGGAGAATAATCTCCTCTCGATGCGCCTCCAGGAACTTCTTACTGTATCCGGCCTCCCGGTATTTTTGATAAACCTCTCTGGTTTTCAAATAGTGTATGATCTGTGTCTTAAGATCCGCGATATCCTTAAGCCTTGCCTCTTTTTCCTTGATGGCATCGGACACCTCATGGAATCTCTCCGCGCTGGTTCTTGCCTTTTCCGAAAGATCATCATAATCCCGGATGTCATGTTCCTGCAAAAAGAGAAGTGCCTTGGATACCTGCTTGACGTTATAGATCTTCGCCCAGCGCTCGTAGTACTTTCCTTTCCCCTCCTGCATCTTCCGGTTGATATCGATGAGAAGGTCAAACTCCCGGTCTGCTTTGCGGGGCTGTTTTCCCTTTCGCCAGTTTCTCCGTTCTTCCTCCGGATCAAATTCAAGCTCGCGGGCGATGCGCTTTTTGATATCTTCTTCGGTGTAGCCTTTACCGAGGGACCGAAACCGGATATATCGCGTCTGCCCGTTCCCGCGGACGGCAGGATTTTTGCCCGCCTTGATCTCATAACCTTTTTCCTTCAGTGCAGCAAGAAATAGGTCAAAATCCTTCGGCGGCGTGACAAGGATCGCGTCAATATTCTCCTTCAGCATATGCCGGAAAGAGACGCGGTGATAGGGAGAGGCATTGTCCCGCTCTCCCGGTTTCCGCGGCTTGATGACGGACAGGCAATGCTCCAGACAGATCTGATCACTCAGCTTCTGCAGCGCCAGTGCGATGAACCATCTGTCCTTGAATTTCCGATCGCAGGAGAGATTGGTCGAATTGAAGATGATGTGGTTATGGATGTGCGCCCTGTCCGTGTGCGTCGCAACGATAAAGGCATGCTCTCCATGCGTGAACCGCATCGCGGTTTCATATCCGATCCTATTTGCTTCCTCCGGTGTAACTTCCCCCGGCTTAAAGGACTGCCGGATCTGAAACGCGATGATATCGCCAGGGATCCGGCGTCCGGTAATCCGAAAATACTCTTTCTTGGAGAGCAGGAATTCCTGATCTGCGGTTTCTGGATCGCAGGCATAGGCGGAGACGTACTGACCGTTCTGCGTCTTCTCCCCGTTCTTTACATAGTCGGTCCGGTCTTTCAGGCACTGCCCGATGGATTTTCCCTTGTTCACGTGCATCGCGATCAGCCGTGTCGCCGCCATCTGTCCTCACCTCCTCTTCGCCAGGATTCTCTCCGCCCGCGTGGCTTCTATTTCATTTGCATACTTGAAGCACACATGGGCTGTAGTATTTTCTCAGCCGCATCACTCAAGGCAGGAGAGTTTCTCCAGAATCTGCCGCATCATCTTCCAGAGCTCCTGCATGTTTTTCTGCAGGTCCTCGACGTCATTACGGTAAATGCTGCCGCCCTCATTTGCCCGCCGGGCGAGCTGGTTGAGGTTGTTGCCGTAGATCCGAAGAAGCCGCACCATCTCCTTCACATCGGAAAGCTCGACGCAGATGTAATAGCCGTCGATCGCCATCTTCCGAAGATAAGCGCAACGGTTCCGGACGCCGATCTCTTCCATTCTCTTCTGGATCTTCGCCGCTTCTTCCTCCGTCGCGAAGAAATGAAACTGAACATTGCGGCGCAGCTTTTCGTCTGCCATATCAGCAGAGCTCCCTGTCGGGACAGAGGGTGTCTTTCCGGAACCTGGCCGGGTCAGATGCGCTGTTCCGGAGGCGTTCCTCATGCTCCCGGATTTTCACTCTGACGGATTCCTTCTCCGCTTCGTTCTTTCTTTCCGGCGACTCTCCCTTGTTCTTTTCTTCTGGTGCGTCCGTATCCCGCCGGGAACCATTATTCACAATTCCATCAATCGAGTTGTAATCGTCCTCTATCTGTTCCTCAGCGGTTTTCAGATAGTTGTCCTGGCCATATGCCCGCATCGGACCTTCCTTTGCTTCAGCCGGTGTCTGATCCGGCGGAGAGGTTTTCTCGTCCAGTCCGCTGATCTCATCCCACTTGCGGATCTTTTCTCCTTCTGGCTTCATCATGTTCTCTTCGCTCCCTTCCTGTCCGGAAATTCCATCCGGAATGTCACACTCCCGTCCTCGCCGGTCGCTATATGCAGTGCCGCATCAAAGGTTCTGCCGGATTTTCGGGAACGGCATTTCGTGAGATTCGCCTTTCCGGTCGTGATCAGGCTCTCCGCGATCTGCCGCGTCATTTTCTTCCCGATTGCGTCAAAATACCGGTTGTCTTTCCAGAGCACGAACCGGCACTCCCGATTGCTGCAGAAATAGCCTTTCTTCCTCTCAACGACGTCAGCCCCACAGGCAGGACAGGTTCCGATCTTTTCAGCAGACTCCTTCTTCATCACCTCTGCATCCGGTATGGCTTCATAGGTATTGACGAGAGAGGAAATCATTGTCTCGATTTCCTTCATAAAGGCATCCGCAGAAAGCTCCTGCCTCTCCACCTTCAGCAGTTTCTGCTCCCAGTCTGCCGTAAGAAGCGGCGAGCGGATCTCTTCGGGCATAACTGTGACAAGGGAAATGCCCTTGTGCGTCGGAACAAGGTACTTTGTTTTCCGGCTGCCGCTTCGTTCCACAAAACCGATCCTGACCAGCTTTTCGATAATGCCTGCCCGTGTTGCCGGTGTACCAAGTCCCTTCCGCTCTGCCTCCTCCGGAGTTTCCTTTGCTCCTGCGCGTTCCATTGCCGACAGAAGCGTGCTCTCCGTATATCTTGATTTCGGTTTTGTCATGCTCTCATGAATGGCGGCGTCCATGATCTTCATCTGCCGTCCTTCTGCAAAATAACCCGGATCGGCAGAAAGTGCTTCCAGGATCTTGTTGGATTCGTCGCCGGAGGGTGTCCTGTCTTCATCCGGATACTCCTGCTCTTCCTTTTCTTCCGATCTCTTTCCGAGAATCCAGCTTTCCACGTCTTTCCATCCGGGATCTGTGACTGTCTTTGCGGATGCCTTGAAAGTCTGGTCCGCTGCTGTAAATTCCAGATGATATTCGGTATAGCGGCAGGGATTTCCGAGCGCGGCAAGAAGTCGCGAAGCCAGAAGCTTCAGGATCTTCTGTTCTCCATCCGGCAGTTCGCTGAAGGTGACATCGTACACGTTCTCTGTCGGAAGAATTGCGTGATGATCGCTGACCTTCCGGCTGTCAAGCACCCGCTCCGTGTGAAGCGGAACGATCTTTGTGTATCCCCACTTTTCCTTCATGAGGCAGGCAAGGCGTTTCGTGCTGTCATCCATCTCGTCGGTCAGATACCGGCTGTCTGTTCTCGGATAGGTTGCGAGCTTTTTCTCATAAAGGCTCTGCGCAAGATCAAGTGTCTGCTGGGCTGTGAACCCGTACATCCGGTTGGCGTCCCTCTGAAGCGTTGTGAGGTCATAGAGAAGTGGCGGCTTGTCCTCCTTCTGAACCTCTTCCATCTTTGAAACCGCTGCTGCCTCTGTTTCCTTCAGCACTGCAAGACGTTTCCCGGCTTCCTGTTTGTCCCGGATCTTCTCACCTTCTGCCCGTACTGCTCCGGCTGTAATCTGCAGCGCATAGACAGGCTCCGGCTTAAACCGCATGATTTCTTCTTCTCTTCCGGCAAGCATGGCAAGTGTCGGAGTCATGACACGGCCGACATTCAGCGTCTGTCGGTAGAGCGTCGAGAAAAGTCTTGTGGCATTGATCCCGACGATCCAGTCTGCGCGCTCCCGGCAGAGAGCCGCTTCGTAGAGCGCATCATACGCAGATGATGGCTTCAGATTCCGGAATCCGTCCCGGATCGCGCTGTCCTCCATTGAGGAAATCCAGAGACGTTCAAACGGCTTCCGGCAATGCGCTTTCTGATACACCAGACGGAAGATCAGTTCACCTTCCCGCCCGGCGTCTGTCGCCTCAATGAGCCCGTCCACGTCGTCTCTTTCCATCAGCTCCTTCAGTTTCCGGAACTGCTTCTTTGTATCTTCCGAGACTCGGTAGCGGAAGGGATCCGGAACAATCGGAAGATCTTCTTTTCTCCATTTCTCATATTTTCCGTCATACTCCTGTGGCTCACACAGTTCGACGAGGTGCCCAAAGCACCAGCTGACGAGATAGCCGTTTCCTTCCAGATATCCATCCATTTTTCCGTCTGCACCGATCACCTTTGCGATCGACTGCGCAACCGACGGCTTCTCTGCAATCACAAGTCTGTATCCCATTGGGTCCTCCCT
>JBJFHK010000185.1:0-9390 GCA_051893535.1 Eubacterium sp. | reverse complement strand
TTACCGATGAGATGAAGGAAAAGCTGGATGAGAAGTTCTTCTGCAGCTGTGTCAGTGACGAGGATGTGGAAGAAGAGATGAAACGCGCGTATGAAGAGGAGCAGGTCATTCTGGATCCGCATGCCGCGGCGGCATCCGCTGCACTTAAGGCTTATCAGGATGACAGCAGTGACGATCACGCAGCTGTGATTCTGGGAACCGTCAGTCCGCTGAAATCCGCGAAACTCGTGCTGAATGCGGCAGGGAAGTCGGAGAACGATCCGGCTCAGGCCGCAGAAGCACTGGCGGAGCTGATGGGGACGGAAGTTCCGGAAGCACTGAAGGGTCTGTTTGAAAAGGACAATGTTCATGATAAATCCATCAACGCAGAAGACGTCATGTCAGAGACAACGGCGATTCTGCAGTTGATGTAATGGATGTGATGGAATAATAAGATTGGGCGTGCTCTTGATGGGGACGCCTGATTTTTTTAAGCAGGACAGGCTGGCGGGCTGCCCACAGACGGAAGGTCTGCCTCTTGATTTTGCCCGGCGTTATCTGTATAATAGATAAACTGCAATGAATAAACGAACAGCGATGTTGTAACCATACTTTTGAATGAAATGCAGCTTCGGGAACTTTCCCGGGGCTGTTTGTTTGTATTCCTGCAGAGTAAAGATAATAAAGTATAGTCGGCAAAAATCTGTATACTATATATATCGCATCGTTAATTGACAATGTTAATGAATATCACCGGAGAACTGGCAGTGTTTCAGTGTTATTCAGAGTGAAAGGAGTCACATGGAAAAAGAGAGCAAAAAGAAATCCATGGATATGATCCATGGCACACTGGGCGATAAAATGATGAAGGTTGCGATCCCTCTGGCCATGACCGGAATCCTGCAGCAGCTGTTCAATGCCACCAGTGTCGCCGTACTCGGACGTTTTGTCGGAAAAACCGCAATGGCCGCGGTCGGCAGCAACAGCGCGCTGATCGGACTTCTGCTCAATCTGTTTATTGGTATTTCCATGGGCGCCAATGTTGTAATCGCCAGATTCACGGGACAGAAAGACCCCGACGCCGTTCACCGCGCTGTGCATACAGCCATTCTGGTGTCCGTTATCTGCGGCCTGGGCATGATTCTGATCGGCGAGCTGCTCGCCGGGCCGGTTGTAAGGCTCCTGGGCGTTCCGGATGATGTCTATGGCATGGCTCTTCTGTATCTCAGAATTTATCTGATCGGTATGCCGGTAATCCTGCTGTATAACTTTGAATCCGCGATTTTCAGAAGTCAGGGAAATACCAGGACTCCGCTGCTCTGTCTGCTCATGGCCGGATGCATCAACCTGGGCCTGAATCTGTTCTTCGTCATCGTTCTTCACATGAATGTCAACGGCGCAGCGACAGCGACGGTAATTTCCAACTGCATCAGTTCCGGACTGATGCTGCATATCCTGCGCCGGCATGCAGGGCCGCTCCATGTCAGCTTCCGTGATCTGCGCATTGACGGGAAAATTCTGAAGGAAATTCTCCGCATCGGTGTTCCGGCCGGCATGCAGGGCATGGTTTTCTCTCTGTCGAACATCTGCATCCAGTCTGCCATCAACAGTCTGGGCTCCACCGTCATGGCGGCATCCGCGGCGGCCTTCAACATCGAGATTTTCGAATACTATATCGTCACCTCCTTCGGCCAGACCGGAACCACCTTCATCAGCCAGAACTACGGTGCCGGCCTTCCGGACCGCTGTAAAAAAGTTTCCTGGATCTGTCTCTTTCAGGACCTGATCGCAGCCGGAGCGACATCCATCCTGCTGCTGGCCTTCGGCAGACCGCTGCTGGCCCTGTTTAACACCGATCCCGCCGTTGTTTCCACCGGAATCATCCGCCTGAAGTTTATCCTCGGCGGAGAAGTCATCAACGCCTTCATCGAGGTTCTGTCCGATATTATGCGAGGTTACGGGTATTCTCTCGTTCCGGCCCTGTCGACCCTCTTCGGCATCTGCGGCGTCCGCATCCTGTGGGTATACACCCTGTTCGCCCACACCCATACCTTCAGCATGCTGATGGCCACCTATCCGGGAAGCTGGACCGTAACCGCCGTCATCGTCCTGATCGCCTACATCGTGCTGAGACGCCGGAAGGTGATTGCGTAGAAGTAAAAACCATATAGATCTATAGCAGCCGCCCCGCACTGCAGAGTGTTTTCTCTGTTGTGCGGGGCGGTATCTTTTTCTTGCTGTAATTTCCGCAGAAGTTTCGGATGCAGCCTGCATACAGATTCCGGTTGTATATCTGCTTGTTTTGTGAAACAAAGGGGATATTTACTGCATTATTGTTATCTGACAAAGTTAGTCAGGTATAATTCATAAATTTTAATCAATTTCAAGTCAAGTATATGTAAAAGTACAAAAATGTGATAAGATATTGATATTAAAATATGATGTAACTATCGGGGCTTCGGCAGGATGAGCAGCCGGGTGCACATGCATGGGCTTCAGGTTTGGCACACTGGACGTCTGTGTTTCCTTGTGATGTGAATTTTGCCGGATAAAATGCAATGGGCTGTCCTCATACAGGATGGTCAGAAGGAGGGTTTATGAAGAAAAAATTAGCGGTTGTCCTGCTTGCAGCTGTGGTGGCCGTCACGATGATGGTGCCGCTGCAGGTGTTTGCGGAGAATACGACAGGCGTTCCTGGGCAGAATGTGCAGCAGGAAAATGTATCAGGGGGGGTACAGGACAGTCCTCTTCCGGGCAGAGTGATCAATCAGGAAGCAGAAATATAGTAAAGAATAAGGCAGCAGATCCAGGTACTGCGCAGGCCGCAGGAAAGAAATTTACCGTCCGCCGTGCGGAAAGTGCCGGGGGATCAGACGTTTCTTCTCATGTGCACGCGTCGATTACAGCAAATAATGATACCTATGAGTCAGGCACTACAGCGGTTGTTCAGTTTAAATATACGCTGGACCGCGGAGCAATCCATGCGGGTGATTATGTAATCGTCACGATCCCTGCGGAGATTGCGTCTACAGTAGAGTTTTCTGTAAATGCTCAGCATTTCAGCGGGAAAGAAGATCTGGGAAACGGGCGGTATAAGCTGACTTTTGCCAAGGACATTGAAAGCGGACTTTCCGGAAGTTTCAGCGCTTTTGTTACAACAAAAGCGGATAAAACGACATCCGGGACGATTACTGCGGCCGATGCCAGCAAGACGATTACGGTAGTTCCGAGCTCATCAAGTGGCAGCAGCGGCACATATACCGACACGATTATGAAAGATGTCGAAGCATCAGGTGTAAGTTATAGTGGATATGATTATTCCGATGGCTATGGAGATCATGCTGCGCAGATTGGAGTAACAGATCTTACGAATGGCGGCACTTACAAATACAGACTCTTTGTCAATGATAAAAAAGGTGATCTTTCAAATGTTACCGTTGTTGACCGTCTTCCGGACGGAATGACGCTCAGTGAAAGTAAAGGATTTGAAGTCATCGATCAGGATACCGGTAAGGCAGTAGATCCATCTCTCTATACAATTAATCAAAAAGGGCAGACTCTGACTTTCAAGTATCCGGGCAATCTCAGGCGTATTCTTCAGATCAACTACTGGGTGGATATTCCGGCGGATTCCAATACATCGAAGTATACGAATACCGCAACGATCACGTATACAGCAGATGGAGATGTTCATCAGGAACACCGCAATTATGTACTGCAGGGAACCAGCAACAACGCATCTAATGGAGAAAAGAGCGTGGATAAGTCCATCATTACCACGGATCCGGACGACCAGTTTGTGACATATTCCATTAAGTTCTGGAACAGTAATGGATTCAATGCAGGGAAAATCAATCTGACCGACCAGCTGGATCCCCACGTGAAATTTATCGGTGCAGATCCGAATGAGTATTTCACTGTAACACAGGATTCAGCGGATCCTCAGAAAATCAGTATCATTAACACCAAGCCAATCTCCAGTTCACTGACGACATTCGTCCGTTTTATGGTCGACATGACAGGCGTGCCTGTTGGATATACAGTAAAGAACACAGTCGGCGGAAACACGACGAAGACTACGAAATATGACGGCGGCCTTACACTGACTGCGAAGAAGCTGATTGATGGCAAGTCAGATGGTCTTCAGGCCGGTCAGTTTAGCTTCCAGCTGCTGCAGAATGGTCATGTCCTTCAGACAAAATCCAATGACGCAAGCGGAAACATCGATTTTGACCGCATTTCTTATACTAAGGATGATGCAGGGAAAACATATACCTACACCGTAGCAGAGCAGCAGGGAACGGATGCAGACTACACATATGATTCAGCCGTATACACGGTTACAGTAACGCCGCATCTGGAAAGGAACTCTGAAGGCAGCCCGACAGGAAGGATCCTGGCAGAGCCGACGATTATGAAGGGCGAAACAGAGGCTTCAGCCATCGTGTTCAATAACACGACCAAGAAAAAACCGACAGGTTCTTTGGTAATCACGAAGACAACGAACGGCGGAATAACTCCTGCCGATGCGTCATTCACGATCACGGGACCGAATAACTACAGCAAGACCGTGAAGTACAGCGAGTTTACGGATGGAAAATACACGCTGAGTAATCTGCCGGTCGGTGAGTATACCGTGACGGAAAATGCAGACAGTGCAAAGGTGGATGGCTATTCACTGAATGTAACAGGAAATGGCAGTAAAGCAGCCGTTAAAAACGGCGAAACTGCGTCAGCGACAATTACGAATACCTACACTCCAAATCAGCCGAATATCCCAGTTACCCCGACTGTCCAGAAAACCTCTGTGAAAGTCACAAAGAACTGGGTTGGCGGAGAAGGAACATCTGCAGTCGTTCACCTTCTGGCGGACGGAAAGGTCGCAGATACTGTAGAACTGAACGCGCAGAATGGCTGGACACATACGTTTGCGAATCTGGATAAACAGTCTGCAGGTCATGATATTCTGTACGCAGTTATGGAAGACAAAGTGGATGGATATTCAGCAGCTATAACCGGAGACGCGCAGAACGGATATGTGATCACAAATACAAAGAATCAGCCGAATACGCCGTCCAAACCGGAGCATCACAACGGAGATAACACACCGTCCCATCCGTCGAACAGCGGACATCATACGACTGTTGTGACGAAGCATCAGACTGTAACACCAATGACTCCGAAAACAGCGAAGACAGCTGTTTCCGAAAATCATACGGCGGTATCTGCAAGTACTCCAAAAACTGGAGATACGACAGATCTCAGCCTGTATGCATTCCTGTTCGGCGGAGCTGCAGCGCTGCTTGCAGCGGTACTGGCTTTGAGAAGCCGCAAGAAGAATTAGGGTGTATGGAGGGATCAATATATGACATTATTGGAACGAGATCAGCGGAATATCGAGAAAGGCAGACATGAACAAATAATAGATACTATTTCTCAGGCTTTGAAGAGGGGGAAATCTGTAGCTGAAATTGCTGATGTCTTTGGCATGACAGAAAAAGAAGTCCGTGATTTCTGTAAAGAAAATGAGATCCCTCTGGGAAGTGATTAATGTCCATATAGATCTATAGCAGCCGCCCCGCGCCGTCTGGAAAACATTCTAAGGCGCGGGGCGGGGTTGTAATGCAAGGAGCCGCTGTACCAAGTTATGAAAATCAACTTGAGGCAGCGGCCACTGCTTTATGCTGACCTGAATCGGTCGGAAAACATGGCTCTGCATCGATCCGCGCCGGTCTGTCAGCTAGTGACAAAAGGCACTTTGAATTTTTCTGTTTCAATTTTGGCGAAAAATCGAAATTTCTCAACGGGGAGAGGGAGTTTTCACTGGCTATGGGCGGCTTTTCTTATTTCAAGTCTTGCAGATGATCGATTTCTCGTTGTTTCTAGTGGGCATGATATTCATGTTGATAAAATTTGATTGGTAGATGTTGCAAACGATAGAATATTACGAATTATACTGGGCAAGAATAAGCGGGAATATCGACAATCTCCGCCATTTTCTCTCTTTTTATATGTCTACGTATACGCAATTAAAACGCGCACGTCTCAATCCGTTGAGCAACCATGATTTTTCTATAATTCCGGAACATAATTTCCAAAACTCCTCCCGGGCGTTTCAGAAATACAGCAAAATCCGCGAATGGCAACGCCGAATTAAATTCATCGTCTTGATCAGCAAGGAATATGGAAATTACGGGAGATGAACCTGAGCGTCCATAATGACACGCAGGGCGTGATGACAGGATACAATTCGCAAGGCCCCGCAATGAAACCATCAGCGGGCACAGAAAAAAGGGGCCGCGCCTCTGGACGCGGTCCCTTTGTGTTACTCTGTGAGAGTATATCAGTATCCTATTTTACCTTTGCTTTTGCAGTGTTGGAGTATGCGCCCCAGAGTTCACCGCTGCTGATGGACTTATAGGCTCTTACCTTGTAATAGTAAGTTCTGCCTTTCTTCAGGCCCTTGTTTGTCCAGGAAACCGTGCCGGCCTTGGTGATGGTTTTAACTTTGGTATACTTTCCGCCCTTAACCTTGCAGTATACGCGGTAGCCGGTGGCATTGCTCTGCAGTGCGGTCCAGCTGAGTTTGATATAGCGCTTTCCTGCCTTGGCCTTCAGGCCGGTGACCTGGGCCGGGGCGGTCAGCGTGTTTTTCTGTGTCTCGGACTGATTCATTGCAGACTGCTGCTGCTCCTGAGCAGTCTTCAGCAGAGCCTGTGTGTCTGCGAGTTCCTTCTGCAGTTTTGCTACCTGCGCTTTATAGGTGTCTGCATCGCCCTTGGATGTAACTGCCTGGGTCTTTGCCTCATTGAGCTGATTCTGCAGGGAAGTGATCTGTGCTTTCAGGTCACTGATTGTCTGGGATGCGCCGGCTTTTACAGTGCTTCCTGCAGAGAGCGTCTTCCCGTTGACGGTAACGGTTCCCGTATTTGTTGCAGCATTTTTGACCTCTGCGTTCGCGTCAGTCAATGTTACACTATCCTTTTCGATAGTGACTGTGTTGGAAGCGTCGTTGGCTGCCTTGGCAATGGTATCCTCACCTACGGCATATGTTGTGCTGTAACCGCTGGAAACCATGGCGTATGGAGTATTTTCAGCAATAATTGAAGCAGTGATATTTTTAAAAATACCACCGGTTACAGAAACTGTGGCATGGTTGAGTGCTTTAATCTTCTTATTAAAGTTTCCTCCTGAGATGGTAATTGAGGCTTTTTCTGCAGATGTATTTGGTGTATCCATAGCAGCAATATTTTCATCACCTACGGTGTTAATAAAATTACCGCCTGAAATTGTCAGCTTTCCTTTGTTTTGGTTTGTACTGTTTACGCCTGTCTTTACAGCATATAGACCTGTAATTGTTCCGCCAGAAATGGATGCCTCATTCCAGTTTATCAGAGCAGGCTGGCCTGCTTCTGTGCATGCCGTGTTATCCAGTGTGCCGCCCCTCATGTTAAATACGCCATAATCATCGTTTTTTACAGCGCCGCGGTTGATCCCGTTGCCTGTGATTGTTCCTCCGGTCATTGTCAGCGTCGCGGAAGATTCATGGGAAGATTCATTGTAGTAGGTTCCTCCGATGGTATCATTGCTTGCTGAAATACCTTCCCATCCATTATCGATCACGGATGAGTGATTCTTTTTATCAGCATTGGTAATGGTTGCATTCTTAATCGTCATGGTTCCCAGGTTCTTAATGGTATACCAGCTGCTGGAAGAATATGTTCCGCCTTCCACGGTGCAGGTCCCGCCAGGGATATTTCCGATTGCCGCTCTTGGGGCCGTGACAGAACCACTGCCCGTAATTGTCAGCGTTCCGCCGTTTACAATCGCGTCTCCGGAGGAGACAGCAATATTATGTCCATTAAGGTCCAGAGTTACAGTCTTGTTTGAAGCGATCGTAATGCCGTGTGTAAGATTATCCGTCAGTTGATAATTTCCATCCTCGGTAATGCTGCCATCGCTCGGAACTGTTTTGATGGAATTTGTTGAGGTGGTTGATGTCGTTTCTGTTGTTTTGGTTGTCGTGCCGGAAGCAGACGTTGTGTCACCCGCAAACGCCATGGCCGGCATAAAGGCGACGGTCATCACTGCGGCGAGTCCGAGAACTGCAAGTTTCTTTTTTAATATCATAATTCTCTCCTTGAAATATATATTTTGTCAGCGCCGTTTAATGGTTCAGGAGCGTCCGGAAGCAGGTACATACCGGAATACACTCCTCCTGCGGCAGGGCGGGCTGTGCACGGAAAACAGGTGCTTCCTTCTTATATATCGGATATATCGGAGAAATTGATTTACATTACGCAGAATGCGCAGAAAGCGCGCGAGAAGATGATCGGGGGGGTTACGCGTACAGAAGGCGCAGGAACTCCTCCAAACTCAGGATCAGAATTGCATTTTAAGATGAACTCATTCAGACTGATCATAATACCGTTCCTTCTGCATTTAATGAATGGAATCTGCTATTACAGCGTATACTGGACATCTGCAATAGCGTTATAAATATCGCAGCTTCATTTTAGCACTGTAAATAGGAAAAGTGTAATGTTTTTAGAAAATTTAATGTTAAAAGAATTTAAGTAAGAAAGATTAATTGAAGAAGGTGGGTTTTGGGCAGAAAGTCCGGCCATATCGACATCGCATTGTCGTTTTGGTCGAACTCAGAAATTACGGTATCTCATCCGCCTGAAATGGTGTATGATAAAGAATGGAGACAGAGGAATGCAGACCCAGGCGGCACGGCGGGAAACCACGCGCCGCCATTTTCAATATAAGGAGAAGAAATGAAAGCAAGAATCATCATCGTTGTACTGTTTTATCTGCTGGCAGTCGGCTTCCCGGCATTCCTGTTCTGGAAGCTGTTTAAAGTCGCCTGGCCGGACGGAAAGCTGACCCGCGGCGCCCGCGTCCTGCGCACGGTCATCATCTGCATGCTGATTGCTGTTGCCGTCATCGGCATCTTGATCATCCGCAAGTTCATGCTATGATCGGACAAAACCCACCGCGGCTGACGCCGCTTCCGCAAGAGGCCGATGCCCTGAGAAGCGCAGGGGGCCAACGAACGGAGAGTCACAAGAGGCCGACGCGCTGAGTCCTGTCTGCGCCCGATGAACCGGACATCGTGATAAGCTCCGTTCCGGAATCGGCCGATGCAGGGAATACAGATAAATAATGATCAAATCCCTGTGATAAACACATCTGGCACAGGAGCAGTAATCAAGATTGTGTACGGAAGTGATCCTGGATAAGACGCTTAGTACATTGGAAATACAAGCTTTTGAATATATTCTGCCCATAGACTGCGTCAACGGGTAAAAATAAAATCAAAAAAAGTTAAAAATAGTGTTGACAAAGTCCGTATCAGGCGGTAAGATATAGAAGTTCGCTCGAGAGAGCGGGCGCGAACATAGAAAA
>JBJFHK010000184.1:0-1819 GCA_051893535.1 Eubacterium sp. | reverse complement strand
GGGCAGAGGATATCGCAAACGACAACCGCTTTGGCTACAGCCTGGGTGTTTACACTTCCCTGAAGAGTGACCGCTTCGACCCATTCACCGTTTCCGGAGCCAGCCTCGACTATGACTGCGCATCCTTCGTAACCGCAGCGCTCGCCCACAGCGGCATGGGAAATGACTTCGTCAGAGCCTGCAAAAAACCGCCTGTCGTTGGCGGTGTCGTCACCCTGCTGAAGCAGAACGGCTGGAAGCTCGTCAAAGTCAAGGGCAAGAAGCCTGCCATCAGCCAGCTGAAGCGTGGAGATATTCTGGTTAACCCGTCTTACCACATTGAAATCTACGACGGAAATAAGATGGACGTCGGCGCACACTGGGACTGGGACGGCAAAACCGGTGATTCCAGCGGCCAGGAGATCAACATCCGCCCGACCAGCAAGTTCTCCCACGGTTACACAGCTGTCTACAGATATTACGGAGATATTGAGAACGATCTGAAGAACTAGCCAGCAATTTCTGGCCAGATACCAGATGCCGAATGCCGGGCTGACGAGCCGGTTAAAATTTTAATGACCGGGCGTGCCGAATTTTGTTGAAAGATGAAGCCGGTGTGCTGAGCATTGTTGAAAAATGAAGCCCAGGTGCCGAGTTTTGTTGAAAGATGAAGCCGGTGTGCTGCTGCCCGCAGCACACCGGCTTCTTTTTTTCATTAAATATAGAGACAGAAAATGTTTTGTACATAAGCATAAAAAGCATTGTCTAATAACACAGATAAGCGGACATTTGTGTATACAATATACTCAATTCATTCTAACATTTTGCTATGCTCAAAACTGTAGTCAAAACTGCGGTGAAGGCAGTGATAAAGGCTGCGATGAAAGCTGTGATAAAGGCCGGGCACGAGGTGTTTGGTATACTGTACACGTAATCTTCCTCATTTACAGTGCGCGGCCACAATTTCTTAGATATTCATTCTTTATGCAGCGAGAATACCTGCTGTCCGTTCATTATTTTGGTAAATACCAGCTGAAACTGCACATTTTACCAAGTATGCAGTATGCTTTAGGGAAAACTCATGGAAATCGCAAGTTTTTACAAACTACCTATTATTGCACCGGGTATTTGCATCAGATAAGCTAAAGGATTATTGTCATTATAGCCTTTCTGTTGCAGCAATATTTCGATATATTAACATTTCTACTAATTTCCTTTCAGCGATTTTCAGATACGAATGCGATATTCATGCACACTTCATTATAATTATAAACACCGGCAATTGGACAGCATGATTGTATTCATTATCATACAATTTTTATGTATTAATCATGATTTTCATTCTATTTTCCCAAAAATATTTTTGCGTTGGTACAACGCAGCTGTTTTCACAGTTTTTACCAAGGGCTTTCTGGGGAATTTCAGCCTATCTGAGATGGACGATGCTCATGCTGAATTTCTTACTGGTAACCTGGGACAAAAATAGCACAAGGCATAACATAAACCGCAAAGAAGGCCGCTGCCCAAGTTATTTTTCATAAGCTGGTGCAGCGGCCTTTACTGCCTTTACTGTCTTTACTGTCCTATTTCTCAAATGGAAATTTATATGGCAGGTTGAAACGGTCTCTCAGTTCAACGAACTCCTTCTGAACGGATTCACCGACCGGAACGCCTCTGTTCTTTCTGTACTCCCAGATGAGATGTGCTTTTTCACCCGGTGTGAAAATGCGGGTCTCGCCCGGTGCCTTGGTGGAATTACGCAGTGCGCGGAGGATGTCTCCGGTTTTCTTTCTGAAGACTTCTTCGCCGCTGAAGAATTCCGGATTGATCACCAGGAAGA
>JBJFHK010000183.1:0-9469 GCA_051893535.1 Eubacterium sp. | reverse complement strand
TTAGGCTGGTATATGCGATTCTAAATTTAAAAATCGAAGAAAAATGAACTTAGAACAGCAAACACTAGACAACAAAAAGAAAAACCCCCGGTGCGACTACCACGTGTTAAACACGCTGGTGCAATACCCTCGCAGACTCCGGCGGCGTTTTTCTCTACTCATATTATACACATTGCTCATAGGATAAATCAAGATGAACCCGCACAAAATTCAGATCGAGATAAATATAATTACAGATACTCGCCTCAGAATCCCATTTTGTTAACCTCAACAAAATGGTCGCAAGAGAAGAAACGTCTGACTGATAAACCAAAAAAATAATTGCGAGAAACAAAAAAACATCCCAAAACTGACCGTGTGACCGGCATCCGCGGTCGGTTCTTTTGACGAAAAATAATATTTATAACATTTTATGAATATCAAATGAATAAGGGTAACACACCGGGTATCACACTCAAAGGCGAAAAAAGGCATAAAAAAAGCCGGAGAATAAACCCCGGCAATATCAAATAAAGGAACCTAAAACACAAAGGTTCATCCATATTATAGCATAAAATCTCAAAACAGGAGGGAAAATATGAAGAAAGTGATTAACCAGAGAAGATATAACACCGAGACCGCCGAAAACGTCGGGCAGATATCCGATAATGGCTGCAACGAAACCGAAATCCTGTACCAGAAAAACACCGGAGAATTTTTCTTATACACAAAAAAATCCGAAGACGGTACTGAAAATCTGCATCCACTGGACTACGATCAGGCGAAAAGCTGGGCAAAAGCTTATCTAAATCCAGAGAAATACAAGAGCCTGTTTGAAACAATTCCGGATAACGAGACAAAGCAAAAGTTTGCCATTACGGTTAAAGCGTGCAACATTGAAAAACTGAAAAGACTTGCAGCCAAACGCGATAAAACGCGCGGGGATATCATCGATGAACTGATAGAGCGTGAACAGCTGTAGAGTGATACCGCATTGCAATCGCAGTGCGGTTTTATTATTCGAAAAAAATTAGAATAAATCTTATTTTCTGTATTAACATTTCATGAAATGTTATTTATAATACAGGTATCAAATAAAGAGAAAAAACACGGAGGTAAAACAATGAAGCTTGAAATGATGAAAAAGAAGTACAACGAACTGATGAAAAAACAGATTAACCTGGGATATGTACTGCTGACAGGAACGAAGGCGGAACAGGCCGCCCGCCGTGAACAGTGGAATTGCAATAATGAGAGATTGAGAAGAATGAAGAAACGTCTCGATGAAATCGAGATGGAAAATGAACCTTATGAGGTCTTTAAAAAAGACCCTACAATGAACTTCATGTATGGAATGAAGTGCAGAGGGTTCTCGCCGGCGTGCCAACCTATGGACGGCCTTGTAAAGCGCGTTGACGATTACAAGGATGACCGTTATTATGACGTGCTTATTTACAGCCGCCCACTGGACAAAAAGGAGCTTGTAAATTACGAATTAGAATATTGCGGATGCACGCACTAAGAGAGAGCCGGGCAAACGCCCGGCCTTTCTGTTTCTGCAATCCAGCAGACACCCAAATTCACCAACCACATTATAGCACATAAAGCGGAGTTCTATAAAAGTTCTATAAGAGTTCTATAAAAGTTCAAGTTTTCCTGTATCCTAAAAGAAAAACAGTGGCAAAATGGTGGCAAAACGGTGGCAAATTACTTCAGCATCCTTAAGAATGCCGCCCCGCCTGGATTGTAGCACTTAATCCATCCGGAATGTGACAATCCATCCTGCTTCGGGAAGTACCCCCACGCGCCACGGGATTTTTTAGAATGGAGTTTCGCGCCCTTCTTGACGGTGGTCAGGACGTGGGTATTTTTCGTTGAGTATCCATCCCTGACGTTCATGCAGTCCGCAACAACAACCCAACTATGAGGGTTGTGTTTGTACTTGCTGAGGTTGCTCTCATGTATCCACCCGCCTTTATACGTGCCCTTCCGGATTTTCCACCATCCAGCGGAGTAATTATCAAGTTCAAGACGCTGATTCTCTTTCAGCGTTCCCAGAAGTTTTGAATTGCCGGACGCAGACTTCCGGACGTTGCTCTGGTCGTTATCCGTATACATCATCGCTGAGTGGTTTCCGGTGGATTTTCCGGTTGCGTGGTAGTCGCGTGGGTCAATCACAATCCAGACGTTATTGCACTGTGCTTTGAAATTCGCCCACCTGTTAAACTGCCTGTATCCTGCATAAGACGCTGAATCTGAAATATAAATGTTGTCATTCTTATCTACATAATACGCAACGATGAAATGACCGCCTGAAGTCCAGATGCCACGGTGCATAATGCCGATACACCACATGTTTTTCCGGAGTGCGGCGTGAACATCGCTCCAATTGGTTGTGGTTTTCCACGACTTGATTCCGGCGGCGTTGAGCATTGCGCCAATACCAGACCAATACGTTCCAGCACCTTTAAGAACATAGCCGTGATTCCACGCCCAGTTCCATACCTGCAAAGGGTTTGTCCAGTGCTTTGTGGTTGCAGACACGATATTAAATACAGAAAATTCTCCGCACGCATATCCGGCCACACTACAGCCGTTGCGCCAGTGGTTAGCGTATGGAGATGCAATCTGTTTGTAGAAGTTAGGTTTTAAGATAGTCATACATTTACCTTCCTTCGCATAAAAAAATAATCTGCTCGAAATTACTCGAACAGATTATGAGTTTTGTATTATTTTTTTGAACCAGTTTGAACCAGTTTGAACCACGTTGACCCAAACCAGACCCATTAAGTTAAATGTTAAAGAGAAAGTGAAATCAGAAAGTGAAATTTAACTAATTAAGTGAAATCGTTAACTTATTAAGTTAGATTTATTTGCTCTGCGCTTTCTCAGTTTTTAAACGCTTCATGTGGGCTGTACCTTCACGCGCCGCGTCCGTGAAGTCGTTATTCTTCCACCATGCAATCAACGCCGTTACAGCTGTGAACCCCGTTGAGATGAGTTCCGTCAGCTGATCGGACGTGATCGGGAGCGGAGACTTCCCAGAAATTGTTAAAATCTGATTGATAATGGCAAGAAAAAGCACTGCCGTTCTGATGATCGTTCCCTTATCGACATTTTTCATAAGTTTCTCCCTTCCGCAACGGCTGAAACCATTGCAATTACTTGCTTACAAAAGACGACCGCCAAAATTAGCTTCTAAGCGCTTTTTTTGACGGTCGTTGATAGATTATACCTTTGCATTAACTTCTGTTTTCGGGCTGTAGACGATATCAGTGAGCTCTTCCCGGCAGGTCTCAAGTTCTTCCGTGTTATTTCCGCTCAGGGCATGATTGATGAGGGCAAGCATCCCTCTTTGATAAACTTTTGTCTCCTTTTCGAGCTGATCGAACCGCCGGTCCTGGGCTTGAAAAAAAGACTGGTATTTTTCGCATTTTGCCTCAAGGCTTGAGATCCGCTTTTCGTGATCGTCCAGCTCGTGAAGCCTCTTCTCTTTAGGCTTCTTTAACCAGGCGATGAAAGCTGCCACTGCTCCAACGACTACAGCTATCTCTCCGACCATCGAGCAGAAGGCGTGTACGATCTGCACGATGTCTTCCGGTGAGAATATGATCTGATGATGCATCGCATCCTTCTTTCTTTATTATGCTGTAGCAGTTGTGTCTTCCACATAGTCCTCGCCGGTGATAGCCTTATAATCCTCAGCGCGGATGATTCCATCCTTTACGTCCTGCTTGAGAAGTTCGCGCACCTGATTCTTGTATCTGGTTGGACACTTCTCAAATTTCTGTGTTCCATCTTCAATTCTGCGTTTCCAAATTCTAGCCATGAACATATTGAAATCTCCTTTCTACTCTTCGGTAGTTGTTGGTGTGTCTCCCGAAAGCTCACAAAGTGCATCTTCCAAGTCTTTGATTCTCTGGTCTAAATCAGAGGACATCTCACATATTCCATCTTCAGATGCTCCAATACGCTGCGTACTTGCATCGTGTTTGCCATCCGCGTAATTCATAAACTCCGACACACGTTCATAAATGGAATCACGATAACCTTTGAATTCCTTCATAATTTCTTCGAGCATAAAATCACCTCCACAGGTTATAAAATAACTGCTCCATGTTCCGCGCGGAATTATAAGCACTGCATTGCTTTGCGTATCCGCGCCACGATTGATATGTTCGAGATGCTGATGGTTCGCCAACGCCTTTTTGCGCCATTCGTTTCAGTTTACGCCGATTCCTTGTGATATTCTTGCGGCTTAGCCTAACGAGAATCTTCCCTGTTTCGGTAACGCAAAAACGCTTTTTCAGATACGAGAAACTCCCGCGGTCGAATCGCGTTATATTTGTGTGCTTTGGGTTCAGCTCCAACTTCAACCCGCGCAATTTCTCTTCTATCCGCGCTTTACACTCTTTCAGATATTCAATATCTTCGTGTATCAGGTAGCTATCATCCATGTATCTGCCATATCCGCGAATGTGCAATTGCTCTTTTATGTAGTGGTCAATATCGTTGGGGTAGTAAATTGCGCAGGTCTGCGAAACCTCGGAGCCCAAACCCAGACCGCAATCGCCCGGAAACGCATCAATAAATAGTTTTGTCAACTCGAAAATTCGGGCGTCATCAATAACCTCGCGCAATTTATTCAGTAGAATTTCATGGTTTATGCTGTCAAAATATGACGCATAGTCCATCGTCAGAATCCCGCCTTTACGCCCGTGTTTCCGGTAATGATCTGCCAAATGTTTCTTTAACCGTCTCAGCGCAAAATCAGTTCCTTTGCCCTTGATGCTTGCAGAATTGTCATAGATAAGTCGCGGTTCGATTATCGGTCGCAGTGCATTCTCTACGAGCGATTTTTGCACGCAACGTTCCGAGATATGGACCGACCGTATATGCCTGGTTTTACCGCGTTCGCAAATATCAAACTCATTGAATCCACGCGGTTTATATTTACCGCTCATTAAATCGTTCGACAATGACGCGCACCACCTGATCTGATTAATTCTGAACATCTGCGTGGATGATTTCCACATCACATTTTTACGGCATTTCTCTGCCGATTTCATTAATGCTGAAAATGACGCAACATCTTCAAAAGTTACCATCTTCACCTCAATCCACCGCGCGCATACCATCATGCTATATGCAATGCGGAATCCCTCGTTGCATAGCCGCGGCACCTATTCACCCTAAAGGCATGGTCATTCTCCCCTGTATCATGATTGTTGTGCTTTCGCGTTACCTACTCGCCTAACTGGTCGATATATCCGAAGGGCGACAACGCATTGTTGTTGTTGGCGTTGTTATAGTTGGCGCTACCGTTGTTGTTGACATTGCAGAAGTAGTTGCTGTCCGAAGAATACGGAGAACGCTCTTACGGAGAATAACCAATAATATTTATTTCATTAGTGATTTATCCGACTTCATGACGCCAGAAATAGCGTTTGAAATGTCGTTACACGTTGAGCCTATATATTGTTCCTCTTTGCAGATTTTGTCTGCTTTTACGTCATTTGAGTTTTTGCACAGCTCTAAAAAGATATATGACGCGGTAGCGATGTGCTGAACAATTCCTCTCGATTTCTGGAACAACATTCTGCGGATATTGTAATCTTCCGCGCTCGTTTTCTTTGTCATAAAAATCGAGTTCGCAACTTGCGCATATTCAAGCGCGCGCAACCCTTCTTTAATCAAGTGATCGCCGTAATTTGCTTTATACTTTTTAGGTTTGTTTGCTGTGATTTTCCCGATGTTAATATTTAACTCCATCAGGAGATTCAAAAACTCAACTTTAGAGTTTGATCTTTTCCAAGTCGGAACACTCATATATAACCTCTATAAAAATTTCCGCGGCATATCGCCGCGGATTATAAGATTTTAGATACAGCCGAAGGGCGACAACGCAGTGCTGGTGCTGGCGCCGTTATAGCTGGCGCTACCGCCGTAGTAGACACGGCAGAAGGAGGCGCTGTCCGAAGAATACGGAGAACGCTCCCAATACCACCATGCGTTTGAAGTTCCTTCGTCATATTTGATTCTATTGGCGGATGTTTTATACCATGTGAACTGGTTGTTTGCAGATTCCGCCGTACTGTTTGAATATGTCGTTGAGCCAAATATTTCTTTTTCTGAAGGTAACGCAAAATAATCGGTTGATGTGGTGGCTGATGAACCTGTTCCGCTCGCAGTCACATTCTTGAACTGTTTAAAAATCGGCCTGATTGCGCTCGGTATCGCTTTGTAGAACACATTATTGCACCACGCACGCCGCGCGCACTTTTCCCATCCGCCGGAATTCGTATTAGAACTATTCATATATCCATTTGTATGCAAGCAGTTTTTCATCCCAACAACGAAAGAGCATGTTTTACCGTTTGAAAGTGTTTTGCCGCCTGCATTCATCAGCACGAATCTCTGCGTTTGCGCCGCCTGTGATTCTCCTACGCCTGTCGCCGACATTGCCGACAAGCTGATCGTTCGGGTATCGCCGACCGCCCAATAATCACTCAGCTTTATAACGCCCGCATCCGCCGCGGCCACCATATCAACGATTTCAGAATCCGAGCCGTTAGCCCATGTCACTGTTTTAACTGTGACTGTTACGGACGTGGATGCTGTTTTGCTAACGCCGTTTTCCGTGTATGTTGCGGTTATGGTCTGAGTTCCAAATGAGCTGAGTTTCGTGCCACTAGCCGGACTGAATGTTGTCGAGTTTGTCACGTCCGCAGTTTTCCCAGAATTAAAAGTCGCCGTAACTGTTGCACCTGTCAAATTGAGAGCATCGCCTTTGTAATATGTTGTCTTAGTTGGTGCGGTCATCTTGATTCCGGTCAGCACCCTTGCCACGGATATTGGCAGGTCCACAGTCAATGTGACACCCGTATCATCAGGCCACGTCCATGACAGTGTAACGCTTGAGGTATCTTCATATATTACCGCGCCGGTGGTAATTGATGGAGTTGTTGTAACAACCTCTGTACTATCATCACTATATGCGACAGTGGTTACAAGCCCGGTAAGGTCGAGTGATTCACCGGCTTTATAGCTTGTTTTCGTCGGTTTTGTTGTTATTGCCAACTGCTTAGGGAACGCTGACATCCCCCCAGCCCCTCTTACTGTTAATGCCATTTATTTCTTCACCACCTTTAAAATAACCGGAATATCAACGGTCGGTGTCTTTCCCTTGATCTTCAAGATGTTGGAAAGACTGTCCATTGGTTTAAGCGCCGCCCATGCCTTGTACTGAGCATCGGTCGCTTTATCTCCATCAATACCAACTTCAACGTCATATGATGATTTCGGATATGTGGACTCCAGAGAATATTGACTGTTTGACCACCCAGATGCGGAAAGAGTTGCATTAACGGTTGATGCCTTGTCCGCCTTATCTTTCAGCAGATTATCCGTCTGTACCTGCGTGTAAGCGTCGGTAATTCCATACCCAGCTATAGTCGTGGCCTTGTCTGCCTTCCCGCCGGTAGCGTCGGCATTCGTTTTCATCTGCGCATCGATTGCATCCATGTTGTCTCTGTATCGCGAGACATTATAAAATTCATCGTCGGAAGGTTTTTTGAGTTTGTAATTCGTAGTCGCACTAACCGACATTGATTTCCTCCTCTCTTAACTGCGTGTGTGTATATTTGGCCATCTGCGCATGTGTCCATTTGCCATTGTACTTGCTGTGCTGATTCCACAGAATCGTAATTGCATAAATCAGATTTGCAGGCAGAAGATAATGCAGAAGATCGTCTACCGAATCTCTGTTGTTCTTTGCCGCTAATCCCAGTTTTACGGCTATGGAGTATTCGCTCGGCGTAAGTGTTACCGTAAAATTTCCTTCCCCGCACAAAGTAGTCAGGATGTTATTTAGCTGTCTTTCCGTGTAGGGAAGCTGTTTGTTCAGATAGGAAAGAATTGCGAACCGGCGTTCCTCAAGTGTTGCAGATGGCTGCGGCGTCAATCCGTACATCTTTTCATACCGGGAACAGCCGTCTTCATCTGCAGACAGAACAAAGAAATTGTTATAGTCCTTTTCAAGTTGATCGTCTACCCAGTCGAGTTCAGGCTGATCGGCTTCGTCAAGAATGTATTGGTATTCTCTGTATTCCTGCAGAAAGTCAGGAAGATGACTAAGAAGCTGCATTTTCGCTCACTCCTCCCGCTATAGGTATCTGATTATATTCAAGCTGTAAGTTTGCCTTGTTTCCGTTGATTGCGACTCCTGTTACATCTGCAATGCCGGTTCCGTTCAGGAATGCGTTCTCAATTGCGCTTGTGCGGACTGTAACATTTCCGCTCTCCCAGTTTTCTCTCAGTGTCTTGAGATAGTTCTCTAAGAGCGTTTTCAGGGATGATTCTGCATCACTGAACTTGTATCCGTGCATATAGGTAAATGTCGCAGATACCGCAATTGTTACCTCTGCCGCGGCTTCAACCGTAACTCTGTGTCCGATTGGAGCCATTCCAACACCTTCACCGCTGTTTTCTACCGGGTCAATGGCCGTCTGAGCGGCCTTTACTTCATCGTCCGTAGGTTTGTTATAATCACGGTCGATGAACACAACCTTAACCGTTCCTCCGCCGTTCCAGTGCGGAATGACTTTAGACGCGCCGACATTGTCCATACTCAGCATAAACGCTTTGTAGTCCGCAACATTGCCGCCGAATCTGGATGATTTGATTGAGTCAAAATACCTGGTCCTGAGCGAATCAAGTGTTTCATCATCATAAGCAAATGTATCTACGGATACGATAACCGCAGATTCTAAATTGTCCGCTACTGTATCATCACTGCCGACTGCATCTAGAATCAAGTCTCCGGAAGAAACATTTCCTTCCGTACCGGCTGTTTCACACTGTGCATACCAAAGGCCGCTCGTTGTGTCATCTGGAACAACTCTTTCTGTTACCGTGAATGCAAGGTCGGTGTCTGAGATAAGAAATCTGCACCCGGTCATATCAAGCGATGCAGGCGTTACAGAAATTTCTATCATAGCCTGAGTTGCTTCTCTGTATGTTAATCCTCTCTCACGTGCTTTCATAATCATTGCATCAATGGAACACGTATCTGCGAATGCATCGTTCAGCATGTTCTTGATCGTGTCATACAGGACTGTCAATTCCACAGCTACAGGCGCAAGTGCGTTATAAATAATTGAGCCTTCGCGCTTGTCAATAAGCTGCTGATCGTCATCTTCATCCGGGACGTTATCGAGCATTCTCTGCAGAATATAGTCATAGGTATCATCCAGTGACATTTCATCCGTCATATCGTCAACAGTAAGCACATCATTGACGTAATCAGCCATTCACAATCACCCCACTTTCTATATCATTTCCGACATTCGTAACTACGGTAAATTTCACAAGCAGGGCACTGCCGATAGAGTAAAAGCTGAAATCTTTTACTTCATCAATGCGGTCGTCCTGAGTAAGCGTGTCTTTGATATCCATCTCAACCTCAGCGTATGCCAAAGGGATAGGATCA
>JBJFHK010000182.1:0-44326 GCA_051893535.1 Eubacterium sp. | reverse complement strand
TGGCAAAATTTACAACATCCCCGTGATCATCAAGGCGGATGGCCTTGTTATCCTGACCTCCGATATCGATGATCGTATGAACTCCCGGGTGAATATGACGCGCTCCTCTTGCATGGCAGGTGATTTCTGTAATGTTGTCATCGGCGAATGAAATATTCATTCTCCCGTATCCGGTTGCAAAAATCAGTGAAATATCGTCCGGACTCACCTTTTTCAGGGAATCCAGGGCTTTCTGCGCGCCCTTCTGGGCTTTTGCGCCGGTCCGAACAATTGCGCTGTCGACCAGATTTCCATCCTGGTCCAGAACTGCGATATTGGTTGTGGTTGAACCGCTGTCGATACCGGCAAAATATTTTCCCCCCGTATTCATCCCCCTGACCGTCCTTTCTTTTCTCAGCCCCATACTTTCAACGAATCCACCGATTCTTGTAGACAGCTGACCCTCTGACTGCATGGTGAAATCTGTTTCGATTTTTGTCATCGGTATACTGACAGATTTGCGCAGACTCTCGTACTCAAATCCGTAGTAATCGCAGAATTTCACGGTATGATAAATGATTCCCCTGAGATTTGGGTCATTAATCAGGGCCTTTCTGCCTGTAATATCTTCCATACGCATGCAGGGAACCTGACGGAGCAGTTCTTCTGCATACCAGTCCAGAACTTCATCAAACCATGATGAATCAGATGCAGGATTTTCTGCCGCATCCTTCCAGCGGCGGACTGTTTTTTCATCCGGCAGCTGGAGCCCTCTGATGCTGCAGCAGGTCAGATCCCGCACTGGAAGCGGAACCAGATCCGAGAGCTGTTTTCTCAGACCCTCTCCCACTCTGGCGCCGAGGATTCCAATGTATGGGGAAGCCGGCAGATCCTCCGGTCCGGAAAACGCGGAAAGAAAGTGTTCCAGTGAAAATTTTCTTCCGCTGTAGTCCTGACAGGCGCGGCAGAGCCGCTTCAGCTCAGTGACCAGATGCTGCCGGCTGCAGCTGTTTACCGCATGTGGAACATCCATCAGGAAGAGGAACTCTGTCCTGTCTCTCAGAACATCTGCGGCCCTTCTGGTTCCATCACAGCAGTTCACCAGAACAAGCTCCGGAATATGATGCCTGTGTACACTCTCGATCAGTGCCTTGATGCTTCCGCACATGTTCATATGCATCAGATCCTGGGCATACTCAAAGTCTTCTGCCTCTTCATTGATGAGAACCGGCTCGGCATCAAAGGCGGCCAGCAGTTCCACCGGCGTGTATTTACATGTATATCCAATCATTTTTTTCTCGCTTCCAGCTGTTCAATAAAGGCCTGTACACGGGTCACCATCTGCCCGTCCTGAATGTTTCTCGGGTCGCATCCGTCTCCGTCCAGGACCAGAGCAGGGAAACCTGCCTCCTCAAAGTCTTTTGCGGCAAGAGCCGACGCGCCCTGAGTCTGCTTGCATCCCCAGTGACAGAAATAGATAATTCCATCCGCATTCATGCTTTCCGCATAGTTCAGGACATGGCTGATTCTGCGCTCAGCAGGTCCGTTAAAGGAATCCTTAAGCAGCATCTCTGCCATTGCCGAATAGGGATCTTTTCCTTCCAGGTCAACATCCAGGTTATCGTAACTCATATCGCCGCTGATCACCTCTACGCGGCTGCTGTGGTTGAAAATCTCCGTCATGGACTGCTGCCAGTATGGAAGAACGTGAACCCAGGCAATTCGGACGCCTTCTGCCTTTCCCTGATTGACCGGAAGTGTTTTCAGATCATGGATCATCCGATTCCCGCTTTCAACGGTTCCTTTTGTTCCCAGAAGAACATGGTATTCAAAGGCATCCATCATGAGGTCGGTCAGCCTTCCCCGCTCACTTCTGTCCGCCTTCAGTTTCAGAATTTCCCGGTAATTATCCAGGGCATTCTGCGCATAACGCATGGATTCCTCCAGTTTCTCCTGCTTCAGCCTGACGCCGGATGCCTTCTCCAGAAATTCTGTCATTTCAAGCAGCTGCTGCCGGACATACTCCTGATTCTCTTCACTCCACTCATTCGGTACATCGATGACAAAATGAGGGACATGAAAATATTCGGCAAGATAGCGGAAGGACAGCTGATTGGCGTCGCAGATCATCGTTGTGTTGACGATGCAGCATGGCCTTGGCAGCATGCCTTTTTCTACCATTCCGATAAACTGCTTGTGAAAGGAGCAGAAGGATTCCGGCACACCGGATTTTTCCGCCTGATTCAGGAAACCCTTTTCACAGTGAGATGCCGTCATATAACAGCTCAGTCCCTCCGGAAAGGCCAGCTGCAGCCCCATGGCATGCATGACTTCACAGGGGGTGAAAATACTGACTACAACGCTTTTCCGCGAGTCAGACAGGGATCCTGCCATGACGCGGTTGCAGTGCTGCATCTGAAAGCCTCTGGCCGGAAGCTGATCGGATTTTTTCATCCGCATGTAATTTCCATATATTTTAAAGATGGACGCGAGCAGTCTTCTCGCTCCGCGCGGATTTTTGCTGATTTTCTGTTCTGCGAAATCTCCGAAGCGGTCTACTATGGATCTGCCCATTCTGTTTCCTTTCTTTTTTCTCTGTTCTGATCGATAAGAGGTTTTTACTTTATCACATTTGTCACAGAAATCCGTGATGTATTTCCTGCTGTCTTATACCATTTAGCAGGAAAGCCAGGCAGCATGCCCGGCTTTCTTTATGCCTCTTATTCTTTTGTCAGTGACGTAAATTCTGCCCCCACGAGCTTCGCGAGCTTTTCCGGGTCCAGACAGATGGTCAGGCCGATTTTTCCCCCGCTGACCCCGATCTTGTCGAACAGCAGCGCGGTTTCATCAATCGCCGTCGGGAACTGCTTCTTCATGCCGATCGGCGAGCAGCCGCCCCGGATATAGCCGGTGACCTTATTGATTTCCTTTACATGGATCATCTCAAGTTTCTTTTCTTTAAAGTGGCGGGCCGCCTTCTTCAGATCCAGCTCTTCCGCAACCGGAATGACGCAGACCATGTACTGCTTATCGGTGCCAACCAGAACCAGGGTCTTGAAGGTCATTTCCACCGGAAGGCCGATTTTATGCGCTGAAGATACGCCGTCCGAAAACTCGCCCTTCACTTCATACGTATATTCATCATAGGGAATGCCCGCTTCTTCAACCATACGGATGGCATTCGTCTTGATCTTTTTTTCTTTTTTCGACATAACTGCTCCTTTCCATTCCATCACGCTTTATGCAGCGATAGGGCGGTTAAAGGCTCAGGAATACTGGTCCGAGTGTCAGAGACACGATAACCATCAGCTTGATTACAATGTAAACAGAGGAATCGGAAATGTTCTTGAAGAGGGATCCGGCGTTGACCATGATCGCTCCCAGAAGTACGCCTGAAACGATGGCGCCGATCAGAAGTCCTGCAAGCATTTCCGGTCCGGCAGCCGCGGCAATGACGATCGGCACCAGGACAGTGACGATTCCGGACAGGTAGAGTCCTCTCATTGCAGAGTTTGCAGACGGCTTTACTTTTTCACGGATCTCTTTCTGATCCTCCTTACTGATCTTGGAAGAAACTCTGTCGCCCAGCTGTCCCTGCAGATCACTGGCCATGTCTTTCAGCGCGCTTCCCGAGAATGTCATGGACCGGGAAGTAAACGCAAACGGGAACATGACGCCGATCAGGCAGCCGCATACTACCATCGGATTCATCAGAGTTACCTGACTGAATTTCAGTGAAGAGGACAGGGAAATAAGAAGCGAGACCGCAGTCATGCAGGCTGCTCCGGACGTAATTCCGTTTCTGATGCGGCTCAGAGACTCCCTGAACCGGTCCATCGGCTCTTTTGCTCTGTCTGCCTCCTCTTCTGTCGCAACTGCATTGATAACAGCGCTGCTGGTCTGTGAAAGAAGGACCAGTCCATGCAGAACCAGGATGACGGAACTTACCGAGACAATTCCGACCGCACCCAGTCCGATTCCGTAGTTGCCCGCAAAATAGTAAGCCATGCCGATGCCGAAAGCAAGGCAGAGAACAGGAAGAATCGATGCGGACATTCCCTGGCTCAGACGTTCCAGCATAGCCGCACGGCGTCCTCCTTCTCTGACCATCTCTCTCATTTTATGGTCGGTTGAATCGGTGTAAATTCTGGTTGTCAGCTCTCCGACCAGTCCCGCCGCAATTCCGGAAATTACAGCGCCGGAATAAGTCAGGTTATCCAGCTCTTTCCAGCTTAAGAAAATGGAGACTGCGGCAACAACAACAGCGGAGACAATCAGAGCCATATCCAGATAGTGACCGTAGGCGTCAACTTTCTTACGGACAAAAAATACAGCGATCAGTGCCGTCAGAATTCCGGCTGCAATCAGAACAAAAGCCATGACCGCAGCCCTGCCCGCTGAAAATGTCGCGTTTACTCCCGCATCGGAAACGGCAGACTGCGCAAGGATCATAACCGCAGCCGCTCCTGCGATCAGTGAGTCGACAACGTCATACATCTTTGCAAAAACTTCTCCGCCGGCTCTTCCGAGGAAAGCAACCGTGGAAACACCGAGAAGCAGTCCCGGAAGGCCTTCTGTAAACAGAGTAAAGTTCATGGACCAGTAGGTCAGAAGAAGCCCCAGAACGCTGATTCCCACAGCTCCTGCACCACAGATTACAGCCGTATAAAAGCCGAATTTCTGCGCCTTCTGCATGTCCCCATGGACAGCAGCGGCAGCGACTCTGGTATTTCCCACAATCACCGCAGAAGATACCAGAAGACCGTCCGCCAGTCCGATCACCGCGCCGATCACGTACATGCCGGCAGTAATCTGTCCGGCCAGGGCCAGCAGAACCAGGAAAAATACAGCAGCGGCGGCTATGGTATACAGCACGCCGGTACGGAGATAGCGGGAAACCCCGCAGATAATATAGCCATTCAGATATTGTACACGTGTACTCTCAATCGGGTTTTTCTTTTTCAGCCAGAACAGCAGCAGGCCGGAAACCGCGATTGCTGCAATGCAGCAGAGCAGCGTAAACATTTTCAGCATATTGACCTCCTGAAAAATTTTCTATAAAACGCATGAAGGCTCCGCATTCCTGCGGAGCCCTTTTCTTCATGACGGAATCTTAGCCAAGTGTTAAGACTGCAAGTGATACGACAATGAAAACAACAGACAGCACAACCGTTGCCTTGTGAAGCATTGATTCATAAGCATTCGATTTCTTCTGACCGAAAAGCTGCTCAGCGCCGCCCGCGATGGAACTGGAGAGTCCGTCGCTCTTGCTTTCCTGAAGCAGAATTACAAGCGTCAATAACACACTTACGACAGCGAGAATTACCATCAGAACTGTATGCATAATCCTTACCTCCTCTTACAAATAGCATCTCATTCTAGCATATCTTTCAGAGATTAGCAAGGTATCCCGTTGATTTCCATGCTCATTTCTTTTGTCCTGAATGAGGAAGAAGCTTATGCTTCTGAAAATGCAGGCCAGTATTTCAGCAGCAGCCAGGCCGCGACGGACATTGCTGCGATCGTCAGCAGAGTCAGCACAACACCCTTCTTGAACATATATTTCGGCTTCAGTCCGTATCCCACCGGAATCGCGCGGATAGAGGTCGGAAGCATGTAAGAAACGTTGATGCCGATGGATGCGATGTAGACATACGGAATCGGATTGACCCCCATTCCCTTCATCAGATTGATGATGATCGGGATGGATACACCTGCCGTTGCTGTGGCACTGGTGACATCGGACAGAAGAACGGTAACGGCAACAATAACCAGAACCGTTACAAATCCTCCGTTCAGATTCATAGAAGCAATCGCTGTGCCCAGCGCCTTCGCTGCGCCGCTCTTTTCAATCAGTGTGCCCGCCGCGAGTCCTCCGGCGTATACATACATCAGCTCCCAGATTACACGCTTTTCCGCGGTTTTCCATTCAATCAGACGGCTTCCGTCACTCTTGGTGACGATAAAAGCGATGATGGCGCAGATCAGGAATACATACGCCGGCTTCAGATTCGGAAGCAGGTTCTGATACAGCTGGCGGGAGAAGGACAGAATTGCTGCCACGGCGAACAGACCCAGGCCCCATTTTTCTCCCGGTTTCATTTTT
Organism: Eubacterium sp.; assembly: GCA_051893535.1. Classification (GTDB taxonomy): domain Bacteria; phylum Bacillota; class Clostridia; order Peptostreptococcales; family Anaerovoracaceae; genus Aminicella. The sequence goes on along the minus strand of JBJFHK010000182.1, from coordinate 38,241 downwards.
CCCATAGCACGGTACTGCATTTCAAAATATTCTCTGGATCCGCCAAGGGTCTCATCCTTACCGCAGAAGAAGAGCAGATACAGAATGTTAACCACAACTAACACGATCATGAGCGGAAGAAAGCGGATGACCCAGTGCATGTAGATATATTCTTTCCCTGTCAGATCTTCCAGATAGCTGACGGTGACCAGATTCATTGCTCCGCCGAGAGGCGTTCCGAGTCCTCCGATTCCTGTTCCGTAGGCGATCGTCAGCAGAATCATAGACCCCAGCTTATTTTCTCCTATATCATGTATTCCGATATAATGGAGCATCGAAACGGCAATCGGCGTAATGGCCGCGCAGACCACCGCGTTCGGCAGAATCGAAGAAAGCAGCGTGGTCAGGATAAACCAGAACACAACCTGCTTTCTCAGGCTGTTTCCGATAAACAGAAGGAACCAGGACGCAATGCGTTTATCCAGTCCCGTCATCTCCCATACCGCCGTCAAAATCGACGCGCCAAGGAGAAGAAGTACGATTTCATCCGCGTAGTTTGCAATAACATCCGCCATATCCGCCATCTGCAGAAAGGCATTAACTGCAATCGGAAGAAAACCGGTAATGGCAAAATCAATCGGGCCGCTGACCCACCAGTATGCCATCCAGGCAACTGTTCCGACCGCGCCTCTGGATGCCGCCGTAGTAAATACAGAATGCGGCAGCAGCAGGCACAGCAGAAAGAGAACCGGTCCCATGAGCAGATTGAGTGCTCTCACATTTTTATGCTTCTCATAGTACTTTGACATTGATTATCTCCTTACAGAACTAAGACAGTTTTCTGTTCAGTGCAGCTGCGGCCTTGTCCCAGGCTGCCTTTGACGCTGAATCTGTATGTTTCCTGAAGCGGACATGCTGATTCAGCCAGGCGGACAGATACTTCGTGTATTTTTCTGCCCCATTAATATTCACATGCTTCGTATTCAGAAAATCTGTACTCCAGTTCAATTTTATCCTGCCGGTCATCTTCTTCGAATTAAAATCAATAAACGTAAAACCTTTTTTTCTGATCATCTTTTCACAGCTGTGCAGATCTTTCTGATCGGATGCAGAACTCTGATACGGTGAAGAGACAAAAATCACTTTCTGCTTCAATGTACTACAGTAATCCAGAAGGTCTTTCAGAACCGCCTTTTTCTCCGCGTCGAGAGATCCTGTCCCGGAGACATATTCCGGCGCTTTCATGGCATAGCGGTCTGTGCTTGCTGAATCATATACAAAGCCCATATAGGGATTCTGCTTTGTCTTCGGATTCAGATCAGACCTGGAAAGATCATCAGACCAGCGGTTATGATAGAACAGAAATGAAAAATAATAATAGCTCTTGTTATAGCTGATGTCCGCCCCTTCCGCCTTGAAATATTTCAGCGCTGCATTGACCGCCTGAATCCTGTTTACAGACATGGGCATAGAGTCCGTAACCCTTCGTATATCTGATTCCTTCAGTGTTTTTGACGCCGATACAAGGCTCCGGATGTCGATCAGAATAACCTTCATATCCGGCTGCTTTTTCAGTGCCTCCTTAATCACATATTTCTGCAGAACAACCGGCTGCGATCCCGTACTGAGATTGAAAATCCGCATGCCGTATTTCTGGTAAGCCTGTGTGGAAATCCAGTAACGGTATACAGAACTGCTCCCGATATACACGCCGTCCAGGGAATTTTTCTTCTGCGCATAAAAGCTCGCAAAGGTCTGCTCCGCGTGCTTGTCGTCCTTCATATCGAATACTTTCGTCAGGTACACCATCATGGCGGCGGCAAAAATAAAAAACAAGAGGACGAACGCGATTGTTTTCTTATGAGTTGATAATCGTTTCATTAGAAATTCCTGTACACAAAATTACTTGATGAGTATCCTTCTCCGTAAACACCGAAAATCAGGATGACCGCCAGAAGACCCAGAATCAGGATCCAGCGCAGCGCGGCCGGTTTTGCAGCAACAGATTCCCGGATGGAAACGCCTCGTTCCCTCAGTACCGATACCGTAAACAGCACACAGAAGGCCAGAAGCAGAGCAGTCCACTCCTTTCCTGACAGACCGAGCGCAGTAATCTGCGTCTGAAAATGCATAAACTGACTGGATCGGATGGAAAAGCTTTTCCGCATCATCCAGAAGGCGCTGTGAAGACTGGCCGCCCGGGTGATCGTTTTTCCGTAAACCAGAATTACAAAGGTCCGGATAATCTGGAATACTTTCCATGGGAAAGATTCTTCCCGGATATGCAGAGTCTTTTTCCAGATTTTAAACAGCGGAGTCAATGCCATGCTCAGGATAATAATGCAGGAGTTATATAAACCAAATACAATAAATCCCCAGCCGGCACCGTGCCAGATTCCGATCAGCATAAATGTGACGAAGGTCGGAATATAGGCAGGAAGCTGCTTTCCTATCGGACCCAGATGTTTTCTCCCCCATTTTCCGATTCTGTTCGAGAAATGAGCAAATGTCAGCGGAAAGAATACATAGTCTCTCATCCAGTTTGTCAGCGACATATGCCATCTGCGCCAGTATTCTGACAGGGTGTTTCCAAAATACGGCTGTCGGAAGTTATCCACAAGATGAATGCCCATGGCCTCCGCAATTCCCCGCGTCATATCAATTCCGCCGGAGAAATCCGTATAGATCTGAATAGCATAGAGTATCATAGCTGTCAGCAGCTGAAGACCGTCATAACTGTGTGGATTTCCGAATACCTGGGAAACGACAATCCCGGCGCGGTCGGCAATGACCAGTTTCTTAAAATAGCCCCAGAGAACAAGCTCCATACCGAACTTCAGATTTTTCACCGAAAAGCGGTGTTCTTCTTTCAGCTGCGGAGCAAGGTCATGATAGCGGCTGATCGGCCCCTGCGTCATCTGCGGGAAGAAGGAGATGAAGAGAGCGAACTGAAAGAAATTCCTCTCCGCCTTCGTCTTTCCCCGGTAAACATCGATCGAATACCCAACTGCCTGAAAGGTATAGAAGGATATTCCAAGCGGCAGAACCAGGTTGACCAGAGGCATGGAAAAATGATAGCGGAAAGCTCCAAACAGAGAATCGATATTTTCTGCAATAAAGTTATAGTATTTTAAGATGAATAATATTCCAAAATTTACCAGTGTCTCGGCCAGAAGAATTTTCTTGTTCGCCGCCTTTGCTGCCTTACGGCTTGATGCATTCTCCCGCACCTTCTCCATCCACAGCGCGCCCGCGTAAACCACAAATGTGGTAAACAGCAGAAACATCAGTACCTTCACTCCTGACAGCAGATAAAAAACATAGCTTGCCGCCAGGAGAAAAACCCACTGAAATTTCTTCGGCACGAGATAATACAGAAGGATAACGATCAGAAAGAATCCGATAAATGATAAAGAGATATATGACATCGCGTTAATTCTGCTCCTCGCTGAGACGTTTCACCATAGCTTCAATCGCGTCTACAGAATTAAAGTTTTCCGCAGTCATATCATCCACAGAAATTTCAATGTCAAATTCTTCTGAAAGATCGCCGATGATTGCCACCATATCAAGTGAATCAATCAGCTCCTTGTCGGCGATTTTATCTTCTGTGTCCCAATCGATCTGATCACCTGCATTGTTTACAATGATCGTAAGAATTTTTTCTCTCATAATTAATTAACCTCCAAACACACAAAAAAAATACATGCGGTCTTCCACTTAGGGATGTATGATATAGACGTGTAAAATATTACATCATTCCTAATGCGGCATGATTTAGTATACAAGAAAAATATCGAATCTTAAATATGGTTTAAGATTTGTTTATGTGAAGATTATGAGGTGATTTTATGAATTCTATACTGGAAGCAGTTTATTTCCACGCACACCAGGAAGGCATCCGGGAAAGAACTGCACTTGCAGATGACCAGCATGCCATCAGCTATGAAGAGACCTAGAACATCATAAAAGCTGTCGCTCTGCACCTGCAGTCAGAATCTGCTGCCGCATCCGACTACATTATTGTTCCATGTACACAGGATGTACCGTATATACTGACCATGCTGTCCTGTCAGCTGCTTGGCGCCGTTCCTGTTCCGGTGGAAAAAGGAGCAGGAATGGAACGGCTCCGATCCATTCTGGAAGACACACATGCACAGTGGATGATTGGCGAGCCGCCAAAGGAATTTGATCAGCTGAAAGCGCTTCATGTATCCGGCCTGTTCACAGACTGCAGATCCCTGTACAATGCCGGAAAGGCTGTCGATGACAGTAATTTTCCTCTTCCTGACGCAGAAGCAGTGGCAGAAATTCTGTTTACCACAGGGACAACAGGAAAACCAAAGGGAATCATTATCCAGCACAGCAGCAATGCAGCGCTGGCAGAAAATGTCACTAACGGCGTACATATGGAAAAAGACAATGTTGAACTGATTCCGATGCCGCTTTCACACAGCCATGGTCTCCGCAGAACCTATTCCAATCTGTACAACGGCTCAACGGCAGTGATCGGAAAGGGAATTCTGATCATCAAAAACTTTTTCTCACTGATTGAAAAATATAGTGTTACCTCAATCGATATTTCACCATCCATGCTGAATATCTTATTCCGCCTGTCAAAGGACAAGATCGCAGAATATCGCGGCCAGCTCCGCTACATTCAGCTGGGCAGCGCTCCGCTGACCGAAGAAAACAAGCAGCGCCTGATGGAGGACCTTCCGGATACACGACTCTATAACTTCTACGGAACGACAGAAGCCGGCTGTTCCTGCATTCTGGATTTTAACAGCGGCAGCGATCATAAAAACTGTGTCGGAAAGCCGACGGTTAACGCAAGATTTAAATTTGTCGATGAAAACCGTAAGGAAATCCATGCAACTGCTGAACATCCGGGATATATTGCAACTGCGGGCAGTCAGAATATGGCCGGATACCTGAACGCACCGGATCTCACCAGAAAGGCCTGCGAAGGCGGATTTATCTATACCAGTGACCTTGGCTACATGGATGAAAACGGAAATATTTACTGCCTCGGCCGCAAAGACGACGTCATCAACTGCGGCGGAATCAAGATAGCCCCGGATGAAATTGAAATGGAGGCCGTAAAATATACCGGAATCAAGGACTGCGCATGTATCCCTGTGCCGGACAAAATTCAGGGACAGGTCCCGAAACTTTTTATTTCCCTGTCCCAGCCTCAGGATAATTTTGACATGCACGGATTCCGTTCCTACCTCAGTACCCATCTGGACCGGAATGAAGTACCGAAGAGCCTGGAAATCCTCGATGAAATTCCGCGCACCTACAATGGAAAAATCCAGAGAAAGAAACTCATCCAGCAGGCAGCAGAATCTGCAACTGTATAAAGTTAACAGAACTCATAAAAAGAGCGGACCGGAGACAGCTATACTCCAGCCCGCTCGTTCTGTCTGCGCTTTCATATGCAGAGATGACCTGCTGTCGGTTTTCATACATCCAGATTTCCGCGGGATCTTTCACGTGCAGAAAATCCGGACATCTGCTCCGCCGGTTTATTCTGCCGCGTTCAGGATAGCCGCAAATTTTTCCGGAAGCAGACTTGCTCCTCCGATGAGGCCGCCGTCGATATCCGGCTCTGCCAGAAGGGCCTTGGCGTTTTCCGGCTTCATGCTGCCGCCATACTGAATAATCAGCTTGTCTGCAGCTTCCTGGCTGTAGAGGGATGCAAAGGTCCTGCGGATAAATCCGCACATTTCCTCTGCCTGCTCAGGGCCGGCTGTTTTTCCTGTTCCGATCGCCCAGATCGGCTCATAGGCGATGACGACTTTCTCCGCCAGATTCTCCGGAATCCCCGCAAAGTCTGCCTTAATCTCAGAGGAGACAATCTCTTCTTCCTTTCCGGCTTCTCTTTCTTCCAGATTTTCTCCGACACAGAGGATCGGAATAATCCTGCTCTCATTCAGGAGTTTCTTCAGTTTCTTGTTGCAGCTTTCATCTGTCTCGTTGAAATACTGTCTTCTCTCAGAATGGCCGATAATACAGTAATCAACATCAATTTCCTTCAGCATCGGAAGGGAAACTTCACCGGTAAAGGCGCCGCTGTCTTCAAAATGCACGTTCTGCGCACCCAGGCCGATTTTTGTACCCTCAAATGCCTTTTTTACGGTCATCAGATCTGTAAACGGCACACAAAATGCCATATCTGCCTTAGAATGAATTTCCTGTTTTTTAAAGGCCTCTGCAAATTTCTCTGCCTCAGCCATGGTCATGTTCATTTTCCAGTTTCCTGCAATAAATGGTGTTCTGCTCATATTGTCATCCTCCCTGTCCTCCTGCATTCATAGCAGAATCGAATTTCCAGTTTCTTCTGTAAACTCTTTTTTCTGCAATCATCCCACAGTCGGACCAGTTTATGAAATGAGGCCATTGCATATTCTGCAACAGCCTCATCCATCACTCATCTGTAATTACTCTGCAGCAGGCATTACTTATCCTCAATTACAGCAATTCCCGGCAGCTTCTTTCCTTCCAGGAATTCCAGGGAAGCTCCGCCGCCTGTGGAAATGTGCGTCATCTTGTCGGCAAGTCCTGCCTTGCGGACAGCCGCGGCGGAATCTCCTCCGCCGATGATCGTCGTTCCCGGGCATTCTGCCATCGCCTCCGCGATACCATTGGTTCCCTTTGCAAAGTTATCCATCTCAAATACGCCCATCGGTCCGTTCCAGACAACCGTTGCCGCATTGCGGATCTTTTCACCGTAGAGTTTTACGGTTTCCGGTCCGACGTCCAGGCCTTCCATATCAGATGGAATCTGATTATACGGAACTACCTTTGTATTCGCGTCATTGTCGAATTTGTCTGCGCAGACGATGTCCACCGGCAGAAGCATTTCCACTCCTGCATCCTTCGCTTCTTTCATGAGGGATGCCGCAAGCTCAATGCTGTCTTCATCCAGAATGGAATTTCCGACTTCACAGCCCTCAGACTTGAAGAAGGTGTAAGCCATTCCCCCGCCGATCAGAAGTGTATCGACTTTTCCGATCAGATTACGGATGACCGGAATCTTGTCCTTAACCTTGGCGCCGCCCAGAATAGCCACGAACGGACGCTTCGGGGACTCAACCGCGTCTCCCAGGAACTTGACTTCCTTCTCTATCAGATAGCCGGATACAGCCGGCAGATAATCTGCAATTCCTGCTGTAGAAGCGTGGGCACGATGCGCCGTTCCGAATGCTTCCTGAACAAAAATCTCTGCCAGAGATGCCAGCTCTTTTGCGAAGGCCGGATCATTTTCTGTCTCTTCTTTACGGAAACGGACGTTTTCCAGCAGCATGACCTGTCCCGGCTGCAGCTCATCCGCAGCCTTTCTGACCGCATCATCGACAACCAGCGGACTGCTGACGAACACAACATCCGTTCCCAGCAGTTCAGACAGTCTGTCTGCAACCGGCTTCATCGTGAATTCCATTTTCGGCTCACCCTTAGGACGGCCCATATGGGACATCAGAATGACGCGCGCATCGTGTTCCATCAGATACTTCACCGTTGGAAGAGCGGCGCGGATCCTGGAATCATCCGTAATCGCGCCCTCCTGCATCGGAACATTGAAGTCACATCTGACGATTACACGTTTATTCTTTACATCAATATCTTCAATTGTCTTTTTCATTTTCTCTGTCCTCGCCTTTCCGCAGTTGCTATGCTCTTTCCGCGTGGATGCTGACCGACTATTTATGGTCTACAGAGTACATGTACTTGGCGAGCTCCAGAGCCTTGCTGGAATAACCGAACTCATTGTCATAGTAAGCGATCAGCTTGAAAGTGTGGTCGTTCAGCTGGATTCCCTCGTTTGCGTCAAAAATTGATGTGCAAGGGTCTCCCAGGAAATCTCCGGAAACAACCTGGTCGTTTGTATACTCAATAACGCCCTTCAGCGCACCTTCAGATGCCTCATGAACTGCCTTGCAGATCTCTTCATAAGTAGTTGCCTTCTTTGTAATGACGTTCAGGTCAACAACAGAAACATCGATGGTCGGAACACGGTATGCAATTCCGTTCATCTTTCCCTTCAGATCCGGAATAACCTTGCTGACTGCCTTTGCAGCTCCGGTTGTCGTCGGGATGATATTTCCGAAGATGCTGCGGCCTCTTCTCCAGTCCTTCTCAGACTTTGCATCTACAACCTTCTGCTTTGCGGTTGCTGCATGAATCGTAGACATCATTCCGGACTCGATTCCGAAATTGTCGTTGATAACCTTGCACAGAGGTGCCAGGCAGTTGGTTGTGCAGGATGCGTTGGAAACAACGTCCATGTCAGTTGTGTACAGCTCATTGTTTACACCGAATACGAATGTCGGAGTTTCCTCATCCTTCGCCGGTGCAGAGATGATAACCTTCTTGGCACCGCCCTGAAGATGACCCTTTGCCTTCTCGGTTGTTGTGTATGCTCCTGTGCACTCGATAACGTACTCTGCGCCGCACTCACTCCATGGAATGGCAGTAATATCATTCTCTCCGTATACCGGAACCTTCTTTCCGTCGATGACGAGTCCGTTTTCATACTTATCCAGCGGCTTTGGGAATCTGCCAAATGTGGAATCGTAACGAAGCATGTACAGCATGTAATCCAGATCTGCATTTCTCTTATTAATTCCCGCGATCTCGATTTCCGGCATGTCCATAGCCGCACGAAGAACGACTCTGGCAATTCTGCCGAATCCGCTGATACCAATTTTAATAGCCATTGTTGCCTCCTATGGTGTAATAAAAAATCAAAACGCTGTGTGCTCCTCCCTCAGAGAGCACAATTCAAATATAGTATACCATTACCTGAATATTATTTCAATCCTGGAAAACCCAGCTGGCGAAGACCCTCGAACAGTACGATATTTGCAGAGTTCGCAAGGTTAAAGGATCTCAGTCTGGTACTTCTGCTCATCGGAATGCGGATGGATTCCTCCGGATGCTCCGCCAGAAAATCTCTCGGAAGGCCCTTTGTCTCTCTTCCGAACAGAAGCATATCTTCATCTCTGTATTCCACATCCGTGTAATACTGCTTTCCCTGTGTACTGACCAGCCACATGCGGCGGCCCTCATACTGCCTGAGAAAGGCATGCAGGCTCTCATGCACCTCCAGTTTCACATAGGGCCAGTAATCCAGGCCGGCCCGCCGCACCGACTTGTCATCAATCTGAAATCCCAGCGGTTTCACCAGATGCAGCACGGTGTCCGTTGCCGCGCAGGTCCGCGCGATATTCCCTGTATTCGGCGGTATTTCCGGCTCCACCAGAACGACATGTAATGCCATAAATTCCTCCCGTAATAACCATATTTTTTCATCACATAAAAAGCCGAACTCCGCGAGTCCGGCAATTTTTTTCTTTATTACGGAGAACACGATATACGCATTTCTCCGAACGGAAGCCTGCCTGAATGCTGTTATGCATCCGGAGCTCTTCCATTAACTTACGCGTTCTTTCCGCAGCAGTTCTTATATTTTTTTCCGCTTCCGCACGGACATGGATCATTTCTGCCCGGCTTTTTCGGTGCATGGTAGATTTTTGACTGCTTATAGGACTTGGTGATCTCTGCGCGCTCCTCTTCACTGAGCACATTATCCCAGGCGTCCAGGGAGAACAGATGATCTGCCTCCGCCTTATGCATGTTATAATACAGCTTCTTGAAATCAATCGACAGACTGATTTCCGTGTCCTCTGTCACTGCGTCCAGATCCAGAGACTTCGGATCTTCCAGACTGTCCTGAACACCGTCAAGGAATCCGGTGAAGATAACATTCGTTGTATCGAACTTCTCCGCCAGCTCAGAAACCTTTCCCGTAAACTTCTCATCCTTATGCTGGAGAATGTACGTATAAATAGCCCTTTCCGCAGCCGCGTACTTCTCCCAGAATTTCGGGAAACTGTCATTGGTCTGATTCTTCAGCAGATCGTTCCATTCCTGATATAAACTCATTGTATTGTAACCTCCGTAACTGATTCGATTGCCGGACACGCGGAATTACTCATCCGCGGACAAAAATAAATGCGCAAGAGGCTCTCCTCCGCCGGCTCTTCATAGTATTTTACCATAGAAAAGACCGGGGCGAAGGAAATTTTTCTTCCCTGCCCCGGTTTCATACGGATTTTCTGTTCATTATTAAAGATGATCTCTCATAATCGCTATCAAATCACCGACAACCGCACTTCCTGTCGGAAGAGCACCTGCTCCTTTTCCGACAAACATGGTTTCTCCGACCATGTCTCCGGTCAGTACAACAGAATTAAATTCATTGTTCACATAAGCGAGCGGATGATCCTGAGGAATTCTCGTCGGGCGGATCCAGCAGTCGATCGTCCCGTCTTCCTTCTTTTCTGCATGGGAAAGCAGCTTGATCAGTGTCTTCTCATCTTTTGCATTCTGAATGTCCTCTTTTGTAATGGAAGAAATTCCAGTTCTCGGAATGTCCTCTGGGCGGACATATTTACCGAAACACAGGGAAATCAGGATGGACAGCTTGTTTGCGCAGTCAATTCCTTCCACGTCCGCAGTCGGGTCTGCTTCCGCGAATCCATTGTCCTGTGCCATCTTCAGTGCTGTCGCATAATCCAGATCATTCACTGCCATCTGCGTCAGAATATAATTGGTAGTTCCATTTACGATTCCGCTGACTCTGGTAAAGTTATTCGCAGACAGTGCTTCCGTGATGCTTGTCAGAATTGGAATGCCGCCTCCGACACTGGCCTCATATCGGAAATCCACGCCGTTTTCTTCTGCGCAGCCTTCCATCTCCTGGAAATTGGCCGCAATAACCGCTTTATTCGGAGAAACGACATGTTTGCCGTTCTTCATAGCCTCTAAAATATATGTTTTTGCAGGCTCCTGGCCTCCAATACATTCGACGACGATATCGGTCTGCGGATCCTGGAATACGTCCTCCGGCTGAGTGGTTAAAAGCTCAGGGTCAGCGCCGTTCTTTTCTGCGGCTTCCGGATGACGGACCAGAATATGCCGGACCTCATAATCGGCGCCGATCCGCTTTCGGATAAGAGAGTGATTTCTGTTTAGTATTTCATAAGTACCGCTGCCGACGGTACCAAAGCCCAGAATTGCCAGTCCATATTTTTTCATCTGCTGTTTTCCTCCCGAATTCAATTACGCTTGCAATAATTCACATACTTCTTCTGATCTTTTCATGCTGTATATTGTGCATTCATTAACAAACAATGCTTTTATGTGCTGAAAAGTACATGAACAATTTTATGCCAAAACTCAGGTTTTGTCCATGCTTTTTGTGTATTTTCCACAAAAACTTTTTACAGGTTGTTATGTTCACAGAGATCTTTTATACAGCAGCTTTCACACTGCGGATTTCTGGCGGTGCAGCAGTTTCTTCCGTGGAAAATCAGAACATGGTGGGTCGTGATCCATCGTTCCTCCGGAATCGTCTTCATCAGTGCCTTTTCCGTATGCAGAACATCATTCTCATGCACCAGACCGATGCGGTTGCTGACACGCTGCACATGAGTATCCACGGCAATATGCGGCTGGCCGAAGCCGTCTGCCAGTACGACATTGGCTGTTTTTCTGCCGACACCCGGCAGTTTCACCAGTTCTTTCATCTGGTCCGGAACTTCTCCGTCATAATCCATGACCAGTTTCTGTGCCATGGCGACCAGATTTTTCGATTTGTTTCTGTACAGGCCGATGCTTCTGATATAGCCGGCGATGGTTTCAGGATCAGCCTGCGCCAGTGCAAAGGCATCCGGATAATCACGGAACAGGGCCGGAGTAATCATATTTACACGTTTATCCGTTGTCTGTGCCGACAGCATCGTTGCCGTAAGCAGCTGAAAGACGTTTTCATGATGCAGTGCGCATTTTGCCTGCGGATATTCTGTTTCCAGCCTGTCTAAAATTTCTGTTACCAGTTCCTGTTCCATGATAATCTCCTTGCTCGTTTTCTTTTTGTCCTCGATAAACAGGCGGCACAAACCGTGCCGCCCTGTGCTTCATTACAAGTCTCTTATCCGGCTCTGCTAAATTAGCGGATCTGAAAGAAGCCGGATTCTCTCGATCGCACGCTCATACATGCTCTGCAGCATCAGACGCTTCATTTCAAGATAGCCCGGCTCTTCCGTTCCATGCAGGTACTGCTCTGCCGCACGGGTAATCGCCCGGAAATTCTCGGTCGCGTAATTGATCTTGCAGACGCCGGCCTGAATGGCTTTCCGGCAGTCCGCATCAGAAATTCCGGATCCTCCCTGCAGGGTCAGAGGGAGATCGGTCTGCGCGTCGATTTCCTTCAGCCTCGGGATATCCAGACCTCCTTCCGGAACAGAATGCCGCGGCACATTTCCGACAGACACCGCCAGTCCGTCAATTCCTGTCTGTTCACAGAAATCCTTTACGATAGAAGGATCCGTCAGCACTCTCTGGTCAGACTCCGCATTCTCAGTCTCTTTTCCATGCAGAACCGCTTCACAGCTGACCCCGTACGGCTCCGCCATCTCCACGACCTTCCGGGTAAAGCGGATATTATCCTCAAGAGATTTCCGCGATCCGTCATACATGACGGAGGTAAATCCAAGGTCCATCGCCTGCTGAAAGAGCGCCTCGTAATGACCCATATCCAGATTTACACAGATCATGGTGGCCGCGTTTTCCGCAGCAGTGACCATAGCCGGTCCGATCAGTTCCAGCGGCGCGTAACGCAGAAATTTTTCCGTAATCTGAATGACCACCGGATAATCCATCTGCTCAGAAGCCCTCACGGCGGCACGGATCATGTCCAGACTCGCCACATGAAAGGCCGGAACGCAGCGGTGCTCCTCCTGCGCTTCATTCATCAGTTTTTTCAGTGTTGCTATCGGCATAACTCAACCTGCTTTCCTGCTGCCGGGAAGCCATTTCCTGCTTTCCGCTGCAGCTTCAATTTTACTAACTCCGCATCTGTTTCTAACATTCTACTGGATTCCCTCTGATTTCTCAAGCCTGACCCCTGTTCTTGACATCAAATCCTGCCCTCTGTATAATTGAATCAGATTGTATACAATGTAAAGGAGTTTTTATGTCTGTACAGCAATATCTTGAGGGAAAAAAAGATTCCAATCAGCCTTTGTCGAATAATCTCTACGCCAAACTGCAGGAGGACATCCTGACCGGACGAATCAGAGCCGGCGGGAAACTGACCGAGCAGCATATCTGCGAAAAATACCAGGCAAGCCGCACGCCGGTTCGTGAAGCCATCCGCCATCTGGAAGCCGAAGGACTGGTACAGCTGATTCCCAACCGCGGTGCCTTTGTCATCGGACTGACACAGAGAGATATCTCCGACATTCTGATGATGCGCAGCTCCATGGAAGTTCAGGCTGCGGACTGGGCTGCCGAGAGAATCACCGATAAGGAACTGGACCAGCTGACAGAGATCTATGAATATATGGTATTTTATACCCATAAGGGAGACATCGAAAAAATGCGCAGCATTAACGCGGCATTTCACAAGATTATTTACCAGTCCTCCCACAACCGCATTCTTCAGCGCCAGCTGAATATGTTTCAGACCTACCTGAAATTTGCCGCTCCGGATCAGTATACGCTGGAAAGCCTGAATGAAATCCTGCTCGAGCACCGCGCCATCTACAGCGCTATCATGACTCACGACCCGGCAGCAAGTTCACTTGCCATGCGCAGCCACCTTCAGCGCGGTGCGGAAAGGAACCAGTCGGCTTCTCCTGCACAGGAACAGAAGGAATCCGGCCTTTCGGTATCAGAGAAATAGGGAAAAGTGATGAAAAACCAGAAGAAAAACCAGAAGAAAGGCTCTGGAAATGTCGTTCTGAACATTATTATTGTCATCCTGATAACGGTAATGGCAGTCAGCGGCATCCAGCTCGGCCGCGCCTGCTACCGCTATCACACAGGGACTAAAGCCTACGAGCAGATTCAGAAAACCGCCGGAACAGAAAGCCAGTCCGGGAAATCAGATTCTCCGGACTGGGCAGCCCTGCAGAAAAAATATAAGAATATAAAGGCATGGCTGAAACAGGACGGGACGGTCATCAACTACCCGGTTGCGCAGGCAGAAGACAACCAGTATTATCTGTACCGCCTGATTAACGGAAAATGGAACGTGAAGGGAACTCTGTTCATCGACTTCAGGAACAGACATCCTTTCCACGACTTCCTGACGGTCATCTACGGCCACCGGATGAAAGACCACAGCATGTTCTGGCACATCGCCGATTACAGAAAGGCTTCCTATTATTCCCAGCATCCGGACATGATGCTGTATACTCCGGACGGAAACTATAAGCTGAAAATTTTTGCAGCGGCAACCATCCCGGCTTCCAGTCCGCGCTATAAATTCGACTTTCCATCAAAAAAAGATAAACAAGAATATCTGAACTGGATTCAGAAGAAAACCGTGCTCCACACGAACGTCAGTGTCTCCGCAGAGGATCACATTGTCATGCTCAGCACCTGTACCTATGAATACCACAACGCCAGAGCCGTCGTTTTCGCGAAGATGGTATCAGAAAACCAGTAAGTGGTTAAGCAGGTCTTCTATGTTACCAGCCGTTTTCTTATGCACGCTGCACAGAGAAAACGGCATTTTTTATGCTTACACACAAAAAGAAAAATGAGACCGCCTCGCGGCAGCCTCATTCTCCAGCTTTTTTAATGGTCGGGCAAAAGGCCCTACACCAATATTATATCCATTTCAAAGGGAAATACAAATTAAATTTTTCCATTTCCCCTTAAGATTTCTTCACATCGGTGTATACAGGTCAGAAGATTTATTCTTCATTCACAGGATCCTGTACATTGAAGGTCAGTTTTCCGCCCTCTTCATCGATCGTGATCCGGCTTCCATCGATCACATCACCGGAAATGATCAGTTTTGCCAGTTCATTCTCTACATGCTTCTGCAGATATCTTCTGACCGGACGGGCACCGTAATTCGGATCGTAAGACTCATGCGCAATGAACCTGCGTGCATTTCCGGTAAGTTCCAGATGGATTTCCCGCTCTGCCAGATGATTCTCCAGCTCCTTCAGGTTCAGATCGATGATTCCGCCGATCTGCTTCTCGGTCAGAGGACTGAATACAACGATATCGTCGATACGGTTCAGGAACTCCGGCTTGAAGTACTGATGCAGCATTCCCGTTACCCGTTCCTTTACCTCAGGGTCGATCGTTCCATCCTGGTTGATGTTGTTCAGCAGTTCCTGGCTTCCGACATTGGAGGTCATAATGATGACCGTATTCTTAAAGTCAATGGTCCTGCCCTGGTTATCCGTCAGCCGTCCATCGTCCAGCAGCTGCAGCAGCAGGTTGAAGACATCCGGATGAGCCTTTTCGATTTCATCAAACAGAACAACGCTGTACGGACGTCTGCGGACGGCTTCGGTCAGCTGACCGCCTTCATCATAGCCGACATACCCCGGAGGCGCTCCGATCAGTCTGGAAACGCTGTACTTTTCCATGTACTCGGACATATCGATACGGATCATGTTCTTTTCATCGTCAAACAGAGCTTCCGTCAGTGCCTTGGCCAGCTCTGTTTTGCCGACTCCGGTAGGTCCCATGAAAATAAAGGAACCGATCGGACGGTTGGAATTCTTAAGACCGGCACGAGCTCTTAAGATAGCCTCGGATACCGCTTCAATTCCCTCATCCTGACCGATGACTCTCTTATGCAGGATTTCCGGAAGATGCAGGAGCTTGTTTCTCTCTGTTTCAACAAGCTTGGATACCGGAATTCCGGTGCGGTCTGCGACGATTTCCGCAATCTCGTTCTCGCCGACTTCCATCTTCAGAAGCTGGCTGTCCTTACTGTTCGCAACCTTGTCCTGCAGGTCTTTCAGCTGGGCCTTCAGTTCAGGAATGGTGCCGTTGACCAGTTTTCCGACCTGATCCCAGTCACTTCTTCTCTGAGCCTCTTCACTCTCATGCTGTGCCTGATCCAGCTGTTCCTTCACACTCTTGATCTGATCCGCAACGGAACGCTCGCCGCTCCACTGGGCGGTAATGGCCTTCTTCTGGTCTTCCAAATCAGCAAGCTCCTGATTCAGTTTCTCCAGACGGTTTTTCGCGCTTCTGGTGTCTTCCTTCTTCAGAGAACTCTTTGCGATGTTCAGTTCAGCGATACGGCCCTTGACCTCTTCCAGCTCTCTCGGCTCACTGTCGATTTCTGTACGGATTCTGGCAGCCGCCTCATCCATGAGGTCGATAGCCTTGTCCGGCAGGAAACGGTCTGTGATATAGCGGTCAGACAGTTTGGCGCAGGCAATCAGCGCGTCATCGGTGATCCTGACTCCCTTATGATAAATCTCAAAACTGTCTTTCAGTCCTCTCAGAATGGCGATGGTATCTTCTACCGTCGGCTCTCCGATCATGACCTTCTGAAAACGCCGTTCCAGAGCCTTATCCTTCTCCATGTACTTTCTGTACTCATCCAGCGTAGTCGCGCCGATGCAGTGCAGCTCGCCCCTTGCCAGCTTCGGCTTCAGCATATTGCCGGCATCCATGGAACCTTCCGTCTTTCCGGCACCAACAATCGTATGAATCTCATCGATGAACAGAATAATCCGTCCCTCAGATTTCTCGATTTCCTTCAGAACCGCCTTCAGACGTTCCTCGAACTCACCTCTGTACTTGGCACCCGCAATCAGTGAACCCATATCCAGCTCAAAAATCGTCTTGTCTTTCAGGGTATCCGGAACATTGCCCTCGTAAATTCTCTGGGCCAGTCCCTCAACTACTGCAGTCTTTCCTACACCAGGTTCACCGATCAGCACCGGATTGTTCTTGGTTCTTCTGGACAGAATCTGAACCATTTCACGGATTTCCTTATCCCTTCCGATAACCGGATCCAGCTTGTTTTCCTTTGCCAGATCCACCAGATCACGTCCGTACTTTTCCAGCGCGTCATAACTGTCTTCCGGTGTATTACTGGTAATTCTCTGATTGCCGCGCACCTTCATCAGCTCCTTGAGAAAATTATCCTTTGTCACACCATACTGCTTCAGAATCTGCGCAGAAGGCGTGCCCTGCTCCTCAAGCAGAATCAGATACACATGTTCCGTGCTGACATACTCATCCTTAAACTTCTTAAAAGCAAGGTTCTCCGCCTTCGTGAACAGCTGATCGCTGCGGCGTCCCAGATAAACGTTATCCGCGTTTCCGGACACCTTCGGCATTTTATTCAGTTCAGCGCCGAGACTGCTCTGCATGGCCGTCACGTCCACATTCATGTTCTTCAGAATGCGGTCGACGGTCCCCTGCTCATCCTGCAGCAGAGCCAGATGAACATGTTCCGGCATCAGTTCCTGCTGACCATATTCCAGTGCCAGCTGCCGTGCCGATTCCACCGCCTCCTGCAGTTTCTGCGTATACCTTTCAACCTTCATAATCCTTCACCTCTTTATTATCTCAAGCGCAGGCGTCCTGGATTCTTTCCGGCTTTTTCCTGCTCTCTGCTTTCATTATACCCACTCCATTCCAGATGTAAAGACTTTTTTGGCACTCATTTCGATAGAGTGCTAATATTTTTAGACAAAAGGAAAACCGCCAGAGGTTTACCCTGCTGACGGCATTTCCGCATTCGATTGATTCAGTTGAATATAGTAGATCCCGGCTGAGCCGGTAATCTCTCATTTACATCCGGCCGCCCCAATGCCGGATCATCACTGATCACTTTATGATCCCTTCCGGGACCAGAGGACTTACTGATACTTATAGAATCCCTCGCCGGCATTCATTCCGGTCTTTCCCTGCTGAATATAGGATTCCAGCAGTTTTGCGATCCGGTTGCTCATGGTTCCCGGCTCGGACGCATCCGGTGCGTTGCTTACAATATTATATGCTGTCTGCAGTCCGACTACATCCAGGATGCGGAACGGTCCTACCGGAGCGCCCGTTCCCAGCTGCCAGGTCTTGTCGATTGTCTCCGGATCAGCGACTCCCTTTACCAGGAGCTCCTCTGCCGCATTCAGGAACGGAACGAGCAGACTGTTCAGAATATAACCCGGCTGCTCCTTATGAAGCTGCAGCGGGATCATGCCGATGCTTGCCGCGAATTCTACGACGCGCTGGTAAACTTCCGGATCGGTTCCCGGATGGCCCATGACTTCTGCCGTGTTGTTCTTCCAGATTTCATTAGCAAAATGAAGGGCAAGGAATTTCTCCGGTCTTCCGGTGTCCTCTGCGAACATGCTTGGGAGCAGTGTGGAGGAATTGGTGCAGAGGATGGTCTTCTCTGAGAGAAGCGGAGCCAGACGATCGTAGAAATCTTTTTTCTGCTGCGGGTTTTCAGCCATTGCTTCGATGACAATGTCTGCACCGCGTACGGCCTTCGCAAGATCTGTTTCCAGACGGAGATCCGCGTATGCTGCCTCTGCCTGCTGCTTCAGTCCGTCAATGCTTTCCGGCGTTGCCTTGCTGAAGTCATCAATCAGACCTCTTGCGTACAGTCTCGGTCCAAGAGGCTGTCCGATAAGCTTCTTCTGATCTTCCAGCGTCTGCTGATATACCTGATGAAGATGCTCCAGTTTTGGACGTGCTCTTTCAATGGAGCCTTCACTTCTCAGCCAGATCGTTACATCGTATCCCTTATATGCACTCTGATAAGCAATCTGACTTCCCAGGACACCGCCGCCTGCTACTACAACCTTCTTCATTCTCATCTCTGCCATCTCCCTTCTATCGGATTCCGGAAATTCTTTCCGGAGATAATTTCTAAAGAATAAATGTTAAAGAATAAATTCTGTACACGTCCATGAACATTTCCCTTGTCTATATTATACATCATTGTACCGATTTTGAAACAATTGATATTTTATTAACGCAATTTTTTTATTCTTTGTTCAAATGCTGAAATCTAGCCATTTTAAGCGATTGACGGCTTTTTAACATACAAAAAAATACGCGTAAAATACAAAACGCGTATTTTTTCTCTCAACTGTTAGTTTTTTCACAAGAAAATCCGTTTTCTTCTCGCTTCTTATTTTTTGTCTGCGGCAGTCCGTTTCGCTTCCTTCCGGCCTCTTTCCCGGAGAATTTTGCCGAATCTGTGGCCGAGAATTCCTGCCAGCATCTGCTGGAACAGGGTTCCGACCAGAACCGGGAAAATCGCGCCACCCGGAAAATACTGTGCTGCCAGAACGGCTCCGACAGAAATATTCCGGATGCCGCCGCTGAAAATCATGGTAGTCGCGTTCGGAACACTCACACGCATGAGAATCGTAATGGCGAACATCACGAAGTAGGCAAATACAATAATGAACAGCATAAACAGCAGAACCAGGATATACAGCGGTTTCAGATGCAGAAGATAAGGCGCAACCTTGGTGCTGTTCAGGGTCATGACACAGATCATGGCAATTCTCGCAAACGGCGTGATCTTCGGGCGCAGAGTCTCTTTCGCTTTTCCGTGGCTCAGCTGATTCAGCGTCAGGGCCAGAAGAGACGGAATGACAATCATGATGATCATGCTCCGCATCATCGGCCAGGCCGGAATGTGCACGACCGTTCCGAGAAGCAGCGACAGCACCACCGGAAGCAGAAAAGGTGAAACGAGAGTATCCAGAACCATAATAGAAAGCGACAGGGCCATGTTTCCGCCGTAGAGCTCGGCCCAGGTCATGCCCATCATGCCCGCAGGGACAATCTGCTCGATGACAATTCCCGTAACCAGATGCATGTCATTGTGGAAAAAAATCATGCCCAGGAGATATCCCAATACCGGCATCAGCAGATGCAGAAAGGCGAGAACCACAAATACCGGAAGCGGATGACGGCTGACGTCCCGCAGGGCTTTGAAATTGGAACCCAGGCTGCCCTGGAAAGCCATCACCATGAAGAAATATGCAGCGAGCCACTGGTAGTCCGAAAACCATCTGGAAACCAGAACCCCCAGCACAACACAGCTCGGAGCGACAAAGGTAATGTGTTTTTCAATAAACGAATTAAAGGAATACAGATATTTCATTGATTTTTTTCCCGATTTCTGGTAGATTCTCTTAGATACATGCTGATGTCTGCCTGTAATATGGACGATTCCACATGCAGGCAATATGATTACATCTTACCACGCTTTACAGAACGTCAAAAGAAAATGATGGTGATTTTCCGATATCTGCAGGATTTTCTGCAGGAAATGAGGAAAAGTCACAAAAAAATCATATACGAGTGCGTCATTCATGTTATAGTAGAAATTCGGTACTGCAGATAGTCTGCAGAGCGCTTCAATGCGTTCAATCACAGGAGGGTGCGGTTTTTCCGCGCCGCCCGAATGACGAACAGATGCGTGCCAAAACTGTTTCTCTGAGAATAATAAGGAAAACATATGTCTAGAAAAAATTCAGCTGTGGGCGGCGCAGCGATACTGGCCGCCGCGGGAATCATCGTAAAACTTCTCGGATTTGCTTTCCGTATTCCGCTGACCCGGTGGATCGGAGCATCCGGAATGGCTGACTACACACCGGCTTACGATGTGTACAGTCTTCTCCTGATTGTTGCCACATCCGGTATCCCGGTCGCGATTTCCAAGCTCGTTTCTGAGCGCTGCGCGGTCGGGGAATACAAGGAAGCGGGAAGAGTCTTCCATATTGCCCGCCTTCTGATGTGGGGCATCGGAATCACTGGATTCCTGATCCTCTGGTTCTTCGCAGACCCGATTGCAAAGGCCATCGGCATTCAGACCTCAGCGCTTTCTATGAAGGCCACTGCGCCGGCTCTTCTGTTCGTCCCGATCATGTCCTCTTACAGAGGCTTCTTCCAGGGTCTGCAGATCATGCAGCCGACGGCACTGTCTCAGATCGCCGAGCAGATTGCCCGTGTCATCGTCGGTCTTGGCGCTGCCTATCTTCTGTTTAAAGGAATGATCTTTCCGAACTCACTGAACGAAGGGTACACCGGCATCGAGGCACTGCGTCTGAAGGGAGCTGCAGGCGCCTGCCTGGGCGCTTCCGCCGGAGCCCTCGCCGGATTCCTGGTGATGATCTGGATCCGTTTTATGTATCGTCATATTCTGGCGCGCAAGGTCGCAAAAGACCACAGCACCGTCCATGAATCCGGTAAGAAGATCCTGAAGCGCATCATCTGGATTGCCTTCCCGATCACCCTTGCAGCCTGCATCATGCCAATCGTCAACCTGATTGACGTTGCTATCGTTCAGAACCGCCTTACCGGGATGGGATACAGCTACGAAGCTGCAAAAAACCTCTATGGTCAGCTGACATCCATGGCTGCACCGATTATCAGCTTTCCTCTGGTTCTGATCCAGGCACTGACCGCAACCATTGTTCCTATGGTTTCCCGGTCATGGAAACTGAAAGACCACAATCTTCTGGAGCGCGACTGCATCTTCGGATTCCGCGCGTCCCAGCTGATTTCTCTGCCTTGTATCGTCGGCATGATCGTCATCGCACAGCCGATCCTGATTCTGTTCTACGGTGACCAGGCACGCCACGCTCCGGCCGCTGCATCCTGCCTGCAGATCTATGCCATCAGTTTCTTCTTCCTGGCACTGGTCAGCATCGCAACATCCATGCTGCAGGGCCTTGGAAAGCAGTATATTCCGGTTATCAACCTGTTCATCGGAATCGCGCTGAAAATCTGCATCACCTGGACACTGACCGGTGTTCACGCCATCAACGTCAGAGGTGCCGCAATCGGAACAACCTGCTCCTACTGCCTCGCGTCTATCCTGGACATCATCGCGCTGAAGCGCATCACCGGAGTAAAACTGGAGCTCATCCGGAGCCTTGGAAAACCTCTGATTGCCTCCCTCGTCATGGGCGCCGCAGTACTGGGAACCAACTTTGTCATGTATAAGCTGACCTCCAGCCTGTATCTGAACACCGTGGTGGATATCCTCGTCGGCATGATCGTTTACGCCTTCATGGCGCTTGCCGTCCATGCCCTGAACGAAGAAGAAATCGCCCACCTGCCGCACGGAGCCAGAATCCAGCAGATCGTGGACAAATTCACAAAGAGAAAGTAAGCGGCCGCAGAACGGCAGCTGGCTTCTCTGTCGGAAAACCCCCTGAGATTACCTTAAGGCCTGATTGGGACCAATGGGAATCTCAGGGGTTTTGTTTTACAGGGAGATAAAATCATGGCAGTCAGAAATAATCATAAAGAAGTGTCCTGAAGTTTTCCTGGATAATCTGAATGTGCCTGTGTCTTTTCTGGTCGGGAACGGCATACAATCCATGCGATTTCCCGACTTTTCTTTTCTGCAGTCGGGAAACCCGTCCGCTTACACTGAGTTCCCGACCGCCGGCAGAGCTTTCTGGTCGGAAGTCGAAAAAAAACACGCCAGTGGATCTGTGCCCCTTACACAGATCCGCCGGCGCGGTATTACATTTCCCTGTCTCTCAGAACACCCCTTATTCTGATGGACAAATTCTCATATTGTTGTGATCGGAAAGTTTCCGGATTTCTGATTCACCCCTGAATCCCCCTGAAAATCCGGAAATTTCCCGGCATCACTTATGCAGCGTTCATTCTGCCGCAGATATTGCTTCTATTACAGATCTCGCTGTTATATTAACGCTCGCTGAACAGCAGGTCGGAATAGGTCGGGAACGGCCATGCTTCCTTATCGGTCAGTACCTCAAGCTGGTCTGCATAGTCACGGACTTCTGCCATTGCAGGAAGTACAGAATCGTGGAAGAAGAGCATTGCTTCTTTATCTCCTTCCGGAGCGGAATCCAGTGTCTTCTCCAGAGCAATCGTGCTGTCTGCCAGCTTGTCGGTCAGATCACCGAGTTCCTTGACCAGAGAAGACTCATAGGCTGCAGATGCGCCGGCAGCCTTCTTCAGCTCCGCTCTCTTTGCAACCTTTCCGGCATAAGCAGATACTGCAGGCAGAATCTGCTTCTTGGACATGTCGACCATGGTTCTTCCTTCGATGTTCAGCACGGCTGCGTAGTTCTCCATGTGAACAGCGCCTCTTGCGTCCATCTCTTCCTTTGTGTAAATTCCGTGACGGATCATCAGTGCCTCGTTCTTCTCGGACACGTAAGCCGGCAGAGCCTCTGCGGAAGACTTCAGGTTTGCGAGACCTCTCTTCTCAGCCTCGGCGATCCACTCGTCTGTGTAGCCGTTTCCGTTGAAGATGATCCTCTTATGCTCTGTAAATGTGCGCTTGATCAGTGCAGAAAGAGCCTTCTTGAAGTCATCAGCCTTCTCCAGCTCGTCAGCGAACTGATCCAGCTCATCAGCCATCATAGTATTCAGAACGATGTTCGGTCCGGAAATGGACTGAGAAGATCCGAGCATACGGAACTCGAACTTGTTTCCTGTGAATGCCATTGGAGATGTACGGTTTCTATCGGTGTTGTCCTGACGGATTTCCGGAAGAACATCCACGCCGATTTCCAGCGTCTTCTTCTTGCTGTCGTGGTAGGTCTTGTCATCGTTGATCAGTGCGTCAACTACCGCAGTCAGATCATCACCAAGGAAAATGGACATAACTGCCGGTGGTGCCTCCTGAGCGCCCAGACGGTGATCGTTTCCGGCAGAAGCTACGGTTGCTCTCAGGAAATCCTGATATTCATCTACGCCCTTGACAAAGGCTGCAAGGAACAGGAGGAAACGGGCATTCTTGCTCGGCGTCTTGCCCGGCTTGAACAGATTCTCTCCGGAATCTGTAGACAGAGACCAGTTGTCATGCTTTCCGGATCCATTGACGTATTCATACGGCTTCTCGTGAATCAGGCAGACGAATCCGTGACGGTCCGCTACTTTCTTCATCAGTTCCATAGCCAGCTGGTTGTGGTCGCATGCTGTGTTTGCATCGCTGTAGATCGGTGCCATCTCATGCTGAGCAGGCGCAACCTCATTATGCTTGGTCTTGGAGAGCACACCGACTTTCCAGAGCTCTCTGTCCAGGTCCTCCATAAAGGCGGAAACTCTCGGCTTGATCATTCCGAAGTAATGATCCTCCATCTCCTGCCCGCGAGGCGGCTTTGCTCCGAACAGAGTACGTCCTGCCAGACGCAGGTCCTCTCTCTGGTTGTACAGCTTTTTGTCAACCAGGAAGTACTCCTGCTCCGGTCCGACCTGAGCGGTTACGCGCTTTGTCTCTGTATCTCCAAACAGACGCAGGATGCGGACTGCGGAATTGCTTACCACTTCCATGGAACGCAGCAGCGGCATCTTCTTATCCAGTGCTTCACCGGAATAAGAGCAGAAAATAGTTGGAATGTACAGGGAATCTTCCTTGACGAATGCGAAGGAAGTCGGGTCCCATGCCGTATATCCTCTTGCTTCAAATGTGCTTCTCAGTCCTCCTGAAGGGAAGGAAGAAGCATCCGGCTCGCCCTTGACCAGTTCTTTTCCGGAGAACTCCATGATGATCTTTCCGCCGCCTGTCGGACGGATGAAACTGTCATGCTTCTCTGCTGTAGCGCCTGTCATCGGCTGGAACCAGTGGGTGAAATGTGTCGCCCCCTTGGAAACTGCCCACTGTTTCATGGCCTCGGCGATTTCATTGGCCGTTGCCAGATCCAGGGTCTTTCCCTCTGTAACACACTCTTTCCAGGCAGTAAAGGAAGCCTCGGAAAGCTCTTCTTTCATTGTTTCCTCGTTGAATACCATGGAACCGAACAGTTCCGGCATTTTTTCAAGATCTTTTTCCATAAGGTTGGTCTCCTGTATTCCTTTATACAATAATTGAATTGGTTTTACTGAGATAGTTCAGCGGATTTTTCTGCGTCCTTAGGGAGGATGCGGAAAACTTTCCCCTCCTGTTCTGTTTCTCTTTATCATTTCTCTTTCCCTTCCCTATTTCTGATGGACAATTTTTGTCTTTATCATCTCGGGACTGGCGGCTTCCCTGTTTCCGTCAGCCCGTTACTTCCTTGCGATTTGATTTTTGTCCCTATTTACCGCTGGCACCGTAGTTGCTGAGTACTCTCGCGGACGGATCATCGACGTTGCAACCTTCCCATGAGCGGTTCGGCATCCAGTAATCCTTGATCATCTGTGCCTGTCCCGGGTAGTATTTCTCGAAGATCTCGCGGTAGAGCAGGCTTTCCTTGGTGAACGGACGGCAGTAGCTGTATCTGCTGCTCAGGCGGCGGAACTCGTCGTCGGTGTAGCACTGCTCTGCATACTCTTTCAAGTCGTCAACCATGGAGTGGCCGACAGCATCGGAGAATGCGGCTTTCTGTCTCCACAGAATGTCATCCGGCAGGATGTGGTCCTTTTCGAATGCGTGGCGGAGCAGATATTTACCCATCTTATAATGGTTCATCTTCATGTCCGGATCGATGGACAAAACGTAACGGACAAAGTCAGTATCGCCGAACGGCACTCTGGCCTCCAGTGAGTTTACGGAAACGCAGCGGTCTGCACGGAGAACGTCATACATATGAAGTTCATGGACACGCTTGATGGATTCCTGCTGGAAGGCTTCCGGTGACGGAGCGAAGTCCGTATATTTATATCCGAACAGCTCGTCGGAAATTTCTCCGGTCATCAGGACTCTGACATCTGTGTTTTCATGGATCTTCTTGCAGCAGAGATACATTCCGAGGCTTGCTCTAATGGTTGTGATGTCCCAGGTTCCCAGGAGTTTGATGACTTCCGGAAGTGCATCCAGGACATCTTCTCTGGACATGTAGAAGGATGTGTGATCGGCGCCGATGAAGTCGGCAGCTTCCTGGGCATACTTCAGATCGATCGGGTCACTCTCCATGCCGATGGCAAAAGTTCTGATCTTGCGGCCAAGGATTTTGGCGCTGATTGCGCATACCAGGCTGGAATCCAGTCCTCCGGAAAGGAGGAATCCCAGCGGTGCATCTGCGTCCAGTCTTTCCTCAACAGAGTGAATGAGCTTGGCTCTGATCTGCTCGCAGACTGTGTCCAGGTCTTCCTTAACCACGGATGTCACGTGTGTAATGTCTAAATAAGAATGGAATTCTCCGTCCATGTAGTAATGTCCCGGTGGGAACGGCTTGATACGCTCGCACATGCCTTCCAGGTTTTTCGCCTCACTGGCAAATACGATGCCGCCCATCTTGTCATATCCATAGTATAAAGGACGGATTCCGATTGGATCTCTGGCGGCGATCAGTTTATCCTGTCGTCCGTCATACAGAATCAGCGCGAACTCGGAACCAAGCTCTCTGAACATGTCTGTTCCCAGTTCGTTGTAAAGCGGGAGAAGAATCTCACAGTCGCTTTCACTGACAAAATGATATTTTGAATCGAGTTTTTTCTTAAGCTTTCTCCAGCCGTAAATTTCACCGTTGCATACGATGGAATCGGATCCTAATGTAAATGGCTGCATGCCGGATTCATCCAGACCCATAATCGCAAGTCTGTGGAATCCCAGGTATCCGGACGGCGTCTCCATGAAACGCGTCATGTCCGGTCCTCTGGATTTGGTTCTCTGGAAGAATGGCTGAATCTCTTCTGGGCTGTAAGTCTTTTTCTCAAAACCGATAATTGAACACATAGTAAAAAACACCTCCGGATATATTGCATGCAGCTCGTCCCAAACGTTAGGACGAATAGCTGCTATCCGCGGTGCCACCTAAATTATCATACGCTGTACGCATGATCCCTTTCTGAGTTCTATCAAACCCGTGTGAAATGACGATCACAACTCGTATCCCTTACTGATCATCCGTCCCTGCTCCCTTTACTGATGTCGGGGAACTGATAAATGACGTTCTGTTCAAAGCTCCCGAGTGTTCTTCACGAAGCGCCTGCGTCAGAAGTTCTCACTATCCTTCCATCACTGTAACCGGCATTCAACGCTACTTTTCTCGATCAACGCTGTGCTTTATTTAATTTATGCACTTACTTTACACCCGGTTTTGTTGTGTGTCAATAGTTTTTACTAGATTTTTTGTGTATTAATAGCAATTCAATAAGGATATCGGAGAATTCTTGTATACACCATACGATTATCCTCCTTCCAGACAAGTAAAAAAATCACCGTTATTCTGATGCATATGTTACTTTTACTTACTATATTATGCTAGAAGTAAATTGAAAATCAGCGTATAATAGATCTTGCAGGAATAAACTGAATAAAGACAATACCATCCCGGCATTCTGAAAATCTTAATTCCATAATATTTCCAGATGCTGGTGTTAATGAGGATAAGAATTATGAGACATCCCTATATCCTTGCCGTCGACCTCGGCGGTACCTTTATTAAATTCGGTCTGTTCACTGATTCCGGAGAATGTGTTTACCAGTGGAAGACAGAGACTATGCTGGAAAACAGCGGCGATTTTATTCTGACACAGATTGCTGAAGAAACAGAAAAGACCTTTCAGTATCTTCAGCTTCCGCTTTCATCCCTGGGCGGAATCGGCGCAGGCGTTCCGGGCCCGGTAATTGACGGAAAAATCATTAACCGCTGCGTAAATTTAGGCTGGGGCGTGATCGATCTCAGAGAGCGGTTAGGCAGCCTCATGACGCAGAAAGGATTCAGCAGTGTGTACATTCAGGCGCTGAACGATGCCAATGCCGCCGCACTTGGCGAGTATTACGACGGCGCGGGAAAAGATTACCGGGACATCGCTCTGATTACACTGGGTACCGGAATCGGCTGCGGTATTATTCTGAACGGCCATCTGCGGGAAGGCGCATTCGGAGGGGCCGGCGAAATCGGTCACTTCCTGATGAATTCCTCCGAGAAAGAATACTGCGGCTGCGGAAAGCGGGGCTGCCTGGAGCAGTACGCGGCGGCCGGAGGAATCGTACGCCGGGCAGAAAAACAGATGCATCTTTCTGATACACCTTCTGTTCTCCGCCATCTTCCGGAACTGACCGCAAAGGATGTGCTGGATGCCGCTAAGGAGGGCGATCCGTTCGGCCTGGACGCCGCAAGATATGCAGGAGAAATGATCGGAAGAGCACTGGCGTACATTTCCGGAGTGGTCGATCCAGATGCCTTTCTGATCGGCGGCGGAATTTCCGAAGCAGGCGATATTATCCTCCAGCCAATTAAAGAATCATTCTTAAAGAACTGCTTCCACGCATCCCGTGAAGCAGTGATCCAGACAGCAGACTTAAAAAATGACGCGGGAATCCACGGCGCTTTCCACGCCGTCCGTCTCGCGCTTCAGGAACGCTGAGGAAGGAATCCAGAAAACATGAAAGAAGGAAAAGAAATCGAAAATATTCAAGTCGGTTCCCGTCTGAAAGAACTCCGGGGAAAGAAAAAGATGAGCATTGCCGCTCTTTCTGAGGCATCACAGGTCAGCACCGGTCTGATCAGCCAGATTGAGCACGATAAGGTTGTCCCATCAGTCGTTACACTCTGGAGACTTTCACAGGCGCTGGAAACCAGCATTTCCTACTTCTTCGAAGAAGCAGAGGCACCGACGCATCATGTCGTGAAAAACGGTTCACAGCGGAAACTGATCACCGATAAAGGGCACACGGAATACACACTTTACACTCCTGCCGATCCTGCCCGCATGCTGGATATGTGCAGAGTCTGCATTCAGCCGGGGCAGATCATTGAAGAAGACGCCATGGACCTGGTCTCCCATGAAGGGGAAGAGTGCGGTGTTGTCCTGGAGGGAGAGATGATCGTGCGCATCCGCGATCAGGAAATCGTCCTTGAAGAAGGAGACAGCATTACCTTCAAATCCACAGAGCCGCATAAATACCTGAACCGCTCGGATAAAGAATGTGTCTCCATCTGGAGCATGACGCCGGCCTTCTTCTAACAGAATCGCGATTTATCCTCAGTATGTCCGGCCGATAAACAGGAGATGCAGAATTTCCCTGAAAACGACAGCAGCCTGTATACGGCGCCTTCTCCGGCTGCAGATCCGTTCATTAATATCCGCGTTTTCTGTCTACGATATTATGCATCGGCTCTCCTGCCGCATAACGCTTCAGATTGTCGCAGAACAGCTCAATGCAGCGGTAAGCCGTATATCCCAGAGTCATATTGCCGGAAATATGCGGAGTCAGGATGCAGTTCTCTGCGTCCCAGAGAGGATTATCTTCATTGAGCGGCTCCGGAGTCATGACGTCCAGTGCAGCTCCTGCAATGCTTCTGCTGTTCAGTGCCTCCACCAGAGCATCCTGGTCAATCAGGCTTCCGCGGCCCACATTGATCAGATAAGCCGTTTCCGGAAGCTCCTGCAGCTGTTTTTCTCCGATCATGCCTCTCGTTTCCGCTGTATCCGGAACACAGCAGATCAGAATATCCGTATCCGGGAGATAACGGTCGATCTGACTGCTTGCATCGGTCCGTGTAAAGGCATCTCCTGCCGGATGTCCGCTGTGATTCAGGCCGGTGATTTCACTGGCACCCATCGCGGCCATTCTTGCGGCCGTTTCTTTTCCGATATCTCCGGTTCCGAGAAATGTCACACGACTGCCCTTAATGGAACGGATCATCAGCCCGCCCTTCCATTCTTTCTTCTCCATATATCTCTGATACTCCGGAAGACGTTTCAGCAGCATCAGCGTAACCATGATGATATGTTCAGAAATCGTCACGCCATATGCGCCTGCGCTGTTCGTCAGGATCTGACTGTCATCCGTCATCACGCCAGGTTTAAGATACGGATCCACACCCGCATTGGTGCTGGCGATCCATTTTGCTGCCTTTGCCTGCGGAATCAGCTGCGGCGTGCGGCAGAGCAGAATTTCACAGTCTGAGACCTTTCCATCCGCCTCTTCCGGCACATCATACAGTTCAACAGAAAATCCGCACTCCTCTGCGGTTTTCCGGATCATATTTTTCTCTTCTTCCGTTGCAAAATCCAGTACTCCGACTAATTTTCGCATATCTTTTCCTCCATATTTTTCTCCAGGGGAATCGTCCTCTGCGCTCAGCAGACAAACTATTCTATCGTCTTTCAGACCATTATACCATCAGATGCCTGATTTTTTCTCTGAAAATTCCTGCTGCAGTTAAGCACAGTTCCAATCCCTTCCACGATTTCCTGTGGAAAACCGTTTTTTCTTCTCTGACAAAAGAAATACGCAAGAGGAAAACACATTTATCCGCACTGCCTACCAGATCTTGTTGCAGTTTTTTTATCACCAACTATACCTAGTTGCTGCGGATAACCTTCGTGCATAACTTTCTTCTCCCGGAAAAAGATTATGCATATACGGCGTATATTCTTGCAACTTTTCAGAATTCACATTCTGGGATTGCGAACAAATCCCTGTGGAAAGATTTACAGTTGAAAATGATAATCCGCTTCCTGCCCCCTCATATGAAAAAGGACTTCTCCACATTTAACCATTTATTTACCAAAAGAACAAACTTGATTTATGCACATGCAGAAAATTGTGGATAACTTTCTATTGACAATTTTTATTTTCGACAAATACTATTGAAATTTCAACCATAATTCACTTTCCCGCAATCCACAACTTCCTGTTCAAGAAATTGTATACGATTTTAATTATCCATGTGGAAAAGGCGCTGGACCGCCTGAATCAAGGCATTTCGCTGATGTTGAAAAAGAAAGGGGAAACTGCGAACAGAAGTTTACAATATCTGCTTACCGTGCATATAATTTTACATTCGTAAATTTTTATCGGCGGTCAGCATCTGCATATTATACATTTTTATGCATAATCGGAATTCTGCCGGACATCTGCATGTACATCTGTACAGCCGTACACAGTCTGCAGGCAGTCTGTATTTTACCTTTTAACCAGCTGGCTTAGTCCATGTCTTCCTCTGCATTTCACCGAAAGCTCCACATAGAAAAACATCGCTGCACGATTATGATCAGCCGCGCAGCGATGCCCTGCATACTTCTTATTAATAAATCAGACCATATTTTTCCGCCATGCGGGAAAGTAGCTTCTCGGGTAAATTTCCCTCGTACATCGCTCTTCCCTGATACTCCCTGAGGACGCCTTCCAGTGTTTTCTCATCTTCTGTAAGAATACAGAGCGGCTTTTTCACCGCATACTGGGCATCCGCAAAATCATCCAGTTCTTCTGTCCCCCGAATCCTTACAGCCACTACTGGATCTGCCGTTTCCTCCGCTTCTTCCAGGGCCGCGGCAAGATCCGCATTACAGGAAAGTGCCTCTGGAATCTGCACATCCGCAGGAAGCGGGAAAACTTCCTTTTCCGTTGCCAGTGGCAGACGGCCGCGCAGCTGTGCCGGATCCGGCGGCGTCAGCTTAAAGGCTTCGGAAGCCTTCTTCATGGCACGGATATGCTCCGGCCCTGTTCCGCAGCAGCCGCCGAAACAGCAGACTCCCGCATTGGCAAACGCATACTGTACCGCCGCAAAACGCTCTGGCGGGCAGTCATAGACGGATTTTCCGTCAACGGTTTTCGGCATGCCCGCATTGGCCTTTGCCGACAGCGGAATCTGCGCGTATCCGTGAAGACGCTTCATCTGCTTCAGCATATCTTCTGGTCCTACAGAACAGTTCATGCCGAAGATATCCGCGCCCATTCCCTGGAAAATATCCAGAACTGCGGCAATGTCCGAACCGGTAACCGTTTTACCCTTTTCGTCACAGGTAAAGGATACCAGAACTGGCTTGTCACTGACTGCCTTTACCGCAAGAAGCGCTGCTCTCGCATCAGACACGGTCATCATCGTCTCGATTACATACATATCCACTCCGGCCTCTTCCTGCGCGGATACCTGCTCATAATAAATATCATACAGATCCTCAAACCGCGCATCTCCCATCGGGGTCAGGAACTTTCCCGTCGGCGCAATGTCGCCCGCAACCAGGACGCGGCCCTCCGCACCGGCTTCTTTCACCGCCTTCTGTGATAAAGCGACCAGCCTCTCGTTATATTCTTTCGTCTTGTTGAAAATGCCGTTCTCTTCCAGCTTTACCCGGTTGGCGCCAAAGGTCGGCGCATAAATCACGTCTGATCCTGACGCAATATATTTTGTCTGAAGGTCGATGATTGCCTCCGGATGTTCCAGCACCCACTGCTCCGCACACACCGATCCGTCATAGCCGCGCTCCTGGAGCTGCGTTCCCGTCGCTCCGTCCAGAATTAAAGGAAAATAGACTTCCATAGATTATTCCTCCTCGTCAGTTTCTTCACCGAACATCATCTGTCCGATATATGCATCATTAAACGCCGCATTTCCGGACAGCTCCAGATATCTGCACTGCGTCGTGATTTCCTGCATGCCCGCATAGGCACTGTGGTCCGCACAGGCCTTCTCCATGCCCAGAAGGGATGCATTTCCCAGATACACCGCCCTGTCTGCCAGAGTCTCCGGGAACATCCCGATCCGCGCCGCACTCTTCAGATCCACATGTTTTCCGAATCCGCCAGCTAGGTAGAGATGCTGAACCTCCTCAGCCCGCACACCGGACTCTTTCATCAGAACCTCAATTCCCGCCGCGACCGCTGCCTTGGCCAGCTGCAGCTTCCGGACATCCTTTGCCGTAAAGCGTACATTCTGCTGCTCATTGAGGACGATCATTCCATTTCCGTCCTCATCTTCCCGAATGTAAGGAACAATGGCCGGATCCGCCTCTTCCGCAGCCTCCTCAGGCGGCAGAAAGCAGCCGCTTTCATCCACAGCCCCGCTCTCGAGCAGGACTGCAAGAAGATCAATAAGCCCGGATCCGCATATTCCGGAAGGCTCTCCGCCGCCGATCACACCAAGTTCCAGTTTCCCGTTTTTCATTGCAATCTTAGAAACTGCTCCCGCGGATGCCGTCATGCCGCACTCAATCTGCGCCCCTTCAAAGGCCGGCCCGGAAGCCACTGCGCAGCAGAGAAGGCCATTTTTTCCACCGATTGCCATTTCCCCGTTAGTGCCGATGTCCAGGAAGAGACTCTGACCTTCTTCTTCGGAGATTCCGCAGGCAGAAAGTCCGGATAATATATCTCCTCCCACATAACCGGCTGCGCAGGGTGCTGCATACACCTTCATGGAGGGAAAAACATCCTTCCATTCGGCAGAAAACGGCTGCATTATTTCATCGTAATCAGGCGATTCATCTTCCAGAAACAGAGTTTCCGGAGTAAAGGGCGCCGATGCGATGGAAACCGGTGAAATGCCGAAAAAGATGTGCTGCATAATTGTATTTCCCGCAATATACAGATCGTCTATCTGCGATGTGTTGATTTTTCTCTCCCGGCACATGTCCAGAATCATTTCCAGGATCTGATCACGCACCGTATCCATCAATATCTCAAGTCCGTCGTCCGAATGTTCAATAATATATTGGATTCTGGAAATTACGTCCGCGCCATAGGCCGCCTGCCGGTTCCAGGATCCCCGGCGGCAGACGGCGGCTGATTTTCCTTCATCCCCCATCTGAACCAGAGCCGCCGCTATCGTCGTCGTTCCCAGATCTGCCGCAGCAGAATACCGCATCTGACCAGACGGACCCCGTCCGGATCCAGTCTGGCCAGACCCGGACATTGACACAGAAGATCTGCTTTTGTTCGCAGTGGACTTTTCCACTTCCGAAGCAGATGGATTTTCCGCCCCTTCTGTAAGAATATCGTTTTCTGACCAGGCTTTCAGCACTACGGTCATATTCTCTTCTACCCGTGTTCTGCAGGCCAGAAGCGATTCTCTTTCTGATCCGTTTCCTCTGCGGATAATATCCACCCGGCATTTTCCGCAGGTCCCGTTTCCCCCGCAGGCTGCCGGAATAAATATTTTATTTTTCTGAAGAAGCCGGAGAAGAATCTCCCCTTCTTCCGCTTCCAGTATCTTCTCCTGTCCATTCTGCAGGATCCTGACTTCAATCATCGCCGCTTCCTCTTGCCTTTTTTATTCCATCGGCATTTAAAATCTCTGCCGGAAATAAAATTCCAAATATTCAACTGCTATTTCTATCTATTATATACAATTTCAATGGGGTATAATATGTTTATCTTACACAAGAGAAAGAATACTTGTCAAGCACAGGAGGGAGCGGATGACCGGAGACAGACTGGAGCAGCTCGCAGAGGAAATCGGATTCAATCATATTGGAAAACTGAATATGAATGCGCTGATTTTCCGTGAGGAAGTCCGGAAAATGTGTGAAGATAACCGCTGCAGTGCCTGGAACACGCGCTGGACCTGCCCTCCGGCCTGCGGAAGCCTTCAGAATATCCAGAAGCGCGCCTCCCGCTATCAGGCCGGAATTCTGGTGCAGACAACGGGAAAACTCCGTGACCCCCTGGATTTCGACAGCATGAAAGATCTGGAGACGATCCATAAAAAGAGGTTCAACACCTTCATCCGCCAGGCAAAAATATCCGCCGGGGACATCCTGCCCATGGGCGCTGGCACCTGTACCCTTTGCCGCCGCTGTACATACCCGGACAGGCCCTGCCGCCACCCGGACCGGGCATTTCCCTCTATGGAGGCTTACGGACTTCTGATTACTGATGTTCTGGAAAAATCCGGCATGAAGTACAGCTATGGGGAAAATACAATCACATACACATCCTGCATTCTCTTCCATCCGGAAGGGAAGCGCGCCTGACCAGGGGCCTGATTCCCGGATGACGGACAGCCGGAAAACCGAAAGCCGGATTAGCGGCTGCCGGCAGCAGGATTTCGAAGAAGGCCCGATCCGGCCAGGAAAGCAACAACTAAGATATTGAAAGAAGAAATGACAGAGGTAAGCTGAAACATGATGACACCGAGAGAAAATTTTCTGCAGCTGCTGAAAAAAGACGGACGCCCTGACCGCGTACTGGACCAGTATGAAGCAATCAACCTGGTTCTCTACGACCCGATCAACGCCTATCTGAGAGGAAACCGCAAAAAGGGAACAACGAGCCGCGACCGCTGGGGGACGGTCATTGACTGGCCGGAAGACGCACCGGGCGCCATGCCGCACGTTACAGACGATACGAAGGTGATTAAGGATATCACGCACTGGCGCGATTACGTTCATGTGCCGGACATCCATGCCAACGTCCAGACCGGCTGGGAAGAATGCCGCGAGAAAGCCCGCGCGGCCGACCCTCATCATGAAAAACTTCTGACTGGATTTATGGGAACAGGAATTTTTGAGCAGTGTCATTTTCTGATCCCCTTCGCGGACGTTCTGGCCTATCTTTACGAATACCCGGATGAGATGCACGATCTGATTGAAACCATTACGGAATACCGTCTGCAGTACGTCAGGGAACTGATCGACGGCCTTCATCCGGAAGCCATCCTCTCCCACGATGACTGGGGCGCCAAAGACGCGCTGTTTTTCAGGCCGGAGATGTGGAGAGAATTCTTTAAAGAACCGTATGAGCGCTTCTACGGTTACATCCGTTCCCGCGGCGTCATCGCCATCCACCACTCAGACTCCTACCTGGTCCCGATCCTAGACGACATGGCGGAAATCGGCATTCAGGTCTGGCAGGGCGCGCTACCGGAAAACAACATTCCGGAAGTTCTGGGTCACATGGACGGCCGTCTGGTGCTGATGGGCGGAATCGGAGCCGCCATCGACCGCGCAGATGCCAGAGAGGAAGAAATCCGTAGCTACGTCCGCCGGACACTGAATCAGGACTGTCCCTACGGCCACTTCATCCCCTGCATCACCTACGGCGTTCCGGGCACCGTCTTCCCGCATGTCGACCCGGTTATCGACAGCGAGATTCAGAATTATAACGAGGAAATGCATTTTCCGCGCTTCTACACAGCGCCTGTACACAGACAAAAATCACCTGCGGCCGGCAGCAGCAAGGGGCAGAACGGGCTGACGGGCAGCGTGTCTTCTGCCTCTGGCCTATCTGGCAGCTCTGCCTCCGGCACATCTGGTATTTCTGCCTCCGGCAGACCGGATGCACAGGCCATTTCTGCATCCGCTGCTTCCAGCGCTGCCGGAAATTCTGCAGACAGACTCTCTGCAGACGGAAATTCTGCGGCTGCCTCCTCTTCTGATAACAGCCTGACGGATCTTCTTTCTCAGGCACTTCAGAAGGGACGCAAGGCTAAGGTTGTATCTCTGACGAAAAAAGCTCTGGATGCAGGCGTCGCTCCGGAAGACATCCTGAATAAAGGCCTGATCGCCGGCATGAACGCTGTCGGAGAGGCATTCTCCGCGAATAAGGTATTTGTCCCGGAAATGATCATGGCAGCCCGCTGCATGGTTGCATCCACAGATATTCTGAAGCCGCATCTGGTTCAGGACGCAGGTGCAGAGCCGAAAGGACGCGTCATTCTGGGGACCGTTAAAGGCGACCTGCACGATATCGGAAAGAATCTGGTAAAGATCATGATGGAGGGAAGCGGACTGGAAGTCATCGACCTGGGCACCGATATCTCCGCCGAAACTTTTGTGCAGACGGCGATTGAAAAGGACGCGGATATGATCGCCTGCTCCGCGCTTCTGACTACCAGCATGCCGGAAATGAAACGTGTCGTGGAAGAAGCCGGAAAACGCGGAATCCGTGATCAGGTAAAAATTCTGATCGGCGGCGCTCCGGTTACACAGGAATACTGTGACGAGATCGGTGCCGACGGATATACCGATGACGCCGCGGCGGCAGCCAGGGCGGCCGTAAAAATGCTGGGGTAACAGGCGATTGTATAAATTCCGGGCTAATCAGCGACTGTGTAAATGCCTGACTTATACGAAACACGAACAAGCAGCAATTATTTTTCCTTAACAGGTAAATAATTGCTGCTTTTAATATTTGAACTAAATTGCTGCCGCAGGATTATTTTCAGCGTTCGACATCTGTAACCATTGAAAGACTTGCATTTCGAGGGATTATTTGTCTGCCGCCCTCTATTCATTTTCAAAAACCCTATAGCCGGGGTAAAAGACTGACAAATATTATGCACGGCAGCGGCAGCGAATAATACCGGATGGTTTTTTCTATTTATAGATTAAAACTGCTCCCTTTATGAGAAGCAGTTCTGTTGATTCACTGCTTCTCATAAAGAGAGCATTCTATGTGGAAATTTAATTGGGAGGACTTGTTTATAATTAGATCATCTCAAGGGAGTCTCTCATATTCCGCAGACCGTCTTCACCGTAAGAATTGTAGATTTTATCCAGGCGGCCGATCATTTCCTCTTTCTGTTCAGGAAGATGTCCGTAAATCGAGGTGATGATCGATGCATTGGTGGTTATGGCTGCATCCGCTGGTTACCTGTAAATATGCGCTTCTTGCTTCATATGGCGGTCTGACTACTGTACTTGTAAAATGCATGATCTGTTCTCCTTTTCTTCGGCCTCCTGGGCCTTTGTCTCTTGTCATAATTATATATCTAGAATTGTCGATATTACAGGCTGCAGAGCTGCTTCTATTGATGCATCGATATCCCTGCAGTTGTTTCTTATTCTCTACGCCTATATTATATCTATTTTTACCGATATGTCAATATATTATTTATTATCCCCTTACTAAAACAGAGCCACCGGATCGCCGGCGGCTCTGTTCTCTGAATAACAGCTTCTTAATCATCATAACTGACCAGAAGTTTTACATATGAGATGCACTTTCTCAGTATATCATCTGGCACTTGTTCCACAACTTCTGCCTGTCTTTCAAAGAGATCCAGCGCCCGGATATGCCTGCAGAGAACATGCCCCTTGGTTTTTGTACGCTCATCCAGGTCAACCTCAAATGGAAGTCTTGTTTTAGATGTGGTAATCGGAAGGACAATCACACAGCTTCTTAATGCATTGGTAACCGATGAATTCTGAATGACAAGAGCAGGTCTGTATCCCTTCTGCTCATGACCGCGTGTCGGCTGGAACGGGACAAACACAATGTCGCCCTGTTTGTACATCATTCAATCACCTCATCTCCGACATCTTCTCCCCAGTCCAATTCATCATCTCTCACATTCATTCTGACGACGTCCTCATAGGGTTTCTGATAAAACTGTTCAATGACATCTTTTGCCGTTTCTGCGGGTTTGGAAATGATAAGTTCATTATTTTCAATTGTAAGTTCAAGTTCATCGCCGGCATGAAAACCAAGCTCTTCCTGAAATGCAGCAGGAATACGAATACCTGCACTATTTCCCCATTTTGATAATGTAGCTCTCATGTCTGCCGCCTCCTTTGTATATATATTGTATATACTTTTATCATTATTGTCAAACAAATTCAAGTATCCCCTGGTAGCTGTTCCACAACTCCAGCCTGTCGTTCAGACAGATCCAGCGCCCGGATACGCCTGCATAAAAAAGCGCAGCCCCCTGGGCGCGAAGCTCCAGAGGGCTGTGTGAAAGTGCTCAGAACTGGAATCGAACCAGTGACACAAGGATTTTCAGTCCTTTGCTCTACCGACTGAGCTATCTGAGCATATGGAGCGGATGATGAGAATCGAACTCACGCCATCAGCTTGGAAGGCTGAGGTTC